>CALYTP010000029.1:0-17496 GCA_945486915.1 uncultured Clostridia bacterium | reverse complement strand
ATCAGAATGATGGGAGCCATATCCATGATGCAGCCCAGAACCAGCAGGATCAGGTTCAGCAGCAGGGCGATGATGATGGGGTTGGAGCTGATGCCGGTGATGGCCTGGGCGGCCAGATCGGGCACGTGCAGCTTGGTCAGGCAGTCACCGAAGACGCTGGAGGTGGCAATCAGGATCATCACAATGGACAGGGTGCTGACGCAGGAGTCCAGAGCCTTCCACACGCCCTTCCAGTTCAGTCCCTTATAGACGAACACGGAGACGATCAGGGAGTAGATGACGGCGATGGCGGCGGACTCGGTGGCAGTGAACATACCGCCCACGACACCCACAACCACGATGAGGATGGCAGCCAGCGCCCAGAAGGAGGTCAGCAGCTGCTTGACAAAGACCTTCAGGTTGAAGGGCTCGCCCTTGGGGTAATTGCGCTTGACGGAGATGATGTAGGAGCCAACCATCAGGGAGACAGCCAGGACGCCGGCGGGCAGATAGCCTGCCAGGAACAGGGAGCCCACGGAAATGCCGCCGGCAGTGGTGGCATAGATGACCATGTTATGGCTGGGCGGCACCAGCAGGCCCTCACAGGAGGAGGTGATGGTGACGGCGGTGGAGAAGTCGGAGTCATAGCCCTCGTCCACCATCATGGGGATCAGCAGAGAGCCCAGGGATGCGGTATCGGCGGAGGCGGAGCCGGAGATGCCGCCGAAGAAATAGGAAGCCACGATGTTGACCATGGCCAGGCCGCCGCGCATCCAGCCGACGCAGGAATTGGCCAGGGCGATGAGCTTTTCGGAAATACCGCCGGAGCCCATGAGAACGCCCATGGTGATGAAGAAGGGGACAGCCATCAGAGAGAAGGAGCTGATGCCCTTCACCAGCAGACGGGGAAGGGCAACCAGGGAGTTGCCCTGCGCCAGCAGGCAGAACACAGAGGAAAGGCCAACGGCGTAAGCAATGGGGAAGCGCAGCAAAATCATCGCTGCAAAGCTGCCCAGCAAAACCAGAGTCGCAAGGGACTGGGTATCCATTATGCCTGCACCTCCTTTTCTTCCTTGAGGAAGAACTTCTTGATGTTGTTGTAAATGGATTCCACTTCAAAGATGATCATGGCAGCTCCCGCAACAGGAACGGGCAGATACATCCAGAACTTGGAGACGGTGGGCAGAGAAATGAAGCTGCCCTTCTGCCTGGCGGCAAAGGACCAGCCCACCACCAGCATGATGATGCCCAGGGCCATCACGGCGATGTCCGCCAGAACGTCCAGCACCATGAGCAGCTTTTTGGGCAGATAACGATCCAGGGCGGTCATACGGATGTGGCTGCCGGTGCGGATGGACAGGGCGGCGGACAGCACGGCCATATAGCTCATCAGGGTCAGCACCACTTCCTCGGACCAGGAAGGATCATCCAGGAAGAAAACCACATGACGCAGATATTCCCCATTGGGCAGCTGGATGCCGCCGATCAGCCGGCCGGCCACGGCATAGGAGGTGATCAGGATATCCGCAACCAACAGCAGCTTGCAGACCACCATGATGATCTTGTACACCCAGTCGTAAACCGGGCGGACGCGATCCAGCGTTTCAAAAAATTTGGGCATGAATAATCTCCTCTCTTGCGTAAATTTCAAGCAATATAGGACGAGGGTGCGGGGTACTCCCCCGCACCCTCGCGGAAATCAGAAATTACTCAGCCAGAGCCAGCAGCTTGGCGTACAGGTCAGCCTGAGAAGCGGTGTTCTCTTCGATAACCTTGGCGCAGGCAGCAGCCCAGTCACCGGGATTGGTAACTTCCACAACGTTGCAGCCCTCGGCCTTCAGCTGCTCCAGGACCTCGTCCTCAGCACCCTGGGACAGCTGGCGGTTGTATTCCTGAGCCAGCTTGCCGGCTTCCATGATGGCAGCCTGCTGCTCTTCGGTCAGCTTCTCCCAGGCGCTGTCGGTGATGACGACCTGAATGGCGCCCAGAGTGTGGCCGTCCAGGATCAGGTTGTTGGCAACCTCGGGGAAGGCGTTGGACTTGTAGTTGGCAATGGGCTGCTCAGCGCCGTCGACCACGCCGGTCTGAAGGGCGGAGTACAGCTCACCGAAGGAAACGGGGGTAGCGGAGGCGCCCAGGCCCTCGACCATGCCCACCATGACGGGGTCGTTGGAGACGCGCAGCTTCAGGCCCTTCAGGTCCTCGATGCCGGCGACGGGCTCACGGGTGAAGAAATGACGGAAGCCCTCTTCGCCGTAGAAGATGCCGCGCAGGGGCAGGCCGATTTCCTGAGGCTCGTTCAGGAACTCAGCAGCCAGATCGGAATCGACGAAAGCCCAGAAGTGGTCACGGCCGGTCCAGGTGTAGGGGATGGACAGCAGGGAAGCCTTCTGGCAGCCATAGGTGGTCAGAGCAAACGCGGAGATACGGGAGATATCGATGGAGTCGTCGTAGTTGGCGATGGCGTCCAGAACGTCGTTCTCGGAGCCCAGCACGCCAGCGGCCTGCAGGTCGATCTTCACGGAGCCGCCGGTCAGCTCTTCAACCTTTTCGGCAAAGAAAGCATCGGTCTTGCCAACGATGGTATCCAGGGGGTTGACCTCAGCCATGACCAGGGTCACGACGTCGTCAGCCTGAGCGGTGATTGCCAGGCCCATAACCATAACCAGAGCCAGAACAATGCAGATAAGCTTTTTCATTTTGTTTCCTCCTATGTTTTACAAGTTGAACGAACACAAACGTATTCCTCCATGGCTCTAATTTTACCAAATTACGAACAGAAAAGCAAGGGCTATTTGTGAAATAATCAATTCTTTTTTACAACAGCCATTGTATTTCGCCAATTGTTGTGGTATGATTTTGTTAATATTTTACAAGGAGCCGAGCCCATGACCATTGAAGTGCTTTTATCCGGAGCGGAATTCCGCCGATTTACCATTTTCGATTTGCTGCGCCGCCGGAAGCAGTGGCGCGGTCCTGTGCTGTTCGCCCTGATCCTGGGGCTCAGCGCGGCAATCTGCTACACCCGGGCGGGAACCCGGGGCGCGGTTTTCCTGGGCAATGTGCTGCTGACCATCGGGCTGGGTCTTCCCTGCCTGTACTTTGCCTACTTCTTTTCCTCATTAAACCGCCAGATCCGGCAGCAGGGTCTGACCCGTCCCCAGCACGTCTACACCGTCACCCTCAGCGACAGGAAGAAGGGCATCACCGCCGAGAACGGCCGGGAGACTCTGGAATACGAATGGAAATCCGTCCACCACGTCTACCGGAATCTCACCGCCACCTACCTGTATCTCACACCCCAGCGGGCGCTGATTCTGCCCCACACCTGCATGGAAGATCCGGATACGCTGTGGGAACTGCTGACAAAAAAGCTGCCCAAGGAAAAGTGCACCGTCCTGTAGGCGTAAATAATTGCCCCATTCGCTGCGATTGGCGGAGCATGCGCTATCAAAACTCCGCAAGATTGATAACACTTTTGCGTTGCCGTATTGCCTTCTGTGCATAGCGGTTTGCCCCGCCCCAATCGTGGGTAATATAGGTTATTACATAATCAGACCGTTTCAGCATCCATTCGTTACGCCAGGAAATGGCATATCGGGGATGGACAAATTCCAGTCCCTCCGGAACAATGGTGTCTGAAACGATGTCTGATTCTTTTTTTCCTTCGGGAAAATGCGCCAGTACAACAGCATAATCCATTTGCGGGTATTTCTTCTTCAGTTCCCGCAAAACAGCTCTTGCCATGGAATCAAACCTGCCTTGATGCCCCACATAGAACAGATCGACTTTGTGATTTTCTATCAATTCCGTCATGGATTCCCGCAGTTTCTCTTTTACAGCGTCCGGGCAATCCCTGTGTCCAAAAAACGTACATGCAGGCATTTCATTCCCTCCTATAGGCTATGTATAGCCTAATAGTAGCATGCGTAGCCTATATTGTGCAACCAAATTGTTTATCCTAAGGAAAAACAATTTGGGAGGCAATTTTGTGGACACAATTACTGCGGTGAAAAACCGGATTCTTCAATTATGTGGCGAACAGGAAATCAGCATCAACCGGCTGGCATCCATTTCAGCGCTTCCGCCGTCCAGCATCAAAAACATTCTCTACGGCAAAAGCCAGAATCCAAAACTGATTACCATTAAAATGCTCTGCGACGGACTGGGAATTACGCTGGGTGAATTTTTCTCCACGCCGGAGTTTGACGCTCTTGAGCAGGAACTAAAATAGGTTGTGTAATTTGGCAGACAATGATTCACGGGGGCTGGTATATTACGGAGCGAAGCGACCTTGGCTCTCCCTATGGGAGAGCTGGCTGCCCCATAGGGGCAGTCTGAGAGGGTCCCACGTTCCAATAGGCGCTGCCCAACCATCCAACGGAGTACCCTCTCAGTCAGCCTGTTCGGCTGACAGCTCTCCCAAAGGGAGAGCCAAGGGCGCTGCCGCGCCAGTGCGATAAATTACAATTTCACGTCCTGCTTATGAAAACCGATAGCCGAATTGCGTTTTATTGCACTGTCCGCAGGGCGTTTTTCTGACCACGCCCCTACGAAATATAGGGCAACACCGCATAATGGGTACTGCGGGCTTCGGCAGATCTTTTCCCCCAATCGTGCAGTATGAAAAATGGGAAATACACAAAGTATTCCCGCATTTTCCATACTTTCGCTTGGGTCAAAATCTCTTGCCGAATCTCCTTGCCCCATTATGCGGTGTTGCCATAGGTTTTTGGTTGACCATTGTACCGTATCACTGACAAACCTATGATAACTCCCACCCAGGAAATCGGGTGGGAGTTGTTTTATCGCTTGATGTCGTAGTTCATGTTCATCAGGTTGCGGATGCTGTCCACATCGTCGGTGATGTTGCCGTCGCCGTGGATGGTGTGCTTGATGACGCTGGAGGCCACCGCGAAGTTCACCATGTCCATGGGCTTATAGCCGTTCATGTAGGCATAGATCAAACCGCTGGCGAAGGCGTCGCCGCCGCCCACCCGGTCGAGGATGTTGAAGGTGAACTGCTTGCTCTCGAAGGTATGGCCGTCGTACCACATGAAGGCCTTCAGGCTGTTTTCACTGCCGGAATGGGCGGTGCGGACATGCCGGGCAATGCACTTCAGGTTGGGGTATCTGGCAACAAATTTGGAGAACACCTCGTCCTGGGCCTCATAGCTGGGGTGCATGGAAAGGCCGTCCTTCACATCGCCCTTGCTGTGGTCGTTTTCGTCCTTCCACAGATGGTAGGGTTCAATGCCGAAGAGCACATCCACATAGGGAAGGCACTTTGTGCAGTAATCCCTCGCCTCCTCCCAGGTCCACAGCAGGCTGCGGAAGTTGCCGTCAAAGCTGACGGTGAGGCCCAGCTCCTTGCCCCGCTGCATGAGCTTCAGCAGGAAGTCGGCGCAGTTCTTGCTCAGGGCGGGGGTGATGCCGGACAGGTGCAGCCAGTCGAAGCCGGTCAGCAGCGCATCGATGTCCACGGCGGAGAAGTCATACTCGGTGATGGCGCTGTTTTTCCGGTCATAGGTCACCTTGCTGGCCCGGACGCCGTAGCCGGTTTCCAGATAGTAGATGCCCAGGCGGTGGGTGGGGGTCTCCTCCGGGGTGGAGAGCACCACGGGGGTACAGTGGACATCGTTGCTGCGCAGCATTCTCACGGCGCTCTTGCCCAGGGAATTGTTGGGCACCACGCTGAAGAAGGTGCTGTCCACACCCAGGTTGGCCAGCGCCAGGGCAATGTTGGCCTCGCTGCCGCCGTAGCCCGCTTCAAAGTTGTTGGCCACGCGGATCTTTCCGTAGTTCGGAGGTGTCAGGCGCAGCATGATCTCACCAAAGGTGATGAACTTCTGTCCGTCGGCGATGCCGGTGATGGGATTGAAATGCTCCATATAATTGCCTCCTTTTCCGCTGCTTTTCAAGGTTCAAATGCGAATTGGTTGTTCAGCCAGGTCTTGCTCAGCTCCAGCCACCTGCGGCATTCGGGGCTGGGGCTTTCCACCTCCACGTTGCAGTTTGCCAGCCCGTGATGGCCGTGGGCGAAGAGGTGGCACTCGAAGGGAATATGATTTTTCTGCAGCTGCCGGGCCAGCAGCATGGTGTTCTCCACCGGCACGCACCCATCATCCACGGTATGCCACAGGAACGTGGGCGGGAAGTCCGCCGTGACCTGGTTTTCCACACTGAGCAGCTCCCGCAGCTCCTCCGAGCCGCCGGTGATCACATCCCGGGAGCCTTCGTGGGTCAGCTCTCCCATGGTGATCACGGGGTAGCACAGAATCAGCGCATTGGGCCGGCTGGTTTCCGGCAGATCCGCCCGGGGATTGTTCCACAGTGCGCCCAGGCTGGCCACCAGATGGCCTCCGGCGGAAAAGCCCATGACGGCGATCTTTTCCGGGTCAATATGCCATTCGGCACTGCGTTTTCGAACCATGGACACCGCTGATGCCAGCTCCCGCTGGGGCTGCAGGCCGGGGGTGGCCAGGCTGTAGCTGAGGATGAACACCTGATAGCCCATGGTGAAGAATTCCAGAGCCGGTGGGTCTGCCTCCCGGGCAGACAGATGCGTATACCCGCCGCCGGGACAGACGATCAGGGCCGGCCGCACCTTATGGGCCACCAGCGCCTCATGATCCTCGTGCAGATACCCTTTCACCTTCGCCCCTTCGGCGGTAAATTCGACGATTTTCATACCATTCTCCTATCAAAAATCCGGGAGCGCGGAGCACTCCCGGATGCATATTCAGGGCTGCTTGCCGATGTAGGCCAGGATGCCGCCGTCCACATACAGCACATGGCCGTTGACGAAGTTGGAGGCGTCGGAGGCCAGGAACACAGCCGGACCGGCCAGATCCTCGGGGTCGCCCCAGCGGTTGGCAGGGGTCTTGGCCAGGATGAAGCTGTCGAAGGGATGACGGCTGCCGTCGGGCTGGATTTCCCGGAGCGGTGCGGTCTGGGGCGTGGCGATGTAGCCGGGGCCGATGCCGTTGCACTGGATGTTGTACTGGCCGTACTCGGAGCAGATGTTCCGGGTGAGCATCTTCAGGCCGCCCTTGGCGGCGGCATAGGCGGAGACGGTCTCCCGGCCCAGCTCACTCATCATGGAGCAGACGTTGATGATCTTGCCGTGGCCCTTTTTGATCATGCCGGGGATGACGGCCTTGGCCATGATGAAGGGGGCCACCAGGTCGATGTCGATGACCTGACGGAAGTCGCTGGACTCCATCTCGATCATAGGGATGCGCTTGATGATGCCGGCGTTGTTCACCAGAATGTCGATGGTGCCCAGCTCCTGCTCGATCTGCGCCACCATCTGCGCCACCTCGTCTTCCTTTGTCACGTCGCAGAAGTAGCCCTTGGCATCGATGCCTTTTTCGGCGTAGGCTGCCAGAGCCTCGTCCATGTGCTTCTGTCCGCGGCAGTTGAAGGCGATCTTTGCGCCTGCCTGGGCATAGGCCTCGGCGATGGCAAAGCCGATGCCGTAGGCGGCGCCGGTGACCAGAGCCACCTTGCCTTCCAGAGAAAAGCTCTTCATATCAAATGCCATTTGAAACGCTCCTTACTTCAGGTCGGGGGTGGCGATGACATCCATGTCATCGAATTCCTGATTCTCGCCGCCCATGGCCCAGATAAAGGTGTAGTTGCTGGTGCCCACGCCGGAGTGGATGCTCCAGGAGGGGCTGATGACGGCATCGAAATTCTGCATGACGATGTGTCTGGTCTCGTCGGGCTTGCCCATCATGTGGAAGACCACCTGATTCTCGGGGATCTCGAAGTAGGTATAGACCTCCATCCGGCGCTCGTGGGTATGGCTGGGCATGGTGTTCCAGTTGCTGCCGGGCTCCAGGGCGGTCATGCCCATGGTCAGCTGGCAGGTCTTCAGGACGGAGGGATGGATGAACTGGTTGATGGTGCGCTTGTTGCAGGTCTCCAGCGAGCCCAGGGGGCGCTTGGCGGCCTCGGCGATGGTGATGAGCCTGGTCTCGTAGGCGCAGTGGGCGGGAGCGGAGACCATGTAGAATCTGGCGGGATTGGCTGCATCGTCGGAGGCGAAGGTGACCTCTTTGGTGCCCATGGTGATGTACAGGCAGTCCTTGTAGCCCAGCTTGTACGCTGTGCCGTCGGCACAGATCACACCGGAGCCGCCCAGGTTGAAGATGCCGATCTCCCGGCGCTCCAGCACATACTTTGTGCCGAAATTGCCCCAGACATCCAGGCCCTTGTCGATGGGCACCACTTCGTGGACGGGCATACAGCCGAAGGTGACCATACGGTCCACATGGCTGTAGACGCAGACAACTTCGTCGGCCTTATAAAGGCCGGTGATCAGGAACTCCCTGCGCAGCTCCTCGGTGGTGTAGCGGGCCACATCCCTTGGGTGTGCGGAATAACGAATATCCATTTACAAAAACTCCTTTATTTCAAAACTTTTTCGGTTTCGCCGTCAAACAGGTAGACGCTGTCATAGGGGATGGAGAAGGTGATCTGCGCATCCATCTCCGGGGTATCATGGGGATCGACCTTCAGGATGGCCTTATCCTCCTGAACATTGATGTAGACATTGGTGTTGTCGCCCAGCATTTCCGTCAGCTCCACGGTGCAGTCAACCACATAGGCATCCTTCTGCGCGCCCAGCACAATGGCCTCGGGGCGGAAGCCGAAGACAATTGGCTTGCCCTCATATTTTTTCACGTCCGCGCCCAGCTTATGGCTCAAATCCAAAGTGGTGTCGCCGAACCGGATGGCGCCATTTTGCACGGTGCCCCTGACGAAGTTCATGGGCGGCTCGCCGATGAAGCCCGCAACGAAGACATTGGCCGGTTCGAAGTAAAGCTGCCGGGGGGTGCCCACCTGCTGGATATAGCCGTCCTTCATGACCACGATGCGGTCTGCCATGGTCATGGCCTCGGTCTGGTCATGGGTGACATAAATGGTGGTGGCGCCGGTCTCCCGGTGGATCTGGGTGATCTCGGAGCGCATGGTGACGCGCTGCTTGGCATCCAGGTTGGAAAGGGGCTCGTCCATCAGGAACACGCCCACCTTGCGGATGATGGCACGGCCCACCGCCACGCGCTGCCGCTGGCCGCCGGAAAGCGCCCGGGGCATCCGGTCCAGGTAATCCGTCAGGCCCAGCACTTTGGCGGTTTTTTTGACCTTCTCCTCGATGACGTCCTCATCCACGCCCTGCAGCGTCAGGCCGAAGGCCAGGTTATCATACACCGTCATATGGGGATACAGGGCATAGCTCTGGAACACCATGGCAATGCCGCGCTCCCGGGGGCCCTGCTCGTTGGCACGCTTGCCGTCGATCAGGAATTCGCCCTTGCTGATCTCCTCCAGACCCGCGATCATCCGCAGCGTGGTGGACTTACCACAGCCGGAGGAACCGACGAACACAATGAACTCGCCCTTCTCGATCTCCAGATTGAAATCGTGCACGGCATGGAAACCATTGGGGTAGATTTTATTTACGTCCTTCAAAGTTAAATATGCCAAAATAAGTGCCCCCTTTGACAATCGTTAAAATATCCAACTTCTTCAGCGCTCAATGTCCAAAAAAGCACAATAATCACAAGGTAAGTATAAATGACCTGTTTGCCGATTACCACACCAAATTGGGCTGAATTTATACACAAAACGGATTTTTCTCCGTCCGGGCCGGTATCGTGCCCCGCTGTTGCCGCCGGCGGATGCCTTATCCACGTTTTCCATAACTTGCCTGCCCGTTTTTCGGCACAATGAACATGGACAATTTGGTCGTATTTTGTTATACTGGTTCTATACAAACCGCCACCGCAAGGAGGGATGATTGTATGAACAATATCATTTATGCAGGAAAACATCTGCTGACCATGTCCGTCACCCGCCATGCCCACAGCTCCTGGGAGCTGATCTACTGTACCGGCGGAACCGGAACGCTCTGCTTCGACAGTGCGGAGCTGTCCTATCAGAAAGGGGACATTGTGGTGATCCCGCCCCTTGTGCCCCATTCCAACATCAGCCGGGACGGCTTCACCAACATCCACATCAACATGACAGACACGGCGCTGGCCTTCAAATCGCCGGTGATCATCCAGGACGACAGCAACCAGTTCATCCTGCAGGCCTTCAACGCCGCCTATGTGCATTTCAACGGCGACCCGGACCGCAGGCGCATCCTGCTGCTGCCCTATGGGGATCTGATCTTCTGCTACATGACCTGCTACCACAAGACCCAGCCCCTGAGCCGGGTGGTGGAGGAGATCGAAAACAACATCATCCAGAACTATCAGGACTGCAACTACGAGCTGGACAAGTACCTCCAGTCCTTCCCCTTCAGCTATGATTATCTGCGCAAGCTCTTCAAAAAGGAGCTGGGGGAGACGCCCCACAAGTACCTCAGCGATAAGCGGCTGCAGACCGCCGCGGACATGCTGTCCTACGGCTATTCCGACAGCAACAACATCGCCGAAATCTCCCATATGTGCGGCTTCCGGGAGCCGCTGTACTTCTCCCGGATGTTCAAGAAGAAATTCGGCGTGGCGCCCAGCTTCTATCTGGAATCCCAGAGGACGCTGACCGACGGGGACATCCCCGACGAGGACAGCGTGAAGATTATTCTGGAACCGTGACGGTTCGTCACAGCCGCTTGATCTCCGTATAGCAGAGAATGAAGGGGGCAACGCCCTTGGCATCGTTCTCCACCACCGGCTCGGAGATATAGTATTCATAGGAGCCGTCCCGGCGGGGGTTGTTCTCCGGGCCCAGGCCTGCCACCAGGCAGATGCCGCCCAGGTTCAGCTCGTCGCCCCGGAAGGACAGATAAGTATCCGCAATGCCGCTGAAGGTCTTCCGGCCTTTGGCGGCATATTCTTTGTCGAGGACGCCCAGCCGCGCGCCCTTCAGCATGGCATAGGCGATCATGGAGCTGCCGCTGGTCTCCAGGTAGTTGCCCTCCCGGCCGGCCTGGTCGGGAACCTGATAATACATTCCGGTTTCGGGATCAGCGTACCGGGCGATGCCTGCCATCAGCTCGGCAAAAATCGCTGCCAGCTTCTCCCTTCCCTCTCCGGTGACGATTTCCAGCAGATCCACCAGGGCAACGGAGAACCAGCCGATGCTCCGCAGCCAGAAATTCTTCGACAGTCCCGTGACAGGGTCTGCCCAGAAGGCCGTTCTGCTGGCGTCGTAGCCATGGTAATAGAGCTTTTTCTCTTCATCGAACATCCTTGCCCGGACGTTGGTGATCTGGCTGACAATATCGGAGAAGTCGCCGCTGCCAAACGCGCGCTCGTAGGAGGCATAGAACACCTGGGCCATGTAGATGCCGTCCAGCCAGACCTGGTTGGGGTAGATGGCCTTGTGCCAGAAGTTGCCCTCGAAGGTCCGGGGCTGGTTTTCCAGGTGACGGCGCAGGAGGTCCGCCGCCTTCCGGTATTTTTCCTTGCCGGTGGCTTTGTACAGCGGGATCAGCACTCTGCCCTCGTTGATGTCGTCCAGATTGCATTTTTCCGGCTTGTAGGTGCGGATGGTGCCGTCGTCCAGAATGTAGGCGTCGATGAACTGCTCCGCAAAGCGGAAGAATTTTTCTTCGCCGGTGATCTCCGCCATGCCGAGAAGCGCGGTGATCATGCAGCCGTCGATGTAATTCCAGCTGGCGCTCTTTCCCTGGCGGATGGTCTCAATGTTCCAGATGGTGCGCTCCGGGGTGGATTCCCGGATCAGGCGGTCAATATAAGCATCGATTTTTGCGTACATGTTATCCCTCCGCAAAGTCGGGAGCATCCAGCTCCTCATAGTGGTCGGCAATCAGCTTCGGGCCGTCGCAGCCCTCCACGGTGACGTTTCTGGTGCGGATTCTGCGCACGTTGTCCAGGTACAGGCCCAGTTTGCATTCTTCCTCGGCGAAATTCTTCATGATGGGCTTGCCAGGCTTGGCATCGGGCAGATAGGTGACGGACACATCCTCAAAGACCACCTCGTCGATGGGCATTTCGGGCAGGCCGTCGATGTAGCAGGCCGCCACCTGCACATCGGTGCAGCGGATGCGGCGGAAGGTGAATTTGCCCAGATGGGGGGTGCGCTCGTCCACCGGCAGGTGCTCCCGGGACCAGACATATTCGCTGAACCGGTCGGGGTCGCAGCAGTTGTACCACATATTCACCGCAAAGGGAGTCAGCACACCCTCCATGCGGATGTTCTCAAAGAGAATGTTGTCCAGAACGCAGTCCTCGCCCCGGCCTCTTCTGGTCTTGATCCGCAGTCCCCGGTCGGTGCCCTGGAACCAGCACTGGGAGACGGACAGGTTCCTGACGCCTGCGCCGATCTCGCTGCCCAATGTCACGGCGCCGTGGCCGAAGGCCATCAGGCAGTTGCGGATGGTGTGGTGGTCGGCGGGCTGCTTGTACTTCCGGCCCAGGTCGATCTTGCCGGACTTGATGGCAATACAGTCGTCGCCCACGCTGAACCGGCAGCCGATGATCTCCACATAGTCGCAGGACTCGGGGTCGATGGCATCGGTGTTGGGGCTGTCCTTGGGAGCCTGGATGAAGATGTCATACAGACCGATGTGTTGGGAGAAGTAGGGATGGAACTGCCACGCGGCGGAGTTCTGTGCCGTCACGCCATGGACGGTGATGCCGCTGCAGCGGTTGAAGAAGAACAGCCGGGGACGGGCGGTGGGAAGGGTTCGGAACACCTGCCACCAGTCGCTGTTCTGGGCATTGCCGTCCACGGTGCCGGGGCCGACGATGGTGATATCCTCGGCATACTCCGCGCAGATCAGCGCCTGATAAGAAGGAACCACATTGCCCTCCCACGCGGCATAATGGACAGACTCCCCGGTGTACAGGTCGGCAATCTCACCGGGCAGGGTGGGATATTGGCTTCTGTCCGTGGTGCCCAGAAGCTTGGCTCCTTCGGCAAGCTCCAGGGTGATGTGGCTCTTCAGCGCCACGGGGCGGGTCAGATAGGTGCCCTCCGGAAAATGGAGCAGGCCGCCTTTGGGCAGGAAATGAACTGCGGTCTGGATGGCATCGGAATCATCCGTCACGCCGTCGCCCACCGCGCCGAAGTCCTTCACGCTGACGCCGCAGGTGACCTTTTTCGTGGTGAACGCAAGCTCCTCAAAGCTGCCGTCGGCGTAGCACAGCTTCAGGGTATAGTCCGCGCCGGGGCGCAGGGAGAATACGGAGAACACATTGGTATCCCCGGAGCGCACCATTTCGCCATTCAGGCAGATGGTATAGCTCTGGGGGGCATAGTAGGGTGCATCGTTGCGCAGCTCAAAGCAGGCGGAAACGGGAGTGATGGCACGAATTTCAATCATAGGGACTTGTCCTTTCTTTCCTGGGAAATGGCATCGCGGTAGATTCTCTGAAGCAGATGCTTCATGCCGATGAACAGCATATCAAAGCCCATATAGAAGGTGCCGAAGAGGATGGGCTCCACACCGAGGGGAACGGTATCCGCTGCCCCCGTCACCGCCGCGAGGATGCCGTTGATGATCTGATACAGCATGAACACGCAGAAAAGGAGCACATAGCCATAGAGGATGTTGCCGAAGAAATTAAGGTTCGTCCGCTTGGGCAGCAGCATCCAGCGGTCATTGGCCCCCGGAGTCTCCTCAAAAAAGCGGAAAATATTGTTCAGCAGCAGGTCCGTGACGATGCCCAGGGCCGCGCCGAAGACCAGCAGCATATCCAGCATATTGGGCAGGTAGGTGCCCAGGCCCCAGAAGATAAAGAAGCACACCATCCCTGCAAACCAGGCCTTCAGCAGCACCGCCTTGAGCCATGCCGGCAGGTGAATGCCGGACCTGGAGCGATACTTTTTCAGCTCCTCCTCGGGTACCTCCGGGGAATTTTCCTTGTTGGCGGTGACCAGATCCTCCACGGCCTTGGTATTGAGTTTATAGTAATCCGAAATCTCCCGCAGCTGCCTTGTGGAGCGCTGGAGAGTATTTTTTTCGTTTTTTCCCATTTTTGCGATTGTAAAACCTTTCTGAGCCTCTGTAGGGGAGGATATCATCCTCCCGCGCGGTATCACCCGATTGTATTTTGTGCGTTGGGCGAATCCGCACGGTGTCTGACGCAATACCATTCAACCGAGCACGCAAAAACAGCCACCTGGCGGGAGGCTGATAGCCTCCCCTACAAGGGATTGTGCGTTATTTTGGGTGCATTCCATATTTCGCCACGCAATGAATTATGCATTTCTCCGCTTATCAAACATGGAGGCATAACGCCTCCATGTCAGGGGATTATTCTTCGATTTCGATGGCGTCCAGCTGGCCGTTGTCTTCCACCTCAACGGAGGTCTTGATGCTGCGCAGCCATTTCTTGTATACGGGCATCAGCACGATCAGCACGATGGTCACGCCCAGGGCCGCGATGTGGGTCTTCAGGATGCCCAGGGCCTTGCTGATATAGGCCGTGGTGTCGGTGATGGCGATGGGGTTATCCGCTCTGTTCACGGCATACTGAATGGCCCGCATATAAAAGCCGTCGCAGAAGATGATGATGGCGAACATCACAAACATCAGCGCCAGCATGGGCACATTCACCTTTTTGCGGTAGGGGAAGGCATTGAGAAAGCAGACAAAGGACAGGATGGACAGCAGCATGGTGGCAAAGCCGCACAGGCCCATGCCGCTTCCCTGAATCTTGGCGGTGGTATTGGAAATGGACGTCAGATTCATGGAGTAGATCAGAAATGCAATCACCAGAGAAAGCATGGCGATGGTCTGGGGCTTGCGCTTCAGCGAGACGATGATCTTGCGGAGCATTTCGTTCATTTCGCTTCCTCCTTCCGGATGGCATTGGTGGTTTCCTTGTCAAAGAAATGCTTCCGGTCGAAGCAGATACCGACGGTGTCACCCTCTTTGTAGTCCTTCCAGCCCCGGAGCTTGGCGGTGATCCTGCAGCCGCTGCCCATATGGCCGTGCACCAGGGTGCTCATGCCCAGGTTTTCGTTGGAGAAGACCTTGACGGTCAGGTCGCTGCCCTCGGAGATATTCTCGGGGCGGACGCCCAGGGTGATCTCTTTGCCCTGATACCCCTTCAGCGTCTGCTGCTCTTCTTCCGTCAGGCTGCAGGCAAAGCCGCTGCCCTCCAGCCGGTCGCCCTTCACGGTGACATCGAAGAAGTTCATGGGCGGCAGGCCGATGAAGCTGGCGACGAACAGGTTGGCAGGCTCATCGTAAAGCTCCAGGGGCGTACCCACCTGCTGGACATGGCCCATGGACATGCACACGATCCGGTCAGCCAGGGTCAGCGCCTCGGTCTGGTCGTGGGTGACATAGAGCATGGTGGCCTTCAGCCGCTTATGCAGCAGCAGGATCTCCCGCCGGGTGGCGCCGCGGAGCTTGGCATCCAGGTTGGACAGGGGCTCGTCGAACAGAAACACCTTGGGGCTGCGGACGATGGAACGGCCCATGGCCACACGCTGGCGCTGACCGCCGGAGAGCTGGTTGGGCTTCTTGTTCAGCTGGCTGGTGAGGTCCAGAATTTCCGCCGCAGCCAGAACCTTCTTGTGGATGACGTTGGGGTCTTCCTTCCGCAGCGTCAGGGAGAAGGCCATGTTTTCATAGACGGTCATGTGGCCGTACAGGGCATAGTTCTGGAAGACCATGGCCATATCCCGGTCCTTGGCAGGGGTCTGGGTGATATCCTTGCCGTCCAGGTACAGATGGCCGTGGGTGATGTCCTCCAGACCCGCGATCATCCGCAGGGTGGTGGACTTGCCGCAGCCGGAGGGACCCACCAGGACGATGAGCTCGCCATCCTTCACTTCCAGATTGGTGTCGTAAACCGCCTGGACATTGTTATCGTAGATCTTGTCAATATGCTGCAAGGATAAGGTTGCCATAACAATTCCTCCTTAAGCGGCTTTTTCCAGGGAAGCCACATAATTCTTCAGGGTGCGGCTTCTGACATAGCCCACCGCGGCGCTGACCAGCAGGCAGGCGGCGGAGGCGATGAGGCAGCCCACCACAAAGAAATACTGCTTGTCCCCCATGACCTGGCCGATCTTTTTCAGCTCGGCGGCATGGGCCTGGGCGGGCAGGATGAAAATGCGGACGATCTGGCCGATGCCCAGTGCGCCCAGCAGCCAGGCATAGCCGCCCTTGTAGTTCTTGATGCCCTCGGAGGCCAGGAAGGCCGCCAGCATGAACACCAGATTGTACAGGATGGAGCCGCCGATGAGGATGCTGTAATAGTAGTCGCCCACATCGGACTGGTAGATGCTCACGAAATAGAACACGTCAAACAAAATGGCGAGGATGGCCAGGTTGGCGGACAGCTTGTTCTTGATGAACCGCATCCGGTCTTTTTGGATCATGCGCTCTTCATTTGTCATAATCATGCACCCTTTCCCGCCTCGATCAGCGCTTTTTCCTGCTTCATCAGGATGGTCTTCCAGACAGCGTTGGCAATCAGCAGCACGGTGATGACCAGCACCACGCCGAAGACCGCATAGTGGACATCAAACCAGAAGGTGGACTCGGTGTACAGGGTCTTCCACCGCTTGGCATGCTTGGCCAGGGCCTCGAAATCGATCTGCAGGAACTGCGCCTTGTACATCTCGATCCGGCTGTGGGCCCAGATAACCATTGCCAGATTGCCGATGGTCATCAGCGCGGTGGAAACGTAATTTCCAATATAGTATTTTCTGCGGACGTGGGTATTGGTCACAAACAGCAGGCAGCTCAGAAGGATCAGGCCGATGGAGCCCTTCAGGAAGGCATTGTTGAACTCCTGCATATCATAGTAGATGATGGAGCCGTCCACGGTGGTTTTGGTCAGGTCGTTGGGGTCACGCATGGTTCCGTACAGGCTGTCGTACAGATCCGTCATGATGCCCAGAGAATATATGAAAACGAGCGCGCTGGCCAGGATCGCCAGCAGGCAAACGATTTTTTGCAAAGTCATCTGTTTTTTGTACATTGGTACCTCCCCGTCGAAACAACCAACCCCTGCTTCCCTCAGAAGCCCGGAGGCTTCTGAGGGAATTGGGTTCAGAGATCAACTATCAAGACACCGAATTGTCGGTGTGCAGTTCAGCATCAGAGGCGCTGATGCCCGCGCCGTGGGAAAGGAAATACGAAAAGAGGGATTAGCCGATGGTTGCGTAGTACTCCAGCAGGCGATCCCAGGCATCCTGCTTGATGTTCAGGTACTGGAAGCCGCCCCAGGTGTCGGAAACGGTGACAGCTGCCTCTTCGGCATCCACCAGATCGTCGCTGTAGCCGGTGGCAATGACATCCACCAGAACGTTCTCGCCGTCCTTGGCGGAGGAGAACTTGGTCTTCAGCTCGGAGTACTGGTTGATCATGTCGTTCTCAACCTTGGTGGTGGGCAGAACGGTGGGAACAGAGGTATACCAGGGGTTCTCGGTGACAGCCAGCTCGGGGTGCTTGATGGTGCCCAGGGCGATGGCGGTGGAGATGTGACCTGCGCCCTCCTTGCCGACCTCGTGGGTGCACTGATACTCGAAGGCCTGGCTCTTGGCGAAGGACAGGGTGGAGCCCAGGAACTG
>CALYTP010000028.1:0-17524 GCA_945486915.1 uncultured Clostridia bacterium | reverse complement strand
CCTTCGATCTTTGCCACCTCATACATGGAAGAGGGAATGGACTGCAGCGCGGCGATGAAAATGACGATCTGCACACCGGATGCGGAGACAATGTTGTTGATTCGATTGACCGCTCCCACAATGTAGCCCAGCAGATCCCGGGAGATCATCAGGTTGCCAAAGAGCTCCATGTAATAGCCAATGCCCACGCCGGCGGTTTCCGAAGCCAATTCCTGGGAGGTGGAGCTGACGCCGGAGCTGACCATAGCCGCCGCGGTTTCGATGGCGTCTATAATTGCCTCGGCATTCAGGATCACCGGCAGGAAAAAGATGGCACGCACCAGGGTCCTGCCCCGGAACTTCTGGTTGAGCATCAGCGCCATGAACAGGCTGAAGAAAATGATCAGCGGAACATCCACCAGCATATTCATGACAGACGTTGTCAGAACCTGCTTGAAGCTGCCGTGGACGGTAAAGGCATAGAGGTAGTTGTCCAGTCCGGCCCAGCTCAGGCTGTAGCCGCCCACATCCACCGTCAGATTGGACAGGGAGAACTGGAAGGTCATGATCAGACTGCGCACATAAAACGCGCAGAAGCCGATCACCCAGGGGAGAATGAACAGATAACCATTGACCGTTCGTTTCTGAGCCAATGTTAACGAATGCTTCTTCACTTCCCCACCCCCTTATGCAACGGCATATCCCAATGCGGGGATCGTGATGCCGTCGGCAGTGCAAGCCTCATTGGAATAGTTTACATAAATAATCACAGAATTGCTGTAGGTAACCTTACGGACACCACCGGCCAGGATCTCATGGCAAACCATCGATTCGCCGGACACACGGCTGAGCACTCCATTCACCTCGGCATAGACCTCTGCCGCCTTATCTGCCCAGGCAGAGAAGGTGGTGGCGTAGCTGGCGTTCATACCGGAGTATTTCATCTGCGTGGCATTCTCCCAGGTGAACCGGAAGTGGGGCGATGCACCGTATTCCAGCATGGTCAGGATCAGCTGCCGGTCATTGCTCACATTGGCCAGATTGTACACGCCGCCGCAGTAATCAATGCAGCCGTGAACGATCATCTCATACAGCGGAATATTTGCATCCACCACCAGATAATCGTTGTCATCCAGCGGCAGATTGATAATATCATCCGCCGCGAACCAGGCATAATCATTGGCCCGGTTCACCATCACGGACTTTCCGGTTTCCTGCATGGTGGATAGCGCTGCTGTGACCACGTCCAGGGCCTCCTCCCGGTGAATCTGGTTGGAGCGCTTCTTATCCGACTGGAGCGTGGAGCCCAGATCCCGCAGGGAAATGCCATCCACATCCATTTTGCTGAATTTTTCCGCAAACAGATCGGTATAGCGAACCAGGAACTTGGGGCTGATCAGGTCATACAAGGTTTCGGGGTAGCCCAGGGACGAAGTCTGCCGCAGGGTTCCGGGATTGACCTGGCCAAAGGAAGCCACATAGCCGCTGCCGTAGTACTTGGCAGATTCCGCCTGATAGTTGTACCCCTTGCCCTCGCTCTCGATGGAAACCTTCTGGAAGGCAACATCGGCATACAGCGTACCGCCGTTTTCCGAAACGGCAGCATTCAGCTTTTCCAGGCCGCTCTTTCCGCCCAGCTTCCGGGGCACACGAATTTTGCTGGCAACATCATGGTAATAGCCGCCGTTGAACCAGCCCTGAAGATTCATGACCTGATTGGCAATGCCCTTTTCCGCAAGGATATCGTAAATCTGCTCAGCCTCCCGGAAGGTGGTCATGGCCGTCAGGCCCATGTACTGCTTACCCAGGAAGAATTCGGTCAATTCCACACCGGCAAGGATATCGCAATAGAGCTTGATATCGCCGTTTTCGGTCTTTTCCGTCAGAACGCCCTGGGAGATCAGGCGCTGGCGCAGATAACTTGCCATACCCACATAGCCCTGATGCTCTGCATCCAGGAAGGTGTAGCGCACCCGAAGGTTATGGTCGTAGGGCTCCGGCTCCACAATGGGGAGGGTGGATTCATTGCCGGTGGTGCCGAACATCTCCAGCGTCTCACTGCCGCGAAGGATAAAGGCAGGATAGACATAGTTATAATTGTTGACCAGGCCGGAGACACCGGCGGTGACGGATGCCAGAGAAGCGCCGTCCTCGATGGTGGCAAGGATGGTCCCCTTGTCCGTGCACATACCGAACAGACCCATGGCGGCATCGTTGGAGGATTCCAGCACGATATAGTCGGCTGCCAGCGGATCGATCCCGTAGATATACTGGGAGTAGTTGCCGGAACCGCCGCCGGTTTTTCCGTTGTTGAAGCGGATGATGGAGCCATCGCCGTTGGGAACAACGAGATAGCCCTCCGCCGAGCTGTCCTGCGCGCCAAAGCTACGGAGCACCTGGATGCGGTAAATGGAGGAACCGCCCCGCTCCTCTATGCGGCAGACAGGAACGGACACATCCAGATGGTCCCCTTCCAGCCGGTATTCCAACGCGACCACAAAGGAAACCGGAACCGCGACCGCGCTGCCCGCAAGGGCCATCTGCTCTGCGCAGTCTTCCTCGGTAAAGCCCACGGAGTCCAGCATGGCGGTGAGCTTCTTCTTGGTCATCTTGTTGTTTCTCGCAGCCTTCAGAAGCATCCTGGTGCCGGCAACATCGGAGCTGTCGGTGTAGTATCGGGCAAAGCCTTCCGCGTCCTTTTCTTCCAGCACGGCCAGGATCTCTTCAAATTTATCATTGGAAAGATACAGGGGAACATTGCCCAGAGAGTTGGAGAAATCGCCCATCTCATAGATCACCCGGACACCGTTTTCAATTCCCTCGTAGGTAACCTGATCCCGCTCCACAGCCATGGACCAGGAATCATAGATGCCTTCCTTCCGGGAGGAATTGAAGTAGTTCACGATGATATGGGACTTCAGATAGTTTTTGTTGGAGGTATTGGCCACAGGGTCATCGTCCGCCCCGGCGGGAACGGCGTAGGTCACTTCCCCGGTGCGCTTGTCGGCAATGGCCACATCGGAGGTCTTCTGGTTCAGATACAGCTGCAGCTCATCCGTTTCCGCCGCCAGCTTATAGCTCTTGTTGCCGGGAAGGCTCTTTTTCTGAAGGGTCAGCTCCGTCCCATCCTCGTATTCATAGGTGGAAAGATACTGCCGGTATTCATTGAAGAACGTGAAGCGGGTCAGGTAATACGCCAGATAGCACAGCCCGATCACCGCGGCAGCCGCCAGCAGAATATACAGGATCTTTCTGCCTGTGGAGAGAGGTCTTTTCGTCTTATTCATTCAGCACCCCTCCTACATGCGGAAAATGATCTCAATGTACAGCGAACGGAAGAAATTGACCACCTGGCCGATCATATCCGCAAGCAGCAGGCCAAGGAAGATGATGATCAGCATGGCAACAAACGTCAAAAACAGCGTCTGCAGCGTTTTGCCCAGGGTGTAGTTGTGCACCTGCATGATGCCGATCAGTGCCAGGATCACCGCGTAGGCAACACCCGATCCGATGACGATGGTATAGAAGGCGGCCTCTTCTGCCGTGATGAAATGGCTCAGAGCCGTGGCAATCAGGAACGCGGGAATCAGCGGCGCACAGGCGTAGCCGATGGCCACCGCAATGTCCTTCATCCGGCCCTCTCCGTTCATCAGGCAGGTAATGGACCAGTTTGCCACACAGAGCAGGACGTACAGCAGCAGAATGCCGGAAAGCTCTTCCAGAGAATCCACCGCTGCGGGCTCCACATCATTGACAATGAAATTGGCGCCGATGCGGTTCAGGGAGAAGCACAGAGAGAAACAGATCACAAGGAGAATGGCAATCGGCACGCTGCCGCGATCCCGATGTCGGATCCAGTAGAAGCCATCCATGGGATGACTCATGGTATACATCAGGTAGCTCCACTTCTCCTTTGAGAAGTACTTTTTCACGCCGGGTCGCCTCCTTCCTTCTTATCGGCACTGCGGCTGCGGATTTTGCGGAAAACCCAGACAGCAGCCAGCAGCACCACACAGCCCGTCAGGACCGGCCCCAGATACTGCCGCAGGATCTCACTGCGGTAGCGCCGGAAGGCGATGGAATAATAGTCGCGGTTCATACCCAGCTTCAGGTACTTCATCGCGGTCTTGTTGTCACCGGCAGACAGGTAGGCCTTGCCGATACCGGAGTTGGCAAGCTCGTTGTTCTCGTCGATCTCCAGGACCCTTGCCCACAGCTCCACCGCCTGGGCTTCATCGCCGTCGTGGCGCAGGGCCACCGCCTGGTCGATGAGACTGCCGTACTCCGTGGCGGCAAAGCGATAGATCTCACCGCGGGTGGAGTCCAGAACCAGAAGCCCGCCATCCCACTGCTCCAGGGCAGCCGGAGTGGAAAAGGTTCCCTGCTGGGTGCCCAGGCCGCCGAAGATATACAGAAGATTGCCCTCGTGGTCATAGGTAAAGATGCGGCCGCGTTTACGATCCAGCAGAGAATAGATGCCGTGACCGCGGTAGACCACATCGGTGATCTGGCTGGGTCCTCCGTAGGTACCGTAGCCGCTGATCCAAAGATCGCCGCCCACATTTTTGTTGCGGCCCTTCTTGATCACATCCTCGCCCCGGGGATTCAGGCGGCGGACACCCTGTTCGCCGGTGGCATCGATATTGGTTGCATAGACGAAGCCGTCGGTGTCAATATCAATCCCGGTGAACTCTGTGGCAATGTACAGCGTCTGGTTTTTTCTTTCTTCCTTGGTTGCCACCTTTTTCCAGAACTTCTCCCAGGGAGACAGGGTGACGTTGATGGTGCCGAAGAAGCCGGAGAAATTGCCGTCGGTCTCGAAGACCATGATGCCCTGGAACATATTCTGGGCGATGCAGTAGATTCTGTCGGCATAGTCCACAGCAATTTTCAAAGGCTTGAATACAAACCCGTTGCCCAGGACATCGGACTGGGGATTTTCCACGATCCGAACCAGCTCGTCATCCATATTCAGAACCACGATTCGTTTGTTTTCCCGGTCGGCAATGTAGAGCTCTTCCTTCTTGGAAACATAGACGCCGGTGGGGGCGCTGAAAGAATCCTCCCTGCCCCGGTTGTCAAAGGACGTGATCACCTTTTCCACCGTTTCGTCGGTACGGACCACCACGATCCGGTTGTTGCCGGTATCGGCGATGTAGAGATTGCCGTTGGGGGCAACGCAGACATCCTGGGGGTTGGAAAACGAGCCGACCTCCAGGCTCACGCCGGAGATGGCGCCATCGGGAACGTAGGGTGCGGGGGTATGGACGATCCCCTCCCAATAGTCATAGTTGTAGCTTTCATAGGGTACCGCCAGAGCATCCACCGGGAAGGTCAGCGCCAGCAGAACCAAGGCCAGCAGCAGGCAGGAAATGCGCTTCAATTGTCTCATATCCGGCACCTCCTTATTCCTTCATGCCGGAGGTCGTCATGGTTTCCAGGACGTTGCTCTGGCAGATCAGGAAGAATGTGATGGGTATGGCTGCAATGATGAAGGTAACGGCCGCACTGGCACCGGCCCGGGCGGTACCGCCTGCGGCGATCTGCTGCAGCGCGAACTGCAGCGGCTTCAGCTCCTCATCCCGCAGGAACATGGCGCCGGTGTTGCCCCACATCTGCTGGAACTGGAAAATCGCCAGGGTCAGCCAGGCGGGCTTCACGTTGGGCATGACGATGGTCATATAAACCCGAAACTCATTGGCTCCGTCCAGGCGGGCAGACTCCATCAGAGAATCCGGGAGCTGGTCGATGAACTGCTTCATCAGATAAAGGCCCATGCCGTAGGAGCAGGCAGGCAGGATCAGAGCCAGATAGGTATTGTTGATCCCCAGCCAGGAAATGATCATGTAGTTGGGGATCTGGGTGACCGTCCAGGAGAACATCATGGACAGAACCACCAGATTGAACAGGGTGTCTCTCCCCTTGAAGCGGTGCTTGGACAGCGGATATGCCGCCAGGGACGCCAGGATCACATGACCCACGGTGCCGCCCACCGTGATGATCAGGGTGTTCAGCAGATACCGGGAGAACGGAACCCAGGAGGCATTCATGGCAACAAACAGGTCCACAAAGTTATCCAGGGTGGGATTGCGCACAAACAGCTTGGGCGGATACTGGAACAGCTCGTCCAGGGGCTTGAGCGCATTGTTGACGATCATCACCAGCGGCAGCGCCATCAGCACGCCGAAGATGCCCATCAGGAAGAACAGCAGGCCGTTGCCGGCAACGGAGCGGTTCAGGCGCTGAGGCTTGAAGATACGAAGCTTTCTCATTCGCCGACCCTCCTCAAAATCTTCTGAACCAGCTTGTTGGTGCCCACCATCAGCAGGAACAGGATCGTGGCAATGGCGGAGGCATAGCCCATTTCAAAGCGGACCGTACCGTAGTCCAGCAGATGGGTGACCACCGTGGAGCCTGCGTAGTTGACGGAAGGATTGCCTGCCAGCTGGATGGAGATATCCGCAATCGCAAAGGACTGGGTAATCTGCATAACGGCGCCGAACATCAGCTGGGGTTTCATGGCAGGCAGGGTGATATACCACAGCTCCTGCCAGCGGTTCTTGATGCCGTCCAGGACGCCGGCTTCGTACATGGACTTGTCCACGGTCTGAAGACCTGCGATAAAGGACAGGAAGCCGGTGCCGAGGCTCAGCCACAGCTGAACAACGATCAGCATGGGCATCACGTATTTCTCGGTTTTCATCCAGATGATGGCCTCGTTGATGATGTCCCATTCCAGCAGAATGCCGTTCAGGAAGCCATAGCGATCGCCGGTGAGGATGATCTGCCAGATCATGAAGGCATTGCCGCAGATGGAGGGGGCATAGAAAATCAGCGTCAGGAAGGCCCGGAGCTTGCCGGAGAACTCATTGATGATCCAGGCAAACAGCAGACACATCATGTAGCTGACCGGGCCTGTAACCACGGCGAAAATCAAGGTATTCTTCAGGGCAACAACAAACAGGTCATCGTTGACAAGCAGCCGGATGTAATTCGTCCAGCCCACAAATTCGGGCCACTCCAGCATATTGAAGTCGGTAAAACTCAGAACGATGGAGGCCAGCACCGGCAGGATGGTAAACAGGGTAAACAGGAGGAAGTACGGAGCAATCATCAGGTAAGAAGGAAGACTCCGTTTCAGCTGCGGAGAAAGGCGGTCTCCGATTGCCCTTCTCTTCTTATCATCCATCATCACTCACCCGCCTTTTCTTCGCTTACCAGCGCAAATTCATCCCACTTGTAGGCAAGCTCCTCGTTGATCAAAACGACCTTATCCATCAGCTCTTCTCTGGGGGATGCAAAATCCGTGTCCGTGGTCACGGTGTAGAATGCGTTATTCACGTTTCGCCAGGAGTAATAGCCGCCGGGCACCTGGGGGATACCCTTGACAAACCGGTACTGCTCCAGAAGCGCGGACATATCCGTGGACTTCCAGGCGAGATTTTCGAAGGCGTCCAGGTTTGCTGTGGGCACGCGGCCAGCCTTGCCCTGAAGGCTTTCCATCTCATAGCCGAAGGTGGTCTGAACCTCTGCAGAGGACCACCACTTCAGGAATTCCCAGCAGGCCTCCGGTTCCTCGGTGGCGGACATGATCAGGCTGGTCAGTCCCGTGGAGCCGACGCTCCTGTCAATGCTGCCGTCTTCCTTTATGGTGCCGGGCACCGGAGCAATGCCCCAGAGGCCGTCGATATCGGGAGCGGAAACCTGAAGGTTATTATAAAGGGTATAATCGGCAATGATGATGGGGCATTCACCGGTACGGAAACGCTGATCCACGCTGGTTTCCTTATCCAGCTTGTAGTCCGTATAGTACTCGCAGTACTGCTTGAAGGTGGCGACTGCCTCTTCGGAATCCAGGGCGGATCTGCTGCCTTCGGTGTTATAATAGGCGCCGCCGTTCTGGTAGAGCAGCATGGCAAACACCTGCTCGCTGGGCAGCATGCCGAATTCCATCTGGTTCTTGGCCAGCACGGTCATGGCGACCTTCACATCATCCCAGGTTTCGGGGACAGCCAGATTCAGCTCCGTCAGGATATCCTTGCGGTAGAACATCATGGGGAAGGTCTGGGTTTCCGGCAGACCGTAGGTGGCATCATGGAACTGAAGCTGCACCATGGCGCTGTCGGAGAACCGCTGAACCACCTCATCATAATCCGAGAACGCAGACAGATCCAGCACGGCATTGCGGATGCCGTAATTGACGGCGGAATCGTTGCCGGAGGACAACACGGCACCGGCGACGCCGTTGGTATTGGGCACCTGGATGGCGACATCCGGCCCCTGCCCTGCCAGTGTGGCACGCAGCAGCGTATTCATATCCACCAGCTGGACATTGACGTTGATGCCGGAGACGGGGGTAAAGGTGGCATCGATCATGGATTTGATGACATTGGCCTGGTCACGGCCGGTGCCGATCCAGAGGGTAATGGCAGTTGCCTCCCTGTCGGTGCTGACATTGCCGATCTGGTTATAGTCAATGATAAAGGAGTAAAACAGGCGGCACAGCTCATGCCACAGTCCGGAAAAGAAGCCTGTCTTCTCCGCATTCACCTTGCAGTCGGGGGAATAGATGTAAATTCTGTCCAGCTGCAGCGGCTGGTCGATGACCTGGGTGATCCAGGTGGCTGCGGCCCGGACATTGACCTTATAGGAGGCAATGACCTCGGTAAAGCGTTCCTGGTCGTAGATCAGTTCCTCCAGCTGGTCACTCATGGTCCTCAGGACCGCTTCCTTGTCGCTCTTGTCGCCGATGAGTGCCAGAAGCTTGTCGATGGCGTTATCCAGCTGCGTCTTCACTTCGATGAGCTGGCCCTCCAGTTCTGGCAGGTTCCGCTCAATCTCATAGTCGCGGTACTGGTCGGGCTTGACGCCGGTGATACGAATGACGCTGCGGTAGATGGCATTGAGCTGGGAAACACAGTCCTGCACATCGCTGATGATATCGGCAAATTCACCCAGGACCATTTCCATCCGCAATGTGTGCTTTCCGGCTTCCAGATAGAAGCGGTAAGCCTGCCCATCATCATCGGACAGGACATCCTTTCTCCAGTTGGAGGAATAGGCAAAGCCGTAGTCCTTCATCTCGTCGAAGGGCACCTGACCGTCGATGGAGATTTTCCGGGAGACGTAGATACCCTTCACAAAATTCTGCTTGGCAAACAGCGCAATGTTGTAGTAGCCGGATTCGGGGACTTCAAACTCCCATTCGATCCACTGGCCGTTGAGCCGCCAGGAGCTGCCGCCGATGGTGTTGTTCAGCAATTCCTTTGCGCTGGCGGGATAAACCGACGGGGAGCTCTGGTCCTGCTTGGCATAGAGCATCTGGGAAGAGGTCTTGGAGGCGTTTTCCGCTTCAATGCGGATCACATGGCCGGAGGTATCCCGGCAGCCTTCCGCGTCCCGGGTCTGCTTTACGGTCTGATAATCCGCAACGGGCTCCCGGTTGCCAAGGACCAGCTTGCGGATGACCATGGGCTCCCGAAGGCCGGAGACGGAAATGGTATGGGTGCCCTCCGTCAGGTAAAGGGCCATTTCGTCGGTGATGTAGCCTTCGCTGTCATAAAGGCCGCTTTCCATCCACTCCGGGATCTCCACGCAGCCGGGCTTCAGATCGTTGCCCTGATTGTCCTTGCCCCAGGGACGGACCGCAACGCCGTCCTGGTTCACTTCCGCGTCCCCAACGTCCACCGTCCAGACGCGCTGGAATTCCACCAGCGCCAGCTCGCTGTACGGAAGATTGCCGTCCAGGAAGATGCTTCTCTGAATGGCGGAGTTCTTGCCTTTGACGGGATAGTACAGGATAGACAGATCATAATAGCCGCTTTTTTCCACGGTGAATTCATATTCAATCAGGGAATCCTCGGCGGTGAGCACGCTGTTGCCAGCCATGCCTTCAAAATCTGTCAGAATCTCCGGCTCAGCGGCGGCATCGTTTTCTTCATAACGGACGTAGCGGTCGCCGTCCACCTCCACCGTATTTTCCGGAAACACCTGGGGATAGGCCAGCGCATACTCCTCATAGGCCACCGCGTTTTTGGATGCCGTATACCGGCTGACAATCCGTTCAAAATCATCCTGGGACAGGTCTGTCACCGCCCGGACGCTGCAGGCAGCAGGGGTAAGCAGCGAAATCGCCGTGGATACGGCAAGGAGCCTTGCCAGCCATTTTGTGGAACGCTTCTTTCTTGTCATTGATCCTCAACCCTCTTCATGCTCATAGTACCAGCTGTCGTCCGTTTGGGACATGGGAGGCATATATCTTTGCAGCGCCTTTTCCATCAGAAATGTGGTGGCCCAACACCAGAAGCCCGGCAGGATCAGTACGGCTGCCATGGGAAACAAAAACAGGAATCCCAAAACCAGAGCCGACGCTCCCAGCAGGAAAACCAGTGTATAATGGGCATATTGCAAAGACATGACAAATGCCAGCTCCACGGTTTTCCAGATGCCGATCCGAAAACGCGACAATACCGGGCCGATATAGCTAAATACAAACAGAATCAGAATCCATCCAATCCCCGCCACACCAACCGGATACATACCGCCGGAAAGCCGGTAGGACAGGGCCATCAGCGCAGCGGCAGCAGCGGCAAACAGGATCGTCAGAACAGAGCCGCCAAGCAGATTCATCCGGTAGGAACGCCAGAATTCCCGAACTGCACTTCCCTGCCCACGCCGGACGGATTTCATCACCGCGTAATAAAGCGCCGCATTGGAGGTGCAGACGGTCACAATGGGAAGGCAGCCCAAAAGCCACAGCACACTCAATACAATCAGCTGTCCGCATTTTTCCAGAAAGCCCATCACAGGCCCCTCGGGGTTCCACATTTTTTCCATCATTGCGCATCATCCCTTATGGGGTAGGTGTGAAGGTCCGGCAGCTCGTCCCGGGTGATCACATACTCACTGTTGTAGACCTTTTTCAGCATATCCTGATCGGTATACTGCTCCGAATACTTTTTCACCAGTCCATCCTTCAGAACAAACTCTCCGCTCCAGGTGCAGAAGAACCCCCACATGGCCCGGTCCCGTACTGCCAGGTCCGGGTCAAACATGGTGCCGTTCTCGCTGAGCACCACCATTTTCTTGCTGCCGGCGCTGTGCAGCGTGGTCAGGAACTGATCAATCTGGGAGGAATACGCATGTTCTCCCGCGTAGATGTCAATTCCCACAATATCCACATAATCATCGCCGGGGTACCAGTCGGCGCTCTGGCCGTTCCAGACCCAGATGAGATTGTTCAGTCCATACTCATGGGTGAGCATGTCGTAGAGCAGCCAATACAGCTTCTTATAGGTATCCGGGCCCTCGGCGCCCCACCAGAACCAGCCGCCGCTGGCCTCATGAAGCGGACGCCACAGCACCGGCACGCCGGCCTCCTGCAGCCGCTGGAGCTGAAGGGCGATGTTGCCGATATCCTTTTTGATGAGCTCCAGTCCTTCGGGATCTTCCCCATTCATGATGGCGGTCAGATTCATCCGGACTTCCTCCGGCCGGAAAGCGCTGTACCAGGTTCCTGTAATATATGTTTCCGGCGCCAGCCAATGCCAGCACATGGTCACAATCCCGCCCTTTTCCCAGCAGGCGATGGCCTGCTCGGTGGACTTGATGGACGCATTGTGATCCACGCCGGTCTGGGAATAGTAGCCCAGGTCCAGACCCAGAATGGCAGGATACTTGCCGCCGCTGTTCTCCGCGATCTTCAGGTTCTCCCAGCCGTTGAAGCCGGTATCGCAATACTGACCGGAAAGGATTTTGCTGCCGTACTGGTCGCAGAGATAGCTGAACAGCCTGCGGGCATTCTCATCGGCGTTCTCATTCACGAGTTTGGCGGAAACCTTGAAAATCCCTTCGTCGAAGGGTTCCGAAGTCAGCACCGAAACCTTGTCCCACAGGATATAGCCCCAGTATTTTTCCACGGAAACCGAATGATTGCCCGCTTCCAGGTAGACCCGGCGGATGCAGGTGCGGAGGAATTGATTGCCGTCGGCGCAGATGGTTCCCACCCGCTGACCATCCACAAGAACATAGTTTTCCTTGTATCCGCCCAGGGATTTGATCATAAATTCCAGATCATAGAATCCTGTTTCGGAGATTTCGATCTCCACTGTGCAGCAGTCTCCGTCCTTTTCAAAGCCCGTGACAGCGCCCTTTTTTTCGATGCGGGTATTCCCGGACAGGATGCCGTTTTCCGCTTCGTAAACCCCAACGGTCTGCGCACTCCACACAGCGTCCATATCCGCCGCCCGGACCGGAGCGGCAAACAACCCGGTGGTCATCAGTGAAGCCGCCGCAAATGCCGCAATCACTCTTTTGTTCACAGCGTCCCCTTTCCGCCGCCTGATTATCCTTCAGAAAGCATGAAGAAATTTTTAACAATATATTACTATAACGATTTCGTAAATGCAACAACGACGGCATATTTTCAGACAGGTGCACAAAAAATACGATAACGTTTTATATATAATAAACAGTCATTTCCCGGCATTTATCCCCGGAAACCATCCTCGATTTCTACCATTTTCAAGTGGATCAACATAGACCGGAAGTCGCCCCACAGGTTTTCCACGTTGAGGCCCGCATACATCAGCGCACCGCCGCTGTATGTCCTCCCATCGCGCGCATTTCGGTAGATGGCGTCCTCACGCAGACCCTGCAGGAGGATCCTTCTGGAATGGAAGTTGGGACGGCCCATGACCTGCACAAAGGTCACCAGCACCTCTTTCCCATCGCCGGAAACAACCTCCCAGCAATCAAACATCCGGTTTTCCTGATAGGACGCGATCCGGTAATATTCACCGCTGCGCACAAGGTCGTTGTACTGATGATACATTTCCACCTGCCTGGGGATCATGGCCTGGTCCTCCGCCGAAAGCTTTGTAATATCCAGCTCATAGCCGAAGGTACCGGCCAGTGCCACATGGCCTCTTGTCTCAAAGGGAGTTACTCTTCCGACGGTATGGTTGGGGCAGTCGGAAATATGAGCACCCATGGTGGAAAGCGGATAGATGAGGGCCGTTCCCTCCTGAATGGACAGCCGCTCGATGGCGTCCGTATCGTCGGAGCACCAGATCTGGGGACTGTAGTATAGCATCCCCGGGTCAAAGCGGGCGCCGCCGCCGGAGCAGTTCTCCAGCAGGATCTCCGGGTAAGTGGTGCACAGCCTCTCCTGCAGCTCATAGACCGCCAGAACATAGCGGTGGTACAGCTCCCCCTGCCGTTCGGGCTCCAGACCAAGGCTGCCAAGATCGGAAAGCTGGCGGTTCATATCCCATTTGACATATTCGATCCGGGCGCTGCCGAGAATCGCCTGGATCCGCTCCCAGACATATTCCAGCACCTCCGGCCTGGTCAGGTCCAGCACCAGCTGATTGCGGCAAAGACCGGGGGTTCTGCCGGGAATCTGAATGGCCCAGTCAGGATGGGCTCTGTAAAGCTCGGAATCCGGGGAGATCATCTCCGGCTCCATCCAGATGCCGAATTTCATCCCCAGCTTATGGATCTCCTCCGAAAGACAGGCAAGGCCTCCCGGCAGCTTTTCCTCATTGACGAACCAGTCGCCCAACGCCCGGTTGTCATCATACCGGTTTCCGAACCAGCCGTCATCCATCACCAGCATCTCAATGCCCAGAGCCGCGGCGCCCCGGGCAATGGACAGGAGCTTTTCGGTATTGAAATCAAAATAGGTCCCCTCCCAGTTGTTGATCAGGATGGGACGCTTCCGATCCTTCCAGACACTGCGGATCAGATGATTCCGGTAGAGGGCGTGGAAGGTGCGGGTCATCTTCCCCAGGCCCTGATCGGAATACACCATAACAACCTCGGGAGCATGGAAGCTCTCCCCTTTTCCCAGCTTCCAGCAGAAATGATACGGATTGATGCCCATCACCGTACGCACCTGGTCGAAGGCATCCACCCCGGACTGCACCTCAAAATTGCCGGAGTAGACAAGGTGCATGGCATAGACCTCACCCGTGGTCTGGGTCACATTGGGGGTGGTCAGCGCGGCGAAGGGCTGCTCCTGATGGCTGGTCTCCCCCCGCTCGGAGAAGGTGCCCTGACGGCCATAGCCAAGCTTGCGGTACTGCATCCGCCGTTCTCTTGCCCAGCTGCCATGTAAGGTCAGCATGGAGAAATCCCGGTTGTCCATATCCAGGCAGGCTGAGAGCACCTTGGTAAGAAATATGCTCTCCTCCTTCCGTCCTGTGTTGTGCACCGACACGCTGCGGGTGATGACATCCACATCCGAAAAGGCACAGTAGTGCAGGATGGCCTCCAGGCCCAGGCAGGGATCGGCCAGGGTGATTTCCAGGCTGTCGCACTCCCCTTCCTTGCCGAAGGTGGCAGGCAGGCCGGGAAGGGCCTTCTTTCCGTGGGTGATTTTGTGACTCCGGTAGGAAAGCTCCACGCCGTTGTGCCCCGACAGGGTGCGCACCTCCAGGCAATGCTCCCGGAAATCGCCGACGCCGCCGGTGGGGTATTCCATGGGGGCGCAGTCCAGGAAGCTCAGCTTGTCCCGGGCGTTTCTGTCCGGGGTATAGGGCGGCTCCTGGGTCCGGGCCAGATAGGCTGCATCGGGCGTGCGCAGCTTTTTGCCGTAGTAGTAGTGAAGCAGATAGCCGAAGGAATCCTGAATGCCCATGATATAGGACGAATTGGGCGTATCCAGCTGAAAGGTTTTCGATTTCTCGCAGTATGTAATTGCCATGATATATCTCCCTCTTCAAAAACAGCCCCGGAGCGTTCCGGGGCTGATGGTTTATTCCGTTGCAGCCAAGCCGTCCATCAAACCCTGGTAGGCCAATTCCGACTGGGCGAAAACCGTACATTTTCTTCTGTTGATGATGGCGAAGTTCTCTCCACTGCCGCTGATCGCTCCGTTATCCCACCAGATGCAGGGGATGCCGTATTCCTTCGCCGCGGAAATATAGGCCTTGCACCAAGCATAGCGGTCGTCCGGATTGTCCTTGTTCATGCAGCCCATCTCATCGATGACCACGGGAATCCCCTTTTTCAGGAACCGGTAGTTCAGGGATTTCATCAGCGAGACGATCTCGTTTTCATGGGCCTTGGTGAATGCGCTCACGCCGGAGGTCTTGCTCAATGCAAAGCTATACGGCGTGTAGGCATGGATGGAGACGATCAGCTTTCCTTCCGCGCTGTCTTCGGGCAGGCGGAAGGCACTGGTCATGGCCGCGCCGGGGCTGCCCGCGTAGGGGGAGATGATGACATAGCGCTGGGCGTTATTGCCGCCGGTGGCGCGGATGGCATTCAGGGCCGCCTGGTTCAGTTCATTGACCACCTCCAGCGATGCCATGCAGTCGGGATTCTGGGCGTTGATCTCCCATTCATAGGCGCTTCCTTCCACCCGGGGCTCATTCATGGTCTCAAAAATGAGATGCTCATCCGCATCCCGGAAATGCTCTCCGATCTGCGTCCAGATGGCGGTCAGGTATTCCTGACCACGTTGGCTGTTGTCTGGGGTGGGGCTGTAAATGGAGTTGTCGTGGTGGGAATTGATGATGACATAGAACCCGGCGTCCAGCGCGCTGCGCACCACCGTATCCACCCGTTTCAGGAAGCCCTCCTGGATGGTATACTCAGGCGCCGGGGAAACATGCTGCCCCCAGGAGATGGGAATGCGGATGGTGTCGAAGCCCAGCTCCTTCACCGTGCGGATCAGCTCCTCAGTGGTCAGGGGATTTCCCCAGGCCGTCTCCCCTGCGGGGGCATCAAAGGTATTGCCAAGATTCCAGCCGATTTTGAGGCTTTTTGCAAATTCCAAATTCTCCATCTGTCTGTCCTCCGTTGTGCTGTCCGAAAAAGGAACCAGGGGCTTATCCGCAAAGGGATGGGCGCCGCCCGCAAGCAGGCAGCCACCTGCCAAAGCCGCGGCAGCAACCAGGCAAACCAGTTTCTTTTGAATCTTCATTGAGTGCCTCCTTACAATATGCGTCCCGAATATTGACAAAGCGCCCCGGCATAATCTTTATACCCATCCACGGGCAGATCACGCCGCAGAAAACCATGCGCGGATTCTCTTGTAAATCAATATAACATACCAAAAATACTTTATCAAGTATTTGGTGAAATAAAACAAAAATTGTTGGCGAAAACGATTAACGATCCAGGAAAAGGGTCCCCTCCGTCGTCGTCCCGATCATGCGCAATTGCGCGGTTCGCAGCAGTCCGGGAGGCAAAAAACAGGCCGCCCTTGGCAGCCTGTTTTTGAGATTATGGTATGTTACACCGATATTTCCTGCTTTGCGTCACGGCTTGTCATTTTCATGGCGAAAAACAGCCCCAGCAGAGCACCTGCAAATTTCCCGCCCAGAAGCGGTACGACCAGCTCCGATTGCACGGCGGCGGCAAACCCCATGTGGGCCGCAAAGGCGGAGGCTCCGCAGACCAGAAACGCACCGCTCAGCACCTTCCCCCGCCGGTCCATATCCCGCACCATCGCCAGCGCGGGCATCACGGTGACCGCACCCACGATCAGTCCTGTGGTGCTGGCATCATTCAGGCCGGTCTTGGCGCCGATCCAGCGGAAGGGCCTACACAGGCACCTGCGCAGCAGCTCCGCCAGCGGGAGACTTCCCAGCATGACAACGGCAATGGAGCCTACAATCGTCAGCGCCTCCTCCGCAGTCGTGAGGCCGGGGAAGATGGTCACACCGGCGATCTGCTCCACCGCCGCCAGTGTCAAACCAACGGTAGCGGCGATCTGGATCACCCTGGCAACGCCGGAAAACAGGCGCACCGTCCCATCCGGAAACCGGATCAGCCCCAGCAGGAGGATCGCGGAAAGAAGGAAAATCGGAACGCACTGATAGAGGATCGTACCAAAAGGCAGCCCCTGAAGCAAGCCTCCCGCAAGAAGGCCCACAGGCATGGAAATCAGTCCCGCCAGAACGCCCCGCAAAAAGAACGGACGGTCTTCCTCTGTCAGGACGCTCATCCCCACCGGGATGGTAAATACCAGCGTGCAGCCAAACATGGACGAAGCGATGATACCGGAAAACGCGCCGATGGCCGAGTCCTGCGCCAGATCCATTGCCAGTTGGTATCCCCCCATATCAATGGCCAGCACACAGCCGAACATACCCGGATCGATCCCCACGGCAGCGAGAGCCGGGCGGATCGCACCCCCCAGCCAGGAAGAAACCACAGGCGCCAGGCAGATGATGCCGGTCATGGAAAGCGCCATGGGCCCCATCAGCGCAAAGCCTTCGTCAAATTTCTGTCCAAGCCCAAACCGGTTCCCCAGGATTTTGTCCGCGCCGCCCAGCACCGCACCGGCGGCAATCAAAAGCATCAGAAGCCTGTTTATTGTCATTTTCCCATGACCTCCCCAATATCCGCTGCTCCCCAAGGAGAAAAAGCACTTCCCTATTATAGCATAAATGACAAAAAAAGCTATCCGTTTCCGGTGAAATCCTTCGGGCCAACAGTCTGCCCAGCCAATGTGGTCATGTAACATCGAAAAATTGGAATTTGTCTGTGCGTTGCATGGAACCGGGTAACAAACAGCGTGCACCAAGGCTCC
>CALYTP010000027.1:0-18131 GCA_945486915.1 uncultured Clostridia bacterium | reverse complement strand
AACGACACGCGGATTTTCAGTCCGCTGCTCTACCTACTGAGCTACAGAGGCATGTTGAGCAGAGAAGCTCTGCTCAAAACACGCAGATGCGTATTTTATTGGCGACCCGGAACGGACTCGAACCGTCGACCTCCAGCGTGACAGGCTGGCGTGCTAACCGACTGCACCACCGGGCCAAATTGGGTGGTGGGAACAACAGGGCTCGAACCTGTGACCCCATGCTTGTAAGGCATGTGCTCTCCCAGCTGAGCTATGCTCCCCTTTATTTGCCGCTGTTGGGTTTCCCTCAACGACGGGGTTCATTATACACGGTAAACCCCTATTTGTCAAGCTGTTTTTTCAATTTTTTTCCGCAAATTTTTCCGTATCCAAAAGCAGGGAAAGCCCGCTTTTGGAATATGAAAATCATATTTTTTCAAGCAGTTCACGGATATTCTCCGGGGTAAACCGGTAGACGGTATCGCAGAACTGGCACTCCACCGGAAACGCTTTCCCTTCGTCGGCGATCTCGGTCAGTTCCTTTCTGCCAAGGCTGATCAGGGCGCTTTCCACCCGGCTGCGGGAGCAGTAGCATTTGTAGCACACCTCCACGGTGTCCAGAAACACCACGCCCAGATCGCCGCAGACCTGGCCCAGAATATCCTCCGGAGTCATTCCCTGCTCCAGCATGGGCGTCACTGCGCCTGCGCGCTGGATGCCCTGCTCCAGCTTGTCGATAACCTCATCCGGTGCGCCGGGCAGCAGCTGCACCAGGTAGCCGCCCGCCACCTTGACACTCATATCCCGATCCACCAGCACACCCAGGGCACAGGCCGTGGGGGTCTGCTCACTTTGGGCAAAATAGGCCGTCACATCGTCGCCGATCTCGCCGGAGACCAGCTGGGTCGAACCGATATACGGCTCCTTCATCTGAAGATCCCGGATGACCGTCAGGGTACCGTCGGTTCCCACGGTGGCACCCACATCCAGCTTTCCCGGATACTTTTCCACCAGCGGCACTCTGGGTTCCGTGACGCAGCCGCGGACATTGCCCACGGCATCGGAAACCACGGTGATGGTACCGATGGGGCCGCCCCCGCGAACCTGCAGCGTCATGGAGCCATCGTCCACCTTCTGCATGTTTCCCATCATAGAAGCCGCAGTCAGCGCCCGGCCAAAGGCGGCGGTGGCATTGGGAGTGGTTCCGTGAATCTGAGCGGCTCTGCGGACGATTTCGGTGGATCGGATGGCAACCACCTTCACAAATCCGTCCATACTCATGCCGCGAACAAGATAATCCTTCATTTTCGTTTTCCTTTCCTTGCGCTGAAATAGATCCGCTGCTCTCCTGGCTTCGGCGCATCCAGAATGCGGTCGCCATAGACCCGGATATGGGAAAAACCCGCAGCCTTCAGATACCCGGTGAGCTGCTCCCGGGAGTAGGCATACTCGCTGTGCTCCTCAAAGGAACGGCTCCATCTCTTCCCTTCCCGTTGAAACAGATCCATCCCGTAGGTACAGATATTGGTTTGCGCATTAAATTCCCCCCGCCAGACGCAGTAGACATCGTCATCCTCATCCAGGAAGACCTGTCCATCCATGGCGCGGAGTTTTTCCGGCGTATTCACATCGAAGATGAAAATACCGCCGGGGTTCAATGCTTTATAGACCCTGCGGATGGCTGCTTCGCAGTCGGCAGGGTTCGTGATGTAATCCAGGCTGTCCAGCGCGCAGACCGCCAGGTCCACGCCCCGGGGAAGATGCAGCTCCCGCAGATTCTGACGGACAAACACCGGGGGTACAGCCAGTCCCTGGGCCTTCTGCTGGGCCACAGTCAGCATTTCCTCCGAGAGATCAACTCCGGTCACCGGAATGCCTCTTCGCGCCAGCAGCACCGTCACGGAGCCCGTCCCGCAGGCCAGATCTGCGGCAGACCCCGGCTGCACCTTTTCCTTTTCCAGAATCTCAAAATAGAAATCCACAGTGGCGCCATAGTCCACATCGTTTGTCAGCCGGTCATAGCTGGCTGCCAGCGCTTCATATGCACCCATTTTTATTCCTTTCGTCAAAACATCCCGACCCGGGCGGGTCGGGATGCAGGAAAAATCCGATCAGTTGCGCTTGAAGATCTCGAAGATGCTGTCGATATCGGACATATCCACGGGCTTGGCGGGCTTGGAAGCGGCGCCAACGGGCTTGTTGATCTCGTCAGCCTCGGCAGCGGCGGCAGCGGGAGCGCGGTAGATGCCGGCATTGCTGCCCTCGAAGCCGGTGGCGATGACGGTGACGCGCATCTCATCCTGGAATTCATCGGAGCTGGTGGCGCCGAAGATGATATTGGCATCGGGGTTGGCAGCCTCCTGCACGATACCGGCAGCGGTCTCCACGTCGTCCAGGGTCATCTCGGTGGAGCCGGTGATATTAATCAGAACGCCGGTGGCACCGTTGATGGAGGTCTCCAGCAGGGGGCTGGAAACGGCGGCGGTGGCAGCTTGCTCGGCCTTCTCCCGGCCGGAAGCGGTGCCCACGCCCATATGTGCACGTCCGGCTTCCTTCATGACGGCGGAGACATCGGCAAAGTCCAGATTGATGATGACGTTCTTGGAGAAGCCCACCAGCTCGGAGATGGAGGTAACGGCCTGCTTCAGCACATCGTCGGCAATGCCGAAGGCATTGGTGAAGGTGATCTTCTGATCGGTGACATACTTCAGCCGGTCATTGGGGATGATGATCAGCGAATCCACCTTGGTGCTCAGCTCGGCAATGCCCTGCTCTGCCTGACGCATACGGTTGGCGCCCTCGAAGCGGAAGGGCTTGGTGACAACACCCACGGTGAGGATGCCGGCCTCGTGGGCCAGATCAGCCACGATGGGAGCTGCGCCGGTGCCGGTGCCGCCGCCCATACCGGCGGTGATGAACACCATATCGGTGCCTTCCAGGACCTTGGAGATGGCCGCGCGGCTCTCCTCGGCGGACTTCTTGCCGATCTCAGGCTTGGAGCCTGCGCCCATGCCGCTGGTCAGCTTCTCGCCGATCTGCACCTTATTCTTGCAGACAGACTTATTCAGGTCCTGCTTATCGGTGTTCACGGCCACAAACTCCACGCCGTCCACACCGGAACTGATCATACGGTTAATAACATTATTGCCTGCACCGCCAACACCAATGACCTTGATCTTGACGACACGCTCCAGAGAACTATCGGACATATCTACTTCCTCCTATGTATCGTTTCTCAAAAATGCAGCCGATATCGCCGCCTATTTTCACTTATGCTTTTCTATTCTACCGTGAAAATGGGATTTGGTCAATAGAAAATCTCGATTTTTCAGCAATTTATTACAAATCAGTCAAACGGGGTAAAGCCCGCGCAGTCCGGCCATGTGGTAAAACTCACATCCAGGATGCCGGTCTGGTACTCACTCATCTGCAAAATGGCATTTTTCATATAGGCAATTTTGTAATCGATCCGGTCGATGCTGCCCAGGTTTACCTGATACTGGGTGCCATACCACAGGATGATATCCTGCAGCTGACTCACATCCACGCTGGCTGCGTCGCCCACGATATCATTGTCCTCCAGCGCCTGCAGGATTTTCAGGGCGGCGTTGAGCCTCTGGGCGGCTGTAACCAGGGTGGGGGTATAGGCAGTGGTCGCGGTGGGATCGCTGCCGTCTGCAGAAGCGGTTGTGGCGGGAACATCCTCCTTGGCCACGCCCGCCTCACTGGCATGAGGCTCACTGAGGGTCACGCCCAGCACCTGGGTATAGGATTTGGCATTTGTGGAGCTGGTCTGCTCCACGACCTTGCCGTCGGAGTTCATCAGCCACCACACACCGTCCTGATCCTGAATGGAGTACACGACAGCCTCTTCCTCTATTTCAATATTAACCGTATCCGGCAATTTTATTCCAATCCTGGCACTTTTTACATACGGCAGATTGGCAATGATCTGGCCGGAGGCCTTGGTTCTGCCGAAGGTGAGCAGGTTGTCTCCCACGGAAATGCCGGACTTTTCCCGGATGGTCCAGGCGCTGTAGACATTGGCGCCGGACACCGTAATGGTCTTGACCCGGAAGAACACCGACATGCCCAGCACGAACGCCATGACCACAGCCAGGACAGTCAGCAGCTGCACCGCCAGGCGGCGGCTGTTGAATGCGGCAGGCTGAATGTACATGGTGGCCGGCATATTCCAGCGCTGTGCCTGTCTGCGCCGTTTTTCCTTCTCGGCGGCGCGTTTTGCCTTTCTCGCCTCGTTGGGGTCCGCGGGTGCCTTTTCGCCGAAGACGGCAGGGTCTTCACGGTGGAACAGCTTTACCACCGGATTCTCGGAAGAGAAAAATCTGCGGACCTGCAGCGTGAAATTCCGGGTGCGAAGCTGCTTCTGCGCAGCGTTGGCCTTCCGGTAGGGCTGATACTGTTCCTCTGTGGGCTTTTTGCCTTTTTTTGCCGGGGAACTTTTCCGGGCAGGTGCCCTCCCCTGGGGGGCAGCGGATTCGCCGCTGCGGTTCTGGGGGCGGTTATGCTCTTCCCGGCTTTCCGCGGCGGGGATGAACACCTCATCCGATTCCCGGGAAACCGGTGGATCGGCGCTGCGCTTTGCAGGCTGCCGTCTGGGGGCAGATGTTCTCGCAGTTTTTCCTCCTGTCTGGGCAGCCTTGGCGGCGGGGCGTTTTCTCGGGGCGGCTTCTCCCCGTTTTTTCTCCTTTGTTTCCATGTGTTTCCTCCTGAAACGGGGTTATTTCTTCATGAGCGCCTCTGCAATATCGCAGATCCTCTCGGTGGAGTCCAGACGCACCATCTCCCGCAGCGTCCGGCCCATCTGCGCCCGGCGGGGATCATCGGCCAGCAGCTCCTTGACCTGGGCATACACCTTTTCAGGGGTGCACTCCTTCTCCAGGATCACCACGGCGCCGCCTCTGGCTTCCAGAACCCGGGCGTTTTTCTCCTGATGGTTGTTGGTCACGTTGGGAGAAGGGATCAGGATGCAGGGCAGTCCGGAGGCACCGATCTCGTTACAGGTTCCGGCCCCAGCTCTTCCGATGTACACATCGGCGGCAGCCATCAGCGTGGGCATATTGTAAATATACTCCCGCATTTCGATCTGCCGGTTTTCTTCCAGATCCACGCCCTTTTCCTTCACAAGGCCGGGCATCCACTCCCAGCCGAAGGAGCCGGTGGCATGGATATGGCGGAAGGGGAAGCCCTCGCCGCACTCCATGCGGAAGACCTCGGCCATGGTCTCGTTCATGACCTTGGCGCCCAGACTGCCGAAGGCGGAAACCACCAGCTTCTCCTCTGACAGACCCAATTCAGCGCGGGCGGCCTCCCGGTCTTTGTAGATGAAATCCTTCTGCACGGGCATACCCACCACCTCCACCTTGGAGGCGTCGGAATAGTACTGCTTGCTCTCTTCAAAGCAGACCAGCACCCGGTCCACCATTTTAGCCGCCAGCTTGGTGGTCACCCCGGGGACGGCGTTGCTCTCGTGGACGCAGGTGGGAATTTTCATGGAGGAGCCTGCGTAAATGGCGGGGAAGCTGGCATAGCCGCCGGTGCCGATGATGATATCCGGCTGGAACTCCCGGAAAATCCGTTTGCATTCCTTCACCGCATTCAGCACGCATTTGACGGCGTGAAGATTCTGCCGGATACCGGAAAGATTCAGCTTTCTGCTCAGGCCGGAGCCGGGCAGGCACTTCAGCGCATACCCCGCCTGGGGCACCAGCTTTTCCTCCATATGTCCGGTGGCTCCGATGAACAGAATATTGCAGTCCGGATAGCGTTCCCGCATCTGATTCGCCACGGCGATGGCGGGATTGATATGTCCTGCCGTTCCGCCGCAGGTAAAGACGAGATTCATGATTCAGGCCTCCTGTTTTTTTCTTTCATTGCGGTAGCGGGATATGCTGAGCACGATGCCCATTTCCCCCAGGTTCACCGCCAGTGCAGTGCCTCCGTAGGAAAAGAAGGGCAGGGAGATTCCGGTGGAGGGCAGCAGATTGGTCACCACCCCCAGGTTCAGCACCGTCTGTACGGCAATCAGGGTCACAAGCCCCGCCGCCAGCACCGTGGAAAACCGGTCCCTGGCATGGAGCGCGATCCAGTAGCCCCGCAGAATCAGCGCCGAAAGCAGGGCGATAATGCCCAGCGCGCCCACAAGTCCCAGCTCCTCGCAGATCACCGCGAAGATATAGTCATTATATTGAAAGGGCAGATAGAGATACTTCTGCCTGCTTTTTCCATATCCAAGTCCGAACAGTCCGCCGCTGCCGATGGCATACAGCGACTGCAGGATCTGATACCCCGTGTCGCCGGGGTCACGCTCCGGGTGGAGCCAGGCCGTGATCCGGTCCCCGGCGTAGCCCATGAAGCTGACATAAATCAGTACAAACACCCCGGCACCAGCCGCTCCCGCCAGGAGCCATTTGGCTCTGGTGCCTGCCACGAACATCATCACCACGCCCACCATACCCATGAGCATGATGGCGCTGAGGTGCTTTTCCAGCGCCAGGGGAACCAGAATGCCCAGCATGGCCATTCCGAAACCCAGCACGCCATAGCGAAAGGTCTCTGCCCGGGAACCGAACTGCCGGGTCAGCCTGCCGAAGAGCAGGATCATGGTAAATTTGGCCAGCTCCGACGGCTGGAATTGAATTCCGGCCACGTTGATCCAGCGTCTGGCGCCGTTGACGGACTCGCCCACCACCAGCACACTCAGAAGGAGCAGAATGCTGATGCCATAGAGCGGCCAGGCCAGCCGATACCACAGCTCCGCCGGCAGGCGGCTGAAAACTGCCATAGCAGCAAGGCCGATGACGGCGCAGACCGCCTGCTTTTGCAGATACCGGGTGGAGCTGACATAGCCGGTATCGTATTCGCTCTGGGCAAAGCTCGCGGAATAGAGCATGGCAAGCCCCACCGCCAGCGCCGCAAGCACGAGAATGAGAAAGGGATAGTCAACACCTGGCGCCGCATTCAGCCTGCGGCGGTTCTCTTTGGCACGCAGGTTTCCTGCCGCCATAAGAAGCTCCCTTCAGAATCAGAAAATGCTTAAAACAGTCCCTGGATGCCCAGCCAGGCAAGGATGCACATCAGGGCAGATACGCCGGCAAAGGTCAGAACGATCCGCTCTTCCTTCCAGCCGCACAGCTCGAAATGATGGTGAATGGGGGACATTTTGAACAGCCGCTTGCCGTGGGTCAGCTTGAAATAGCCCACCTGCAGGATCACGGACAGGGTCTCGCAGATGTACACGAAGCCCACCAGGATCAGGATCAGCGGCATGTCCAGAGCAAACGCCATGCCGCAGACAATGCCTCCCAGGAACAGGCTTCCGGTGTCGCCCATGAATACCTTTGCAGGATGCCAGTTGTAGAACAGGTATGCGATCAGGCCGCCCACCAGTGCTGCAGGCAGCAGCGCCAGATCCCATTTCCCCAGGGCCATGGAGACAGCCGCAAAGAACACCATAACCGGGATGGTCACGGAGCTGCTCAGACCGTCGATGCCGTCGGTGAGGTTCACGGCATTGTCGCAGCCCACCATAACAAACATGGCAAAGACCACATACAGCAGCGGATGGATGTCGAAGCTCCTGTTCACAAAGGGGATGTACAGGCAGCAGTTCAGGCTGCCGTTTTGATACATGACATAGACAAAGAGTGCGGAAACCGCCATCTGAAGCAGCATTTTCTGCAGCGCGGTGAGCCCCAGGTTTGCCTTGTGCCGGATCTTGGCGAAGTCGTCCAGAAAGCCGATGACGCCGAAGGACAGCGCCATCAGATAGACATAGAAAACGGAGGCGTCCTTCATGAAGGGGATGTTGCCCAGCAGACAGACCAGCGCAGCGGCAATGAACATGATGCCGCCCATCATGGGGGTGCCCATTTTGTTGTTATGCCAGGTGGGGCCCACCTCCCGGATGGACTGTCCGGCCTTCAAAGCCCGCAGCACAGGGAGCAGAAAATGTCCGAAAATACCGGACAGCCCACAGCCGATGACGGCCGTTAGCAGTACTCTTGTCATAGTTCCTCTTCCTCCGTCGGATTATTTCTCGTTTTTCAGAAACGCATCCAGAATTTTCTCCATATGCATTCCGTGACTGCCCTTGACGAGGATGTAGTCCCCGGGCTTCACCAGACGCTCCAGGGCCGCCGTGATCTGATTGATTTCGGTAAATGCCTGGGCCGTCTTCTCCGTCATGCCGCCGGTGAGGCAGCCGCCCACTACCCGGGCCGCATTGGGACCGTAGGCAAGCACGATATCCGCCTTTTCCGCCGCGATCCTGCCCACCCGGTAGTGCTCCGCCTGGGTGCAGGTGCCCAGCTCCAGCATATCCCCCAGCACCGCAACGCGGCGGACAGACTTGCCGCCCAGGACCTCCAGCGCCGCTGTCATGGACTCCGGGCCTGCATTGTAGCAGTCCTTCAGAATGGTAACTCCCCTTGCCTGGATCACTTCCTGCCGGCCCGCCATATTGCGGAACTGCTCCAGCCCTGCGGCGATGTTCCCGGGTGTAACGCCCATGGTCAGGCCAATGGTGACGGCTGCCATGGCATCGGACACATAGTGCAGCCCCTCCACATTCATCCTGACAGGGAACACGCTGTCCCCGGCGTGTACCGTGAAGGAAAGCTGCTCCTGCTGGGTTACATCCGTGGCGTACACATTGCATTCCGGATCGGAACCAAACCAGGTAATGGGCTGGACGGGATACTCCTCCAGATTCCCAAGGAGCGCGTCGTCACCGTTCAGGATCAGCTTCGCGTCGGGAGCCATGCCCTCCAGGATTTCCATCTTGGCCTTGCGGATGCCCTCCATGGAGCCCAGGTGCTCAATGTGCATGGTTCCGATGTTGATGATGGCCGCCACATCCGGTCTTGCAATCCGGGACAGGTAGGCCATCTCCCGGAAATGGTTCATGCCCATTTCCACCACGGCAACCTCCGTGTCCTCCGGCATGGCCAGAATCGCCATGGGCATTCCGATGTCGTTGTTGTGATTGGCGGGGGTTTTGGCTGTGCGGAAGGTGGTCTCCATGACGGAAGCTACCATCTCCTTGGTGGTGCTCTTGCCCACGGAGCCGGTGATGCCCACCACCTTCATGCCGATGCGCATCCGCTCCCGCCGGGCGATCTCCCCCAGCGCCAGCCGGGGATTGGAGACATAGATCGCAGGATAGTCTCCCATCATCCGGGTGCACAGCACGGCGGCGGCACCCTTGCTCATGGCTGCGTCGATATAATCGTGGCCGTCCCGTTCCCCCTGCAGGGCAACAAACAGCTGCCCCGGCTTCAGGACACGGGTATCGTTGCAGGCGCCGAAAAAGCTGACGTCCGCGTATTTTTCTTCCACAGTACCGCCGCACCAGGCAGCGGCCTGCCGCAAAGTGATATTAGCCATTGACCGCATTCCTCAATTCTTCCAGGTGGGCTGCAACCTCTTCGCGTTCATCCAGATGGTGTTTGACACCGCAGATCTCCTGATAGGTTTCATGGCCCTTTCCTGCCAGTACAATTATATCATCTTTTTTCGCAATGTCCATAGCATATCTGATGGCTTTGCGGCGATCCTCGATGACAATATATTCCCCCAGCTCTGCACTGACGCCCTTCAGGATGTCCTCAATGATGGCCACGGGGTCTTCGGTGCGGGGATTATCCGAGGTGATAATGGCAAAATCCGCGTATTTCACGCCGATTTCACCCATGATGGGCCGCTTCACCGGGTCTCTGTCGCCGCCGCATCCGAAGACGGAAATCAGTCTGCCCTTGCAGAAATCCTTCACGGAGGTGAGAACATTTTCCAGTCCGTCGGGGGTGTGGGCATAGTCGATCAGCACGGAATAGTCGGTTCCCGGCGTGGGAACCACCTCCACCCTACCCTTGACGCCCCGGGCCGTCTTCAGCGCCGCAGCGGCGGAGGGCAGGTCGATGCCCAGCTCCAGGGCGATGCCCAGCACCGTCAGAGCATTATAGACGGTGAACTTGCCGGGGATCGCCAGCTGCACATCGGCCATGGTGTCGCCGCAGACCGCCTTAAAGCGGATACCCTCGGCGTGGAGCTCCAGATTTTCGGCGTACAGGTCTGCCTTGCCCTGGACGGAGGTGGTGCACACGGGACACTCTGCCTTCTCCAGCATTCTGGGGGCATAGGGATCGTCCCGGTTGATGACGGCATGGCGGCAGCGGCGGAACAGCTCCGCCTTGGCATCGCAGTAGGCGTCCATGGTCTTGTGGAAATCCAGATGGTCCTCCGTCAGGTTGGTAAAGGCCGCCACATCATAGGTAATGCCGCCGATGCGTTCCAGGGTGATGGCGTGGCTGGAGACCTCCATAATCATATGGGTGCAGCCTGCCTCCCGCATCCGGGCAAAAAGCGCCTGCAGCTCGAAGCTCTCCGGTGTGGTCCGCTCGGTGGGAACCACCTCGTCGCCGATGAGGTTTTCCATGGTGCCGATGAGTCCGACCTTGGCGCCCAGGCAGGTTTCCAGCACCTGCTTCAGTAGAAGGGTGCTGGAGGTTTTGCCGTTGGTGCCGGTGATACCGATGGTGACCATGGATTCGGCGGGTCTTCCGAAGAAGTTTCTGCTGATGAGGGCCAGCGCCAGCCGGTCGGAATCCACCAGAACATAGGGGATCTCCCCTTCCGGCTTCTTCGCGGTGACCACCACGCAGGCGCCCTTTTCCATGGCCATGGGAATGAACCGGTTTCCGTCGGACGCGAATCCGGAAACCGCCACAAACAGCGAATCCTTCGTCACCTTCCGGGAATCATAGACCACGGCGGCAACTTCGGTTTTCGGATCGGCCGTCATTTCCAGTACAGTCACATCCGCCAGCAAATCCTGTAATTTCATATTTGATCCTCCTGAACCTGCCCGTTCTAGTCCCGGGCGGTGGTGTCGGTAAATTGCAAGGTAATCGCCGTGCCCACCTCCACGGTGGTTCCGGCGCTTTCGCTCTGGTAAGCAACGGTTACATTGGGGGCGATGGTGTCATTGCCCGCCACAACGATGGACAGCCCCAGCATCAGCGCGGCATCGCTGGCCTGCTGCCGGTTCATGCCCCGAAAATCAGGAACCTGCACCTGCCGCTGAGGAGTCGGTTCGCCTAAATACAGCAGCACCTGGCTGCCGGGCCACACCATGGTACCGGCAACGGGAAGCTGCCCGGTGACAAGCTCCTCCGTGCCGGAGGAGGAAACGGTCACCTTTTTTTCCTTCAGCAGCTGCCGGACTTCCTGCTCCGTCTTGCCGGTGAAATCCTCCAGCAGAAACGGCTCCGCCTCCTGCGCGCGCTCCACCCCCAGGTAGGGCAGGATGTCCGAAAGAATCGCGCCCACGGTGGGAGCCGCCATAACGCCACCGGAAATGTAGATCCCGGTCTGCCGGGATGGGGTGTCCAATGCCGCCAATACAATATACTCCGGATCTTCCATCGGCGCAATCCCAACAAATGATACGATTTTATCCTGGACCCGCTGACCGTTTTCGTCAAAAACATCAATTTTCTCGCTGGTTCCGGTCTTTCCGCCGATGGAAAACCCGGCAACCGACGCGTTTTTTGCCGTTCCCTCCGTCACAACGGAGCGGATCAGCTGGCGCATCGTGGCAGAAGTCTCCGGCCGGATGGTGGTTCTCACCACCGTTGGCTCCTGCTTCAGCAGCGTTACCCCGTCCTCGTCGATAACCTCGGAGACAATGTACGGCTCCAGCAGATTTCCGCCGTTGACCACAGAGGCGATGGCCCGCACCAGCTGCAGCGGGGTAATTTTGAAGGTCTGCCCGAAGGAGCCGGAGGTCAGGGACGCGGTGCCCCATTTGTCGGTGTCCGTCACCAGCTTTTTGTCAAAGAAAACGCCCTTGCTCTCCCCCAGCAGGTCGATACCCGTCTTTTCCAGTATGCCAAACCGGCTGACATAGTCATAAAACCGCTCTCCGCCCAGCTTCAGGGCAATGTGGGCGAAGGCAATGTTGCAGGAATTCTGCAATGCCTGGGGGGTCTGCTCGGCGCCGTGGCCTGCGGAGCGCCAGCAGTGCAGCAGCTGGGAGCGCCCCGGGATCTGCTCGGCGCCCCGGCAATAGAAATGGGTATTCAGATCAATGGCGCCGCAGTCCAACGCCGACGCCATGGTCAGCACCTTGAAGGTGGAACCAGGCTCATAGCCGTCGGAGAGCACCCGGTTGCGCCACTGCTTCCATCGGGCTTCCTGCAGCGCCTTGCTGTAGTCTTCCGTGCCCCGGAGGGCTTCCAGCTGCTCCAGAGCTCCCTGGTCGGCGATCTCCAGATAGTTGTTGGGATCGTAGCTTCCCAGAGTGGCCATGGCCAGAATCTCCCCGGTCTTGCAGTTCATCACCAGACCGAAGGCACCGTTGCGCACATCATAGCGGTCAATGGCCGCCTCCAGCTGCTTTTCCAGGCAGGCCTGTACCGTGGTGTCCAATGTCAGAATGATGTTGGCTCCCTGTCGGGAGGATACGTATTTCTCATAGGAAAAGGGCATATCCATTTCGTTGTTGCCCTTGGTGGTGATGACCTTCCCCGCCTGACCGGAGAGGAAGCTGTTGTAGGAGGCCTCGATGCCCTCGGTGCCGTCGCCGGAAGCATTGGTAAAGCCGATGACCTGGGCCGCCAGAGTTCCATAGGGATAATACCGCACCGAGGTGGGCTCGATGTGGATGCCGGAAATGTTGTTTTCTGTGATGTACGCCCGGATCTGCGCCGCCGTTTCTTCTTCGATGCAGCTGCCCACCTGCTTGTAGCGTTTTTTGAGATCCACCGCCTGCTCCCCGATCCACTCCGGGTCTTTGTCCAGCAGCTCCCCCAAAAATAAGGCTATGGCCGGGATATCCGCTTTGGACTGCTTCAGTTCATGGGGATCCAGATAGATGTTCTCCCGGCTTTCCGAGGCCGCCAGCACATTCAGGTTCCGGTCATAGATGGTTCCCCTGTCCGCCGCGACGGAGGTGGAGCGGGTCTGATTTCGGAGCGCCAGCGCCGCGTAGTGGTCGTAATTGCGAACCATCAGGTCATACAGTCTCAGCGCCATGGGCACGAATGCCGCAATGCCCAGAACCAGCGCCGTCAGCAGCACCCGGCGGTGCTGCCCGGTGTCCATCCGCAGGCGTCCGAATTCCTCCGCCCGTTCCTTCCCCATACACAACCCTTCCTTCCCGGGTTCTTCCGATAATGTCAGGAATGGGCAGCAAGGGAAACCCTCGCCGCCCATTGCAGCTGCTATTATCATTGTATGGGGTCCGGGTCCGGTTATGACGCGTCCGCGCGCTTGGGATTGGAAAGCAGGCCGGAAATCAGCCAGACGAATTCATCCCAGGCCGACGGCTCCTCCTGGTGTTCGGGAACGGAGAAAATCACGGTGAACCGCTCGGTATCGTTGCCGTCCACCATGCCGATCTTCTCGGCCTGTGTGCGGATGTCATCCAGATCATATCGGGTATGGTATGCATGGGACAGCTGGGCATTCTCCCGCTTGAGATCGGAAAGGTAGGTCTTCATGGCATCGTACTCGGCACGGGTCTGCTTCATCTGCAAAGCGCCCGCCACCAGCATCACCAGCAGAACCACCGCCACCGTCAGGCCGAGAAGGCCCACGGGATCGATATAAATGTTTCGGAACCGTTCCAGCTTGATTGCGGGCAGCAGAGATTTGAGCGTTCTGTGGTGCTCTTCGATCTTGGGCGCTTCCGAGCCGAAAAGATACGATCTTCCTACATATTCAATCTTGGGCTTCTGTGCCATGTCAATCATCCCTTTTGCATGTATGTTGAAAAAAGAATTATAGCTTTTCGCAGATCCGCAGCTTTGCGCTTCTGGCTCTGGGGTTGCGCTCCAGCTCTTCCTCCCCGGAAACAATGGGCTTTCGGGTGATGATCCTCACCTGGGGCTTTTTGCCGCAGACGCAGACCGGGAAGCTGGGCGGGCAGGTGCAGCCCTTCGCCGCGGCTGCCATGGCGTTTTTCACGATCCTGTCCTCCAGAGAATGGAAGGTGATCACCGCCAGCCGTCCGCCGGGGTTCAGCCTGGGAATGGCGGCCTCCATCACCCTGGCCACGGAATTCAGTTCGTCGTTGACCGCGATGCGGATGGCCTGGAAGCTGCGCTTGGCAGGATGCTGCTTTTCCCGCAGCGCCGAAGCGGGCATGGCCGAACGGATCACATCCACCAGCTCCAACGTGGTACGGATGGGCGCGGTCTCCCTGCGCCTGCAGATGGCGGACGCAATCTGCGGGGCGAAGCGCTCCTCGCCATAATCATAAAGAATGCGCCTCAGCTCCTCATAGGGCCAGGTATTGACCACAATGTCCGCATTCAGCGATTCGGAATGATCCATCCGCATATCCAGCGGCGCATCCGCCATATAGGAGAAGCCCCGGGAGCCGTCGTCCAGCTGGGGAGAGGAAACGCCCAGATCCAGCAGGATACCGTCCACGCCGTCAATGCCAAGCTCCGTCAGCACGGAGTCAATCTCGCAGAAATTGGAATGCACCAGATGCACCCGGTCGCCAAACCGCGCCAGCCGCTCCCCTGCCGCCGCCAAAGCCACCTCGTCCCGGTCGATGCCGATGAGGCAGCCGGTGGTCAGCTTTTCCGCAATCCGGCTGGAATGACCGGCGCCGCCCAGGGTGCCGTCCACATAGATTCCCTCCGGCCGGATGGCAAGGCCCTCAATGCACTCCTCCAGAAGCACCGAAACATGATGGAACTCGCTCATAGGCCAATCGCCTCCAGAGAAGCCAGCAGTTTTTCGGGGGTGAGGTTCTCCTCTTCAAATTTCGCGAACTCTTCGGCATCCCAGATCTCCGCCTGTCCTGCCCGGCCCACGATCATCACATCCCGGGTAATTCCCGCATATTTCATCTGGGAAGCGGACAGGGAGAAACGGAACTGCTTATCGGGAACACATTCCGTGGCATTCATGAAGAAAAGGCTGGTGGCACCGGAGCGCCGGGAAATGCTCAGGGCATTGTAGTTGTCCATAAAGGTTTTCCACTCGGCGGCGGTGTAAATGGTGAGACAGCGGTGATTGCAGTTGATACCCATGGTCACAAAAAACTGTTCGCCCAGCTCCTCCCGCAGCTTTGCGGGCACGATCAGACGGCTCTTATCGTCCATTTTCGCCGGATATTGACCGATCATGCGCTTCCTCACCTCCCTTTTGCTCCACTTCGCATCCTTAATACTCCATTTTGCACCATTATAATTGTTCCGTATAAAAAAATCAATCGTTTTTTGATGGAATTTTTCTTATTTCCATGGAGAAATGGATTTTAAGGCTATTTTTTCGATAATTTGTTCTAATATATCAGATTTGAAAGGAAAGCTCCCCCGCCTCCAGGCTGCCGCGGATCCTGCCGGGGCGGCGGCTGCAGCGCAGCAGGAAGCCGGAGAGCTTCCCCTCCACCTCCGTCTGCACCAGGCGGCGCAGCTGTCTCGCCCCGTCCCGGCTCCGGCAGCGGCTGCAGAGGATTCCCGCCAGCTCCTGGGGCAGCTGAAGCTGAATGCCCATGGCCGCAGCCCGGTCCTGCACCGCCCGGAGATATTTTGCCGCAATGGCCTCCATGGCGCTGCCGGTCAGATCCTCAAAGCGCACGCAGGCATCGATTCTGCCCAGAAACTCCGGGGTGAAGGCCTGCTGCAGCGCCTCCTCCACCTGACCGCTCCTGCCCTGGGAGCAGAAGCCCAGACCGTCGCCCCGAACGGAGCTGCCCACATTGGAAGTCATCACCACCACGGTGTTTTTGAAGCTGACCCGCCGCCCGGTGGAATCGGTGAGCACGCCCTCCTCCATGATCTGCAGCAGGATGCCAAGCACCTCGGGATGGGCCTTTTCCACCTCGTCCAGCAGGACCAGACTGTAGGGGTGCCTTCGCACGGCCTCCGTCAGCTTCCCGCCCTCCTCATAGCCCACATATCCCGGAGGGGCGCCGATGAGCCGGGATACGGACTGTTTTTCCATATATTCCGTCATGTCCAGCCGGATCATAGCGGTGCGGCTGCCGTAGACCTCCTCGGCCAGAGCCCGGCACAGCTCTGTCTTGCCAACGCCGGTGGGACCGGAAAACAGCATACAGGCGATGGGACGGTTCTCATCCCGGATTCCGGAGTAACCCCGGCGCACCGCCTCGGCCACGGTCTGAACCGCCCTGGGCTGGCCCATCACATGACGGCTCAGCAGCTGCTCCAGATTCAGAAGCCTCTCTCGCTCCCCGGAGGTCAGCCTGCCCACCGGGATGCCGGTGCGGGCGGAGATCACCCAGGCGATGTCCGATGCGGTCACCGTCCGGGGTCTGCGGTTCTCACCGGGCTTTGTCATCATGGTCTGCATTTTGTCCCGCAGTTCCGCCGCCTTCTCAAAGCGACGCTCCCGGACGGCCTCGTGTAGTTCCTCCTCCAGCTCCTTCCTGGCAATGCCGCCCCGGGTCAGGCGCATCTCCTCCATTCTGGCATGGGACGCTCCCTCGTCCAGCAGGTCGATGGCCTTATCCGGTAGGTTCAGCTCCGGCAGATACCGCACAGAAAGCCGGATTGCCTCCTTCAGCGCCTCCTCGGAAATCCGCAGCCGGTGGTGCCGTTCCAGCCCCGGCTTCAAAGCCCTGAGGATGGCCAGCGTGGTATCCGCCCCCGGCTCCTCCACCTGAACAGGGCGAAAACGCCGCTCCAGAGCAGCGTCCTTTTCGATATAGCGGCGGTATTCTTCCATGGTGGTGGCGCCCAGCATCTGCAGCTCTCCCCGCCCCAATGCAGGCTTAAAAATATTGGCAGCGTCAATGGCCCCCTCCGCCGCCCCCGCGCCCACAATAGTGTGCATCTCATCGACAAAGAGGATCACATCCCCCGCCCGGTGGATTTCCGCCAGCACATCCCGGAGGCGTTCCTCGAATTCCCCACGATATTTGGTGCCCGCCACCAGACTTGCCATGTTCAGGCTGACCAGCCGCTTCTCCTTCAGCTGAGGCGGCACATTGCCCAGGGCCATTCGCTGGGCAAGTCCTTCCGCAATGGCTGTTTTTCCCACCCCCGGCTCTCCCACCAGCGCCGGATTGTTCTTGTTTTTCCGGCACAGGATGGAGATCACCGTGTCGATCTCCTTCTCCCTGCCGATCACCGGTTCCATCGCCGTTGCCTTTTGTATCAGATCCTCACTGAATTGTTCCAAAAGCTTCGTTGCAGCCGCCTCCTTTTTTCCGCGCACGGGAGCGCACCCCTCCCGCTGTAAGCATTCCACCGTATGGGTAAACAGCACATCCGGGCTGATACCGTAGATTTCCAGCAGTTTTCCCGCCTCCGTGCCCTCCGTTCTGGCCAGCGCCAGCAGGACGTGCGCCGGGTGCACCTCCCGGGAGCCGGAGAGCCTTGCCTCCCGGGCAGCTCCATGCAGAAGCTCCTTTGCCTTTCCGGTGAGTCCAAAGGGCAGGGGAAGCTCCGGTGTCCCCGTTCCGTAGAGGAGCTGAATCAGAGCAGCCGTGATCTCCGGCTCCGCACCCAGATAGCGGAAGAGATTTCCGATGAAGCCCGGCTGCTCCATGAGCGCCAGCAGAATGTGGATCGTCCCCACATAGCTGTGCCCCAGAGCCCGGGCCTTTTCCCCGGAAACACGGATCAGTTCCGATGTCAGCACATGGTAACGCAAGATGTTCCCTCCTTCGAGGGAGATTCTTGCCTGGCGATTTTGGAAATATACGTTTTTTTTGAAAAAGGGAATTGCTTTTTTGTAAATCCATGCTAGAATAAAAGTGCGCTTTTGCAGGCGCAATACTTAAATTTCATTCCACAAGGAGGTAACACCATGGCATTCAACATTACCGATGCATGCGTCAAGTGCGGTTCCTGCGCCGATCAGTGCCCCGTTGAGGCTATTTCCGAGGGCGAGGACAAGTACGTCATCGATCCCGATGTCTGCGTCAGCTGCGGCTCCTGCGCCGATCAGTGCCCCGCCGAAGCGATCGAGGAAGCCTGATTCTTCGGTATTCAGATCGGCCTGCCTGCTTTTTTGCAGCGCAGGCCGACTTTTTCTTAAATTCAGGTGATTTTATCTAATGTGCTTATCGTGTGAACTCAGCAAATTGTAATTTGGCGAGCAATGGTGCACGGAGCTGGTGTGTTACGGAGCGAAGCGACCTTGGC
>CALYTP010000026.1:0-18213 GCA_945486915.1 uncultured Clostridia bacterium | reverse complement strand
CCACACTTTTGCTACTGACTATATTATACAAGGGGAGGCTATTAGCCTCCCGCCAGGTTTCGGTTCCTGAGTGTTCGGTTGAATGGAAAAATGTTGGACATAGGTACGAATTCGCCCAACGTGATTGCCTTTTGAGGGCTTACACTGCGCGGGAGGATGATATCCTCCCCTACAATGGCTGGGTGGTAATTTGCCCCGCAAAAAACAATTTGTACAGCTTTATGATTTCCTCCTGCGTTTTTTCAGGGCTTCGGCTGTCACATAGGTGAGAATGCCTACCCAGCACAGGCCTAGCGCGGCGAGCAGGACGACGGACTGCGTGGGAAGGGGGCCGAAGGCGATCTTGCCTCCGTTGTCACTGGTTTGAATCTGATCCAGGCGGTACAGGGAGGTGGTTTCGGAGAACAGCTTGTCCAGAAACGCTTCGTCCACGGTCTGCTTCCGGCGGATGGCCTTGACGGTGGACTCGATCAGCTCTCCGGCGGCGCTGCGCAGGGAGGCAGAGCCGTTGAACACCGGGGTGACGAAGGTCTTGCCGGTGTTTGCCAGCAGCAGCTTTGCCGCCTGGAGCTTGACCGCATAATGCTCGCTGCCGTCCTCGCCCTCCCGGGCAAGGTAATCCTGATAGGTGTCGCTGTTCTGGGCCTTGGAGGTGACGGGGACATACCCTTCCGTGCAGGAGTAGGGAATCTGCACGTCGCTGCTCAGCAGGTACTGCATAAACAGCCACGATGCCAGCACCTCCTGGGGGTCATCCTTGTTAAACAGGCACATGGACGGACCCTGGGAGATCATGCTGACGGTTTCCGTGTCGAACTGGGGAATCGCCATGACGGAGGTTTCGAAGTCCACCAGCGCGTCGGCACTGATGTCCAGAAGGGGGGCCTTGCTTCCCATCCAGGTGGCGCCGGCGGTGGAGTCGATGGCGAAGATGCACTGACCGGCGTTGAGGAAATTGGCGGGGTAGCTGGAGATTTTGAAGGTGGAGAAGGCACCGTTCTTCACATGCTCTGCAATATCATAGAGCAGTTCCTTCGTTGTGTCGTTGAAGATTTCGATGCTGCCGCCGGCGTCGGAATAGCCGGCCTCCAGCTGGTGGAGCATCTGGATCATCATGTTGTCCGTGGACTTGTAGATGAAGGGGATCATCACCATCTGGCCGTTGATCCGGAAGGTACCGTCGGGGTTCTTCGCCATGGCTGCCTCGCTGACCTCCCACACAAAGTCCCAGGTGAGCTGCTCCGGCAGGGTGTAGCCCAATTTCTCCACGTAGGTTTTGTTGATATAGCAGGCCTCGGTGGAGCGCATATAGGGCAGGGCGTAGCAGTAGCCGGAGAAGGTGCATTCGTCCAGGAATTCCGGGATGATCTCGTCCTTGGTCGGGGCATCGAAGTTCACCTGGGTGCCGCCCAGACCGTAGCGATCATCCACCAGCAGCTCGTCCAGAGGTACCACGATGTTCTCGCCGGTGAGGTAGGTGGCAATGTGGTCGGGGTAGGTGATGCAGACGTTGGGGGTGGTGCCGGTGGCAATGTTGGTGATGACATCGTTGTAGATGCGGCTGTAATCGGTGTACAGGCGCATATTGACGGTGATGTTGGGATAGAGAAGCTCGAAATCGGCGATGGCCTTCCGGTAGATATCCGCCTGGGTCACATTGGTGTCGTTCTTGGCCCAGAAGGTGATCTCAAACTGCCGGGAGGTGTCGAAGCTCTCCGGGATTTGGAAGGACAGCTGCTCCCGGGCGCCGTGGCAGCCGGAAAAGAGCGTCAGCATCAAGGCGAGGATCAGCAGCAGGGAGGTTGCTTTTTTCATCCCTTGGTACCTCCTCTTGCCACGCCTGCCATGATCTTCTTGTGGAAAATCAAAAACAGGATAATCAGCGGCAGGGAAATGACCACCACAGCCGCCATCATGGCGGGGATGTTTTCCCGTCCAAAGCCGTTTTCCCGGATCTCCTGGATGCCGTTGGACACCAGAAAATAATTGGGATCGTCGGTGATGAGCCGGGGCCAGACATAGCTGTTCCAGCACTCGATGACCTTTAGAATGGTTACGGTGACAATGGTGGGCTGGCAGATGGGAATCATCACCTTGAACAGGTATTTGAGGTCCGAGGTGCCGTCCACCTTGGCGGCGTAGTACAGCTCGTCCGGCACCTGGGCGAAGTTCTCCTTCAGCAGATAGATGTAGAACACGGAGGTCACCGAGGGCAGAATCAGACCGGTGAAGGTGTTGCGCAGCCCCGCATTGGTGATGGTGACAAAGTTGGTGATGACCACCAGCTCATTGGGGATCATCATCAGCGACAGGAAGGCCGTAAAGGCCAGATCCCTGCCCCGGAAGCTCAGCCGCGCAAAGGCGAAGGCAGCCAGCACCGTCACCGCCAGCATGATGGCGGTGGTGATGACGGTGAAGAGGATGGTGTTCAGAAAGTATTTTGCCAGCGGCACTGCTTTGAAGGCGTCTGAGTAGTTGGCCAGGGTGGGGTGCAGGGTATAGAGCTTGGGGACGTATTCCGCGTTGTAGGTGCCGTAGCTTTTCACGGAGGTCAGCAGCATCCAGTAGAAGGGGAAGAGCACCATGATTGCCCAGAAAGTCAGCAGGACATAGATCAGGGTATTGCGGGTGCCGTCGGCAAGACGGGCCCTTTTTTTGTTTGTTTCGTAATCCATGGCGCACCTCACACATAGTGGACGTGCTTCTTGCTGACCAGCAGGTTGATGCAGGTGATGGTAAGCACGACGCAGAACAAAATGATGGCGGCGGCGGAGGCGTAGGAGGGGTAGCCGCCGGAATTGCCGTAGAGCATGTCGTAGACATAGCCCACGATGGTGTTCATCTGGGCGTTGTTCAGGTTGACGCCGAAGAGGGCGACGGCGTCGGAATAGGCCTTGAAGGCGCCGATGAAGCCCGTGATGACCAGGTAAAACAGGGAGGGAGAAATCATGGGCAGGGTGATTCTGGTGAAAATCCGCAGCCGGGAGGTTCCGTCCACCCTGGCGGCATTGTAGTAGGTCTGATTCACCGAGGCCAGGGCGCTGGTGAGAATCAGAATCTTAAAGGGCATGACAACCCAGATGGTATAGAAGCACAGCACGAACATCTTCGCCCAGTAGGGGCCGTCGATGAAGTCCACGGGAGCCATGCCGAACCGGCTGAGGATCAGGTTGACAAAGCCGTCGGAGTAGGGGGTCTTCTTGAAGAGGATCATGAACACCAGACCCACAGCCAGGGTATTGGTGACATAGGGCAGGAAGAACACCGTCTGGAACAGCTCCCGGAGCTTCTGGATGGAGCTCAGCGCCACGGAGATCAGCAGCGCAATGAGGGTGGAAAGGGGCACCGTGATGATGACCAGGATAAAGGTGTTCTTCAGCGCCTGGAGGAAATAGGGGTCGTGGAGGACGTAGGAGAAATTGTAGGAGCCCACCCCCAGGTAGGTCTGGGAGGCGGAGTTGTAGCCCTCCTCAAAGGAATAGATGAACACATCAATGAGGGGGTACACCAGAAAGACCCCCAGAAACAGGCACGCCGGCAGCAGATAGAGCCAGCCCTTGTTGCTTTTGTATTCCATGGCAGGCTCCTTATCTGGCGGTGAAGCGGATGCGCTCTTCCGTGGCGGGATCGAACAGCAGCACCTTGCCGGGCTTCAGGCGGAAGCGCACCTGCTCTGCCTCCCGGTCAATGGGGGTATCGGAGAGGATGATGGAGCGTACGTTGGGAGCCTCACAGGCAGGGTGGGAGGAGACGATGCTCACATCCCGGCCCATGACCTCCACGTTCCGCAGCTGGCAGACAAGACCGCCGTCCTCCGCGGGGATGAAGCCCTCGGGACGGATGCCCACCACCACATCCCGGTCGTTTACGCCGCCGATTTCCATCACCGCGTCGCCGCCCACATAGAGCATCCCCGCTTTGACGCTGCCCTGGAAGACATTGATGGGCGGGGTGCCCAGGAACTTTGCCACGAAGAGGTTTTTCGGATCGTCGTAGACCTCCTGGGGTTTGCCGATCTGGTTCACCACACCGGCCTTCATGACCACGATGCAGTCGGAAATGCTCATGGCCTCTTCCTGGTCGTGGGTGACGAAGACGGTGGTGATGCCGGTTTCCTTCTGGATGCGGCGGATCTCCTCCCGGGTCTGCAGGCGCAGCCGGGCATCCAGATTGGAAAGCGGCTCGTCCAGCAGCAGCACCCTGGGCATTTTCACAATGGCTCTGGCGATGGCCACCCGCTGCTGCTGGCCGCCGGAGAGCTCGCTGGGCTTGCGCTCCAGAAGGGAATCGATCTGCACCAGCCTGGCAGCCTCCTGCACCCGCCGGCGCATCTCCTCTTTGGACAGCTTATCCTCGCCCTTCAGGTTTTCCAGCGGGAAGCGGATGTTCTGCTCCACGGTCAGGTGGGGATACAATGCATAGTTCTGGAATACCAGACCCACGCCCCGCTTCTCGGCGGCCAGCTCCGTGACCTCCTCGTCGCCGAAGAAGATCTTGCCGGAGGTGGGCTTCTGCAGGCCGGAGAGCATGTACAGCGTGGTGCTCTTGCCGCAGCCGGAGGGGCCCAGCAGACCTAAGAGCTTGCCGTCGGGAATTTCAAAGGTGAAATCCTGGACGGCAACGGTGTCCTCCCCGCCCTTTTTCCGGCTGGGGAAGACCTTGGTCAGATTCTGCAGTACGACTTTCATGTCTTTCTTTCCTCCTTTGAGGTTTCTTTGCGTTTCTTCCAGTATTATACTCCCCCGAAACCGTCCATGCAACAAAAAAACAGCCGGAAATGCTTCCTTTCCGGCTGTCTGTGTGTTTTTGCCAATCCGCTGCTGCGGGGCGTAGCGATCAATCCGCGGGATTCACATGGATCATGATGTGCTTGATGTTGGGGAATTCGGCCTCCACGCTGTTGTGCACCTGGTCGGCGATGGCGTGGCTTTCCCGCAGGGATTTGCCGCCGTCCACCCGGATCTCCAGATCCACATAGACCACGTTGCCGAACATCCTGGTATGGAGCAGATCCACCCCCAGCACATCGGGCTGGGTTTCAATGAACGTGCGCAGCTCCTGTTCGTAGCTTTCGGAGCAGGAGGTGTCCAGCATCTTGGAGATGGCGTCCTTGAGGATGTCGTAGGCCACCTTCAGAATGAACAGGCAGATGATGACGCTGGCGATGCTGTCGCAGACGGGATAGCCCAGCATGGCGCCGCCGATGCCGATGAGGGAGCCCACCGAGGAGAAGGCGTCGGAACGGTGGTGCCAGGCGTCGGCCATGAAGGCGGCGGAGTTGATGAGCTTGGCGTAGTGGCGGGTGTACCAGAACATGGCCTCCTTGCCGGCGATGGAGACCACCGCCGCTGCCAGCGCAATGGCCCCGGGGACGGCCAGGGCTTCATAGTCCCCGGAGAGGATGTTCATAAGGCCCACCCTGCCGACGCCGAGGCCCGTCACCGCCAGCAGCAGTCCCAAGAACAGCGATGCCACGCATTCGATGCGCTCATGGCCGTAGGGGTGGGAGCGGTCGGCTTCTTTTTTCGAGATTTTTACGCCGATGTAGGCAATGATGGTGGTGAGCACATCCGAAAAGGAGTGGATGGCGTCGGAGATCATGGCTCCGGAATGGCCGAAGACGCCCGCGATGATCTTGAAGGCGGACAGCAGCGCGTTTCCAAGGATGCTGACCAGCGAAAGCCTGCGGATCACGGCGGCTTCGTCGATTTGCTTTTTCGGTGCAGATTCGTTGTTGGTTGTCATAAAAGAACCCTCCATGGTCTGCCAGAAGGCAGGAATGAATTTTCTCTTATCGGCACAACATTTGAGAATGGATGCTCCCATGGGAATAAAAAAACACACCCATGGAACATACAACTGTCCCACAGATGCGTTACGCAATCTGCTGCCGCGTTGGCGGCCCGGCCCCACGACCATAACGGTCATCGCCTGCTCAGTTTGTACTGTAGCCTCATTCCGTCAGGAATGTAATGCAGTGCAAAGAGTTGTCTAGTATTTTACACCATAACTATGCTGCTGTCAAGAAAAACGTGCAAAAAACCGGAGCCGTCCGGCAGGACAGCTCCGAAAGGATATTCAGGTGATGGCTTTCTCCCGGCTGCGGCAGACCCGGTGGTAGGCAACGGCCAGCAGCACGAAGGCGCAGACCCAGGCCAGCGGCGTGGCGAGATAAATGCCCCACCGGCCGATCCATATGGGCAGCACCGTCACCACGGCCAGCCTGGCAGCCAGCTCGGTGAAGCCCGACAGGGTGGGAAACAGTGCGTTGCCCATGCCCTGAATGGCGGCCCGGTGGATGCACAGCAGGTACAGCGCCGGAAGAAACAGCGCCATCAGTGTCAGACCCCGGCTGCCGCAGTCCACGATCACCGCCAACTCCTCCGGCGTGCCGGATACCAGCAGCGCGATGAGGGGCCGCCTGACGGCAATGACCATGAGGGCCGTGGCGGCGGAGCTGATAAGGCCCATATTCCGGGCAGCCGCCATGCCCGATCTGACCCGGTCCATTTTCCCGGCGCCGTAATTCTGGGCGGTGAAGGTGGCAATGGCTCCCTCCAGCGCACCGCCGATGAGGGTCATCAGGGACAGATACCGTTCCGAGGCGGACAGACCCGCCACGAACAGGGTGCCGTAGCGGTTGATCTCCTTCTGGACGAAGAAGCCGCCAAGGCAGATGATGCCGTTGCGCAGGGCAGGGGGCAGGCTAAGGCGCAGCAGCTCCCGCATTGTCGGCCCGTGGAGCCGGAAATCCTCCTTCCACAGACGAACCTCCGGAATCTTGCGAAGCGCCCACAGGCAGGCAAGAAAGCTGAGGATCTGGGCGCAGACGGTGGCCACTGCCACGCCGGCAACGCCCCAGTGAAACACCGCCGCAAACAATAGATTCAGCGCCACATTGCTGACGCTGGAGACGATGACGGAAATCAGCGGCACCCGGCTGTTGCCCATGGCCCGCAGCAGGGAGGCGCAGAGGTTGTAGGCCGCCATGGCAGGCACACCCGCCAGCCACCAGCGCAGGTACAGGGCAGTCTGGGCGCGGATGTCCTCCGGTGTCCCGGCGGCGCTGAGCACCGGCTCCACCGCGGCCTGGGCGCAGACGGTCAGCAGGATGGACAGCACTCCGGTCAGCAGCACCGACATGGCCACCGCCCGGTGCAGCCCCAGTTCGTCCTTCTTTCCGAACTGCTGCCCCAGCAGGACTTCCAGCCCCTGGGAAAACCCCAGGACAATATCCAGCACCAGCCAGCTGTAGAATCCCGCAGCGCCCACCGCCGCGAAGGCCTCCACTCCGAGGATGCGGCCCACCACAGTGCTGTCGGCCACGCTGTAGAGCACCTGACAGATGTTACCGAAGAGTAGCGGCACCGCAAAGGCCGTCAGAAGCCCCAGGGGCTTTCCCTTTGTCATATCCAAGGTCCTTGCCATGGCATCGTCACCTTTCCAAGCGGTTTCTATGTTATGCATATTGGCATTTCCCGGCAGGCAGACAAATTGTAATTTGGCGGGCAGTGCCCGCAGACAATGGCGCACGGGGCTGGTCTGTATTCGCCACACTCCTGGGTACAGCCCGGTATCGTTCCTGCGCAGGAAAAATATATGCCCAGCCAATGTAGGGGAGGATATCATCCTCCCGCGCAGTGGGGCTTCCCAATCCTGTACTTTGTTGGGCGAATTCGTACAAAACTGGACAATGAACCATTCAACCAAACACGCAGGCGACCTACGTGGCGGGAGGCTGATAGCCTCCCCTACATTGGCTGGGCGGTAATTTGCTGCAGCGCTGAGTCAAAGCTTTACTTTCTCCTCAATTCCCAGAACGCCACGGCGCTGGCTGCTGCCACGTTCAGGGAATCGACGCCGTGGTACATGGGGATTTTTACGGTGTAGTCACAGCCTGAAATGGTGGTCTTTGCCAGACCGTCCCCCTCGGTGCCCAGGACGATGGCAAGCTTTGTTTCCTTCGCCAGGGCGGGGTCATCGATGGAAACGCTGTCGTCGGTGAGGGCCATGGCGGCGGTTTTGAAGCCCAGAGCCTTCAGCTTTTCCTGCCAGTCGCTGTCAAGATAGGTCCAGGGCACCTGGAACACCGTGCCCATGCTCACCCTTGCGGAGCGGCGGTACAGCGGGTCGGTGCAGGCAGGGGTCAGCAGCACCGCATCCATGCCCAGAGCCGCCGCGCTGCGGAAGATGGCACCCATGTTGGTGGGGTTCATCACGTCCTCCAGCACGGCAATTCTCCCGGCGCCGGAAAGAACTTCCTCAACTGGGGGCAGCGGTTTGCGGTACATGGCGCAGAGCATACCCCGGGTCAGCCGGAAGCCCGTCAGCTGGGTGAGGATGGGGAGCTCCGCCGTAAATACCGGCACATCCCCGCAGGCCTCGATGGCCTCCATGGCCTCCTGATTGCAGTGGCTCCGCTCCACCAGCAGCGACACGGGCCTGCACCCCGCCGCCAGCGCCCGCTGGATCACCTTGGGGCTTTCCGCGATGAACATCCCCTTCTTCGGCTCAAACCGGTTCAGCAGCTGAGCCTCCGTCAGCCGGGCAAACACATCCAGCTCCGGGGCGTGAAAGTCGGTGATTTCGATAAAGTCCTTCATGTACGTTCTCCTGTGGCGTTTTTCCCTATTATAAACCCTTTTCGGGAGAAAGGGAAGCGGAAAATGGCCACTTTACAAGAACTTTACAATACCGCGATAGAAGACTTTACATTGTAAAGTTATCCTGAAAGTATCCGAAAAACAGAAAGGATCAAGGATTTATGGATATTTTTCAGTTTTTGACCATGCTCGGCGGTCTGAGCCTGTTCCTGTTCGGCATGAACGTCATGGGGCAGGCGCTGGAGCGCCGGGCAGGCGACCAGCTGCGCAGTCTTCTGGGCAAAATGACCTCCAACCGGGCGGCGGGGCTGCTGACGGGTCTGTTGGTCACCGCCGTCATCCAGAGCTCCTCGGCCACCACGGTCATGGTGGTGGGCTTTGTCAATTCCAGCCTGATGACATTGCGGCAGGCCATCAACGTCATCATGGGCGCCAATGTGGGCACCACCGTCACCGCCTGGATCCTGAGCTTGGCGGGCATTTCCAGCGGCAATGTTTTTGTGAAGCTGCTGAAGCCCTCCTCCTTTACCCCGGTTCTGGCCCTCATCGGTATCATCAACTATATGTTCTGCAAGAGCGATAAAAAGAAGGACACGGGTCTGATTCTGCTGGGCTTTGCCACGCTGATGTTTGGCATGGAGACCATGTCCGGCGCGGTTTCCGGCCTGCGGGATGTGCCCGGGTTCCGGAACCTGTTCCTGATGTTCCAGAATCCTGTGCTGGGCGTACTGGCAGGCGCGGTGCTCACCGCCATCATCCAGTCCAGCTCCGCATCCGTGGGCATTCTCCAGGCGCTGGCGGTGACGGGGCAGGTCAGCTTCGGCGCGGCCATCCCCATCATCATGGGTCAGAACATCGGCACCTGCGTCACCGCCATGCTCTCCGCCATCGGCGCCAACAAGAATGCCAAGCGGGCTGCCATGGTGCACCTGTCCTTCAATGTCATCGGCACGTTGGTCTGGCTGACGGTGTTCTGCCTGGTCAAAGCGATCTTTGCTCCGGCGATTCTTGGCGAAGCGGCCACCCTGCTGGGCATTGCCGTGGCCCACTCCGTGTTCAATGTGCTCTGCACGGTGCTGATGCTGCCTATGTCGAGTCTCCTGGAGCAGCTTGTGTGCCGGATTGTGCCGGACGACAAGAAGCCCGAGGTGGTCTGCGAGCTGGATGAGCGTCTGCTGACCACACCCCCCGTGGCGCTGGCACGGTGCAAGGAGGTGGCGGCGGATATGGCAAACTGCGCCGTGGCCGCCATGAAGCAGAGCATTGCCTCCCTGAAGGAATATACGCCGGAGCTGGGCGCCGAGGTGCGCCGTCTGGAGGACAAGACCGACCATTATGAGGACATTCTGGGCACCTATCTCGTGAAGCTCAGCACCCGGCGGATCAGCCGGGACGACAGCAACGAGGCGGCAAAGCTTCTGAAGGTCATCGGCGATTTTGAACGCATCGGTGACCACGCCGTGGGCATTGTGGCATCTGCGGAGGAGCTGAGCCGGAAGGAACTGGCACTGTCCGCGCAGGCAAGGGCGGAATTGGCTGTGCTGGAGAATGCGGTGAATGAGATTCTGGATCTGGCGCTGGAGGCCTTCCTGAAGGATGATTACCGGGCTGCCGGAATGGTGGAGCCACTGGAGCAGGTCATCGACGAGCTGAAGGAGTCCCTGCGCACCGCCCACATCCTGCGGCTGCAGCGGGAGGCGTGCAGCATCGAGGCCGGCTTTGTCTGGTCGGATCTGCTGACCTGCCTGGAGCGGGTGTCTGACCACTGTTCCAACATCGCCGGCTGCATCACCGACATGCACGAAGGAAACCTCCATCTGCATGAATCCCTGCGGGCGGTGAAAAACAACCGGGAAGACTACGAAGAACGCTATGACAACTTCCGCAGGAAATACGCCCTGCCGGGTGGAGCCGAGGCATAAATGTCCAACAGGCTGATTTTTTTCAGCTGTTTTGCGAAATGCTCATTGCGGTCAGAGTGGAGAGTGAAGAGTGAGGAGTGGAGAGAAAGCAAATCCTTCTTCACTCTCCAATCTCCACTTTTCACTCTTTTATACTCCGATTTTGAAAGCACATTCCCAATTGTGCATGTCTGTTTGACTCAGCATTTCGACAAATTGTAGTTTGGCGGTGCAAATTACCACCCAGCCAATGTAGGGGAGGATATCATCCTCCCGCGCAGTGTAAGCCCTCAAAAGGCAATCACGTTGGGCGAATTCGTATCTATGTCCAACATTTTCCCATTCAACCGAACACTCAGAAACCGAAACCTGGCGGGAGGCTAATAGCCTCCCCTACAGTGGCTTGAGCAAAAATCTGCTCTACAAATTACAATTTGCTGAGTTAACCCGATAAGTACATTCCAAATTTTACAGGATCTTTACTTTGCCGCGATAGTGGATTTTACAGCCGGGTGGTAAGCTGGAAGCACAGCCAGGGGATGAGGCCCCGGCTGAAGAAATTGCGAATAAAGGAGATTATTTTTATGAAAAAGATCATTGCAATTATGCTGGCAGCCGTTATGGCTGTGGCAGTGCTGCCCCTGTCCGCCTGCGCCAAGGGTCTGAGCGGTACCGTGTCCACCAACGGCTCCACCTCCATGGAGAAGGTCATCGGCATCCTCAGCGAGCAGTTTATGGAAGACAACGGCGATGTGACCATCACCTATGACGCCACCGGCTCCGGCACCGGCATCGAGGCTGCCGCCAACGGCACCGCCGACATCGGTCTGGCTTCCCGTGCCCTGAAGGACGCCGAGGTGGAGAAGGGCCTGGTTGCCACCACCGTGGCTCTGGACGGCATCGCCATCATCGTCAACGAGAATTGCCCCGTGGATGACCTGACCGTGGAGCAGATCGCCGCCATCTTCACCGGCGAAATCACCGACTGGGCTGAATTCGGCGGCAAGGGCGAAATCGCCTGCATCGGCCGCGAAGCCGGCTCCGGCACCCGCGACGGCTTCGAGTCCATCACCAAGACCGCTGACAAGTGCGTCCTGAAGCAGGAGCTGACCTCCACCGGCGCCGTCATCGCAGCGGTCAAGAGCAGTGAAAACGCCATCGGCTATGCTTCCTTCGCCGCTGTGGAAGGCCAGGAAGGCATCAAGGTTCTGACTGTGGAGGGTGTGGAATGCACCGCCGAAAACATCATCGACGGCACCTATGTGATCCAGCGCCCCTTCAATCTGGTCACTCTGGAAAATGCCGAGCTGAGCGAAGCTGCCAAGGCCTTCTTCGACTACATGATCTCCGAAGATGCCGCTGAGCTCATCACCATGGCAGGTGCCGTCCCCGTGGCTGCTGCCGAGGCTGCTGAGCCTGCTGAGCAGCAGTAAACATGAAACGCAAATCGACAAAACAAGTCGCCTGGGAGAACAGCATGAACCTGCTGTTCTTCCTTTGCGGTATCATCACGGTGGGGTTCGTCCTCTGTATTTCCGTGTATCTTGTAATTTCCGGCATTCCTGCCATTGCCGAGATCGGCATCGGGGACTTCTTCCTCGGCAAGGTCTGGAAGCCCACGGCCACCACAGTGGAGCCCTCCTACGGCATTCTGCCCTTCCTCCTCACCAGCATCTACGGCACCGCCGGGGCGGTGGTGCTGGGCATTCCCGTTGGTCTGCTGACGGCAGTGTACCTTGCCAAGCTGGCCCCTCCGAAAATCGCGGCGGTGATCCGCACGGCGGTGCAGCTGCTGGCGGGCATTCCCTCGGTGGTCTATGGCCTGGTGGGTATGATCGTTCTGGTGCCGGGGGTGCAGAAGCTCTTCGGGCTGTCCTCCGGCGCGACGCTGTTCACCGCCATTCTCGTGCTGGCGGTGATGATCCTGCCCTCCATCATCAATGTCTCCGAGACGGCGCTGCGGGCAGTTCCGAAGGATTATGAGGATGCCTCCCTGGCACTGGGAGCAACGGAGCTGGAAACCTATTTCCGGGTCAGCGTCCCCGCAGCGAAAAGCAGCATTGCCACAGCCATCGTTCTGGGCGTGGGCAGAGCCATCGGAGAGGCCATGGCCATCATCATGGTCTCCGGCAACGTGCCCAATATGCCGGGCCTGTTTGAATCGGTGCGGTTCATGACCACGGCCATTGCCTCTGAAATGTCCTACGCCCCGGTTGGCTCCCTGCAGCGGCAGGCGCTGTTCTCCATCGGCCTGGTGCTGTTCCTGTTCATCATGCTCATCAATGTGCTGCTGAACCTGTTTGTCAAAAGGGAGGGCTGAATATGACCTTCGAAAAAAGGAGAAAACTCTGGAACACGGCGGTGAAGGCGGCCCTGTATGCTGCGTCCATTCTCACGGCGGGACTGCTGGTTTTCCTCATCGGCTATATTTTCTGGCGGGGCATTCCGTATCTCAGCTGGGAGCTGATCAGCAGCCAGACGAGCTACATCCGAAATACCATCGGCATTCTGCCAAACATCGTCAACACCGTGTATATCATTCTGGTGGCCATGGTCATCGTCCTGCCCCTGGGCGTGGGCGCCGCCATCTATCTGACGGAGTATGCAGATAACCGGCGGCTGGTGGGGCTCATCGAGTTTGCGGCGGAGACCCTGACGGGTATTCCCTCCATCATTTTCGGCCTGGTGGGTATGCTGCTGTTTGTCCAGCTCTTTGGGCTTGGTGCAGGCATATTGGCCGGCGGCCTGACCCTCGTCATGATGATCCTGCCCACCATCCTTCGAACCACCCAGGAGAGCCTGAAGACTGTGCCCCAATCCTACCGGGAGGGCGCACTGGCTCTGGGCGCGGGAAAATGGCGCATGGTCAGGACGGTGGTCCTGCCCAATGCCATTGACGGCATCGTCACCGGCTGCATTCTTGCCATCGGCAGAATCGTGGGCGAATCGGCGGCGCTGCTGTTCACGGCGGGCTTTGGCCTGAAGCTCAATGGCTTTGTCAAATCCCTGCGCACCTCCTCCGCAACGCTGACGGTGGCGCTTTATATCTATGCCAGCGAGCAGGGCAAGATTGATGTGGCCTTTGCCATTGCGGCCATTTTGCTGGTGCTGACGCTGATGATCAATTTCTCGGCAACCCTGACGGGGAAGAAGCTCAGGAGGTAGTGTATGGAACCGATTATGGAAATAGAGAACCTGAACCTCTGGTACGGAGAGAAACAGGCTCTGAAAAATATCTGCGCGGAGATTCCGAAGCATGAGATCACTGCCCTCATCGGCCCCTCCGGCTGCGGAAAATCCACATTCTTAAAAACCCTGAACCGGATGCAGGATCTGGTGCCCATCGTCCGCATTGAAGGACAGGTGTTCTACGAGGGCAACAACATCTATGACCCCTCGGTGGACGTGACATGGCTGCGCAAGCGGATCGGCATGGTGTTCCAGAAGGCCAATCCCTTCCCCATGAGCATCTACGACAACATCGCCTACGGCCCCAGAACCCACGGCATCCGCAGCAAAGCCATGCTGGATGAGCTCGTGGAGCGCTCCCTGCGGGACGCCGCCATCTGGGACGAGGTGAAGGATCGTTTGAAAACCTCTGCCCTGGGTCTCTCCGGCGGCCAGCAGCAGCGCCTGTGCATCGCCAGGGCACTGGCGGTGGAGCCGGATGTGCTGCTGATGGATGAGTCCACCTCCGCCCTGGACCCCATCTCCACGGGCAAGATCGAGGACCTGGCAGTCCAGCTGAAGCAGAAGTATACCGTGGTCATGGTCACCCACAATATGCAGCAGGCTGCCCGAATTTCCGACAACTGTGCCTTCTTCCTGCTGGGGGAGCTGGTGGAGTTTGACAAAACGGAGAAGATGTTCTCCAATCCCCGGGACAAACGGACGGAAGACTATATTACAGGAAGGTTTGGTTGACATGCGTTCCAAATTTGATCTGCAGCTGGAAGAGCTGAAAAAGGAAATGACCACCATGGGCATGCTCTGCGAGAATGCCATCGCCAAGGCCTCCCACGCGCTGATGAGCTGCGATGCTGCCCTTGCCCGGGAGGTGCCGGAGTTTCTGACCCAGGTGACCCAGAAGGAGCGGGATGTGGAGAGCATCTGCCTGAAGCTTCTGCTGCATCAGCAGCCTGTGGCCAGGGATCTGCGGACGGTTTCCTCCGCTCTGAAAATGGTGACCGACGCCCAGCGCATCGGCACCCAGTCGGCGGACATCGCGGAAATTCTGGCGCTGGGCAATATCACCCGGCTCCCGGAAAGCCTGCCCCTGCGGGAGATGGCCACCGCCGTGATCCGCATGGTCAGCGAAAGCATCGATGCCTTTGTGAAACAGGATGGAAATATCGCCCGATCTGTGATAGAATATGATGATGTGGTGGATGGTCAGTTTAACTCCGCCAAGGCGGCGCTCATTGAGCTGCTGAAGACCCCGGATATCAACGGGGAGGCCATGGTGGATCTGCTGATGATCGCGAAATACTATGAGCGCATCGGCGACCATGCCGTGAATATCGCAAAATGGGTGCTGTTTTCCCTGACAGGCGACCTGAGCTTTGCCAGCGCCTGCTATGAGGAAGGGAAGTACTCCAGCGAGAAATAAGGTGACGAACATGATCTATTGTGTGGAAGACGACAGCAGCATCCGGGAGCTGATGCTGTATGCCCTCCGGGCCTCGGGATTTTCGGCTCAGGGCTATAAGACGGCAGCCCTCTTCTGGGAGGCCATCCGGCGGGAAAAGCCGGAGCTGATCCTGCTGGATATCATGCTGCCCGATGAGGACGGCATCACGGTGCTGAAAAAGCTGAAAAACGATCCCATTCTGGCGCAGATCCCTGTCATCATGGCCACAGCCAAGAGCATGGAGTTCGACAAGGTCATCGGCCTGGACGCAGGCGCGGACGACTATCTGGCCAAGCCCTTCGGCATGATGGAGATGGTCTCCCGGGTGAAGGCGGTGCTGCGCCGCACCAACCGGACAGCCGCCCCCGGCGTATTGAAGCACAAGGAGCTGGAGCTGAATGCCGCCTTCCACCGGGTCAGCCGTCAGGGAAAGCCCATCGATCTGACGGTGAAGGAATACGAACTGCTCCGGCTGTTCCTGGAGAATCCCGGACAGGTGTTTACCAGAGAAAATCTGCTCTCAGCCATCTGGGAGAGTGAATATCAGGGGGAAACCCGGACGGTGGATGTCCACATCGCCTCCCTGCGCACCAAGCTGGGGGAGGCTGGAAGCTACATCAAGACCGTCCGGGGCGTGGGCTATTGCCTGGAGAGTGAAACCTGAGGAGGTTTTGTATGACAAAACGGATTTACAAGGCCATCTGCGCGGCGGCACTGGGTGTGTTTGTGGTGACCATGCTGCTGATCATGGGTGTGCTGTATGACTATTTTTCCTCGGTGCAGGGCGACCAGCTGCGCTCGCAGACCAATCTGGCTGCCCGGGGCGCCGAACAGCTGGGAATGGATTATTTTACCGACCTGGATACCGGGGAGTTTCGAATCACCTGGATCGCTGCAAACGGCGACGTGCTCTTTGACAGCGTTTCCGATTCCGGCACCATGGAAAACCATCTGGAGCGGGAGGAGATCCGGCAGGCGCTTTCCGACGGCTTCGGTGAGAGCAGCCGGTATTCTTCCACGCTGATGAAGCAGTACCTGTATGCGGCGAGGAAGCTCTCCGACGGCACGGTGCTGCGGCTGTCCGTTTCCCACAATTCCATTTTTGTGCTGCTCATCGGGATGCTGCAGCCGATCCTCATTGTGATTGCGGTGGCGCTGGTGCTGTCGTTCTGGCTTGCCAGCCGGCTGTCGAAACGGATCGTGGAGCCCATGAACCGGCTGAATCTGGATGAGCCGTTGACAAACGAGGGCTATGACGAGCTGGCGCCGCTGTTTCGCAGGATTCACACCCAACAGCAGCAGCTGAAGCGCCAGCAGGCCACGCTGACCCAGAAGCAGAATGAGCTGGACGCCATCGTGTCCAATCTGGCGGAGGGCATGATCCTGCTGGACAAATCCGGGCGGATCATCACCGCCAACCAGGCCGCCATTCGGATGCTGGATGTGCGCCATGCCAAAATAGTGGGTACATCCCTTCTGGCGCTGAGCCGGAATCTGGAGCTGCAGGAGGCCGTTCAGGAGGCCATGGAGGGAAGGACCGCCTCCAGAAAGACCACCCTCTTCGGCAGGATCATCCAGATCCAGGCGGCAGCCGTGGGCGCGGAGCAGGAGCTTTCCGGCGTGGCGGTGGTGCTGTTTGACATCACCCAGCAGGAGCAGGCGGAGCAGCGCCGCCGGGAGTTCACCGCCAACGTATCCCACGAGCTGAAAACGCCCCTGCAGTCCATATCGGGTTACTCCGAGCTGATGAAATGCGGCATGACCAGGCCCGAGGATGTGCAGCCCTTTGCCCAGCGGATCTACACCGAGGCTCAGCGGCTGATCCGTCTGGTGGAGGACATCATCAACCTGTCCCATCTGGATGAGGGCGGCTGCTACGAATGGCAGCAGCTGGAGCTGCAAAAGCAGGCCCAGAGCGTCATCACAAGTCTTTCGGAAATTGCCGCGGGAACGGGTATTACTGTCCGTCTGGAGGGGCAAGCTGTTACCATGCGGGGCATCCCGGAGCTGGTGCACGGCATTGTCTATAATCTCTGCGACAACGCCATCAAGTATAACCGCCCCGGCGGCAGCGTCACCGTGACCACCCGGGAGCAGGACGGCGAAGCCATCCTGACCGTGGCGGACACCGGCATCGGCATCCCCGAGGAGGAGCGCGACCGGATCTTCGAGCGGTTCTACCGGGTGGACAAGAGCCACTCCAAGGAGGTGGGCGGCACCGGACTGGGGCTGTCCATCGTCAAGCATGCCGTCATGCTCCACAATGCGAAAATCGAAGTGGACAGCCAGGTGGGACAGGGCACCACATTCCGGGTCCGGTTTCCAAAGAAATAAACTCCGAGGACGAAATCCATGACCTACAATGAAATCAAAACCAACAGCGAGGTAAGGGCGCTGATCCGGCAGGGCAACGACAATCTGGGCGTCCTGGGCTATACCGATCACTCGGAGGCCCACTGCGCGCTGGTGGCCCAGAGGGCGGGGAGCCTGCTGCAATGCTTTGGGTATCCGGAGCACGATGTGGAGCTGGTGAAGATCGCGGCGTTTCTGCACGACATCGGCAATGCGGTGAACCGAAGCCGCCACGCGGAGTACGGCGGCATCCTGGCCTACTCGATCCTGAAGCAGACGGATATGCCCCTGAAGGATGCTATCACGGTGATGACCGCCATCTCCAACCACGATGAATCCACCGGCGGCGCCGTGGATGCCATCTCCGCCGCCCTGATCATTGCGGACAAAACCGACGTCCGCAGAAACCGGGTGCGCACCAAGGAACAGACCGCCTTCGACATCCACGACCGGGTCAACTACGCCGTGACGGACTCCCACCTGCGCATGGATGCGGCCAACAAGATCATCAGTCTGAATCTGCAGATCGATGAGAGCATCTGCACCATGTACGACTATTTTGATATTTTCCTGGTGCGGATGCAGATGTGCCGCCATGCCGCCGGGGTCCTGGGCGCAGTGTTCAAGCTCACCGTCAACGGCAGCAAGGTGCTTTGATGGGGATGCCAATGAAAATTGTAATTTAACGCACTGGCGCTTACGGCGCCCTTGGCTCTCCCTTTGGGAG
>CALYTP010000025.1:0-18556 GCA_945486915.1 uncultured Clostridia bacterium | reverse complement strand
CTGGTTCTGCTGCTTTGTGGTGCGGAACCGGCTGAGCACGTCAATGTTTACCGGGAATCCCCGGAATCTGGATACAGCTGTCTGATAGTGCTGCTGGGCCAGCACCGTGGTGGGCACCAGAATTGCCGCCTGCTTTCCGTCCATGACGCATTTCATCACCGCCCGCAGGGCAACCTCGGTTTTGCCGAAGCCCACATCGCCGCAGAGCAGGCGATCCATGGGCGTGGGCTGCTCCATGTCGTGCTTGATATCCGCAATGCAGCGAAGCTGGTCGTCGGTTTCAGGGTAGGGGAAGTTGTCCTCAAATTCCTTCTGCCAGGGGGCATCTGCGGCAAAGGCGAAGCCCGGCTGCCGCTTTCTGGCGGCGTAGAGCTGAATCAGCTCCCCGGCCATGTCCTTGGCGGCTTTTCTGGCCTTGGCCTTTGTCTTCTGCCAGGCATCGGTGCCCAGCTTGTTGAGCTTGACGTTGGCATCCTCACCGCCTCCGCCGATGTACTTGCCGATGAGATCCAGCTGGGTGGCGGGGACGAACAGGGTGTCGGAGCCCTGATAGGCGATCTTAATGTAATCCTTGACGGCGCCGTCCACCTTGATCTGCTCCATGGCAACAAAGCGGCCGATGCCGTAGTCCTCGTGAACCACCAGGTCGCCGGGGGACAGGTCGGTGAAGGAGTTCAGCTTCTGGCGGTTGGTGGCGGTTTTCCTGGGCTTGCGCTTTGCGGTTTCCCGGGTGAGCAGCTGTCCCTCCGTCAGCACAGCCAGCTTGGAAAGGGGATATTCCATGCCGAAGGGCAGGGTGCCCTCCGCCAGCAAAATCTGCCCCGGCTTGGGCAGCGTGGTCAGCGGGATGCACAGGAAGCCGGAAATGCCCTTCTCCCGCAGCATCTGCTGCAGCAGCTCCGCTCGCCTGCGGGTGCCGCAGAGCACCATGGTGCCGAAGTCCATCTTCTGATAGTACTTCAGGTCGCTGACCACCGTGTCCATATTGCCGCCGTAGCCGGGCAGCTGCTTGGCGGTGATGGGAAGAAGATGCTTTGGCGGCTGCTCCTCCGGGTAGGCGCTGCCGCCGAAGGTATCGAAATACAGAGTGATCTGCTTTTTCAGCCGGGTGCAGAAACCTTCCCAGTCCAGCACATAGTCGCACAGCTCCCCTGCCACCAGACCCGCCTGGAGCATACTGTCCAGCTGGAGGCCGATTTCCTCGGTGCGGGTCCGGGCGGCGCGCTGGAGATTGCTGTGGTCACAGAGCACCAGAATGGACTCAGGAGCGATGTAATCCAGGGCGCAGGCAAATTCCGGATAGATGAGGGACATATACCGGTCGGATGCCGGATTGCTCAGACCATTTTCGTATTTTTCAAGATCCTTTGTCAGCGTGGTCACCAGGGGCTCGTTGATGTTTTTCCGCCTGCGCTGCCGGGCAATCAGGTGGTTCAGATCCCTGCACAGTCCGTCGATGCCCCCGGGGTGGCAGTGGGGCAGGGTCTCGCTGACGGGAAGCAGGACGCACGAATCGATGTTCTCGTCCCGCCGCTGGGTGTCGGGATCAAACAGACCCATGGTATCCAGCTCGTCGCCGAAGAACTCCGCGCGGACGGGCTTGTCGGAGGCGGGGGAGTAGACATCCAGAATGCCGCCCCGGACGGCAAACTGTCCCACGCCCTCCACCATGCCGCAGCGGCTGTACCCGGCGCTGGTGAGGCTGCGGATCAGCTCCTCCATTTGATACTCCCGGCCCACCTCCAATGTGATGGCGGCGCCGGACAGGACTGCGGGGGGCAGCGTCCGCTGGCTGGCGGACTCCCAGGTCATGATCTGGATGGGGGTGGCGCCCCGGCCCAGGTCATAGAACTGCCGCAGCCGTTTCTGCTCCCAGGCTCTGGAAACCACGGCGGCGTCGTACATGGTCAGATCCCGTCCCGGCAGAATGGGTGCGTCCACATGCAGGAAGCTGCGCAGCTCCTCCTGCATCCTCCGGGCGGCGATGTCATCCTGCACCAGAATGACCAGCGGGCGCGCCACATCCTGGCTGATACCGGCGATCATATGGGTGCGGTTGATCTGACCGATGCCGGTGACGGCGGCGGATTCGCCCTTGCCCATGGCTTCCGCCAGGACGGTATATTCAGGAATGGTTTTCAGAAGAAACAATACTTGATCCATAATGCACCTTTGTCAGTTGTTGAGTTCGGATACGGCAGCTTTGCCTGCACGTGGCAAAGCGGAAAGGGGACTATGGTTCCCCTTTCCGTCTTTCTCTTACGTGATTCAATTACGGGTGGCTGCCGTTGAAGCGGTTGGCTGCTTCCGGCACGCCCTTGTCGATGATGGCCAGGGCCGCATCTGCTGCGTTTTGAAGCGCAAAGCTCAAATCTTTTTCCTCTTTGGCGGAGAAGGCGGACAGAACCCAGGCGGCCAGGTCATATTCGGGATTCGGCTTGGCTCCCACGCCGATTTTCACCCGGGGAAACTCCTGACTCCCCAGCTCGGCGATGATGGATTTGATGCCGTTGTGCCCGCCGGCGGAGCCGTCTGCACGGATGCGCAGCCTGCCGGGGGGCAGAGAGATGTCGTCAAACAGGACGATGATCCGCTCCGGCGGGATGCTGAAATAGGCGCTCAGCTGCAGCACCGCTCTGCCGGAAAGGTTCATAAAGGTCTGGGGCTTCAGCAGGAACAGCTTTCTGCCGCCATACAGGGTCTGCCCGTACAGCCCCTGAAACTTGGCCTTGTCGATTTTGCAGCCCAGCTTCTCCGCCAGAACATCCATGGCCCGGAAGCCTGTGTTGTGGCGGGTGTTCTGGTACTCCCTGCCGGGATTGCCCAGACCGACAATGAGCCAGTTTTCGCTTTTTGCTCCGAACACGGCTTTAGAACAGGTCGGCGATGGAGGTGCCGCCGTGGATGTGCTCAATGGCCCGGGCAAACACAGGGGCTACATCCAGGAACTTGATCTTGCCGCTGGGGGTGTTGCCTGCCTGGGGGATGGTGTTCAGGAACACGATCTCCTCAATGGGGCTGGCTTCGATGCGATCATAAGCGGGGCCGGAGAGAACGCCGTGGGTTGCGCAGGCATAGACGGCCTTGGCGCCGCCCACCTCCACCAGCGCCTTGGCGGCATTGCACAGGGAACCGGCGGTGTCCACCATGTCGTCATACAGGATGCAGGTCTTGTCCTTCACATCGCCAATGACGTTCATGACTTCGCAGACGTTTGCCTTCTGACGGCGCTTGTCCACAATGGCCAGGCTCATGTGCACCTTCTGGGCGAAGGTACGGGCCCGGCTGACGGAGCCGACATCGGGGGAGACCACCACAAAATCGTCGTGGTTATAAATTTCTTCGGGGAATTTCTTCAGATAGTAATCCACAAAGGAGGGATTGCCCAGCAGGTGATCCAGAGGGATATCAAAGAAGCCCTGAATCTGGGCGGCGTGGAGATCCATGGTCAGAACCCGGTCGGCACCGGAGGCGGTAATCATGTTGGCCACCAGCTTTGCGGAGATGGGATCGCGGCTCTTGGCCTTGCGGTCCTGACGGGCATAACCAAAGTAGGGGATGACAGCGGTGATCCGGCCTGCGGAAGCACGGCGGCATGCGTCAGTCATGACCAGCAGCTCCATCAGGTTGTCGTTGACGGGCTTGCAGGTGGACTGTACCAGAAATACGTCGGCGCCGCGGACGGTCTCGTTCAGGGACACGGAGACTTCGCCGTCGGCAAAGGTCTTGACCTCGGCCAGACCCAGAGGGATATTCAGAGCCTTGCAGATCGTTTCAGCGAATTCGGGATTGGAGTTACCGGAGAAAATCTTGATGTTATCGCCGTAAGCAGTCATCAGAGAAATACCTCGCTTTTATTCTATTTCTGCCTTCGGTTGCGCAGAAGGCGTTTCTATGCACATTATACCACCATACTGCCGTAAAAAGCAATCTGTTTGCCAAGGAAAATACCGCTGAAAAAAAGCGGGAAAACAACGGTGTCTTTGTCAAACCGCCCATATTCCACGGGCGACGGCTTTGCTGGCCGGAAGTTCCGAACACGGCCCCCGGGAGAAGAATATTGCCAACCCGAAATTATGTTTGAAAAATAGCTTGTAGGTTTCTGAATCATATGGTATAATACAAAGAACGAAATTTTCACAGGAGCACAGCTATGACAGACAAAATCATCATTCAGGGAGCCAGGGAGAACAACCTGAAAAATGTGAATCTCACCATTCCCAGAGACAAGCTGGTGGTGTTTACCGGCCTCAGCGGTTCGGGCAAATCCAGCCTGGCCTTTGACACCATCTACGCCGAGGGACAGCGCCGCTATGTGGAGAGCCTCAGCTCCTACGCCCGCCAGTTCCTGGGTCAGATGGACAAGCCCGATGTGGACTCCATTGACGGACTGTCTCCCGCCATCTCCATCGATCAGAAGACCACCTCCAAAAGCCCCCGCTCCACCGTGGGCACCGTGACGGAAATCTATGACTATCTGCGCCTGCTCTGGGCCAGAACCGGCATTCCCCACTGTCCCCAGTGCGGCAGGGAGATCCGCCGCCAGACCATCGATCAGATCGTGGACCGGGTGGAGGCCATGGGTGAGGGAAGCCGCTTCCTGATCCTCTCTCCCGTTATCCGCGGCAAGAAGGGCGAGCATCAGAAGGTCTTTGAGGATGCCAGAAAGCAGGGCTTTGCCCGCGTCCGTCTGGACGGCATCCAGTACGACCTGACGGAGGAAATCAAACCGGAAAAAAATAAAAAGCACACCATCGAGCTGATTGTGGACCGTCTGGTTCTGAAGGAGGGCATCCGCCGCCGGCTCACCGACTCCATTGAGACTGCCTGCAGCCATTCCGGCGGGCTGGTCACCATTTCCGTCCCCGGCGGGGAGGAGTTGACCTTCTCCCAGAACTACGCCTGTGAGGACTGCGGCATCAGCATGCCCGAACTGGAGCCCAGGATGTTCTCCTTCAACAATCCCTCCGGCGCCTGCCCCAGCTGCACCGGCCTGGGCTTTCAGCTGATCGCAGATGAGGATCTGGTGATCCCGGACAAGGAAAAATCCATTTTCGACGGTGCCATCCAGGCCTCCGGCTGGCAGAGCGCCCGGACGGATTCCATCTTTCGCATGTACTTCGAGGCGCTGGCCCAGAAGTACCATTTCTCCCTGACCGTTCCTGTGAAGGAGCTGCCCAGAGAGGCCATGGACGTGATCCTCTACGGCACCAAGGGCGAAAAGCTCCGCATGAGCTATAACCGGGGCAACGGCATGGGCGTTCTGGAGCAGCCCTTTGAGGGCATTCTGAACAACATCTCCCGGCGCTACCGGGAGACCCAGTCCGATGCCGCCCGGAAGGAGCTGGAGGAGTGCATGGCCACGGCGCCCTGCCCCCAGTGCGGCGGCAACCGGCTTTCGGCCATTGCCCAGGCGGTCACCGTCGGCGGCATCGGCATCATGGATTTCTGCCGCATGAGTGTCCGTCAGGAGCTGGCCTTTATGGAGGAGCTGAAGCTGGAGGGCAACCTGGCGCTGGTGGCGGAGCAGATCATCAAGGAGATCCGCTCCCGGCTGCAGTTCCTGGTGGATGTGGGCCTGGGGTATCTGACCCTTTCCAGAGCCTCCGGGACCCTGTCCGGCGGTGAGAGCCAGCGAATCCGTCTGGCCACCCAGATCGGTTCCTCCCTGATGGGCGTGCTGTATATTCTGGATGAGCCGTCCATCGGACTGCATCAGCGGGACAACGACAAGCTGCTGGCCACGCTGGAGCACCTGCGGGATCTGGGCAATACCCTGATCGTCGTGGAGCACGATGAGGATACCATGCGGGCGGCGGACTATATCGTGGATGTGGGTCCCGGTGCGGGCAGCCACGGCGGCGAGATCGTGGCCACCGGCACTCTGGAGGAAATCATCGCCTGTCCCCGCTCCATCACAGGGCAGTATCTCTCCGGGGCAAAAAAGATCCCGGTTCCTGTCTCCCGCCGTGCCGGCAGCGGCAATTACCTGACCATCCGCGGCGCCCGGGAGAACAACCTGAAGGATATTGACGTGCAGATTCCCCTGGGTACCTTCACCTGCGTCACCGGCGTATCCGGCTCCGGCAAGTCCAGCCTTGTCAATGAGGTGCTGAACAAGACCCTGCTGGGCAAGCTGAACCATGCCAGGACCCGTCCCGGCGCCTGCCGCTGTGTGGAGGGGCTGGAATATCTGGACAAGGTCATCGATATTGACCAGAGCCCCATCGGCAGAACACCCCGCTCCAACCCCGCTACCTATACGGGATTGTTCAATGATATCCGGGACCTCTTTGCCGCCACTGCGGATGCCAAGATGCGAGGCTACGGCCCGGGCCGCTTCAGCTTCAATGTCAAGGGCGGCCGCTGTGAAGCATGCAGCGGTGACGGCCTGGTGAAGATCGAAATGCACTTCCTGGCGGATGTGTATGTCCCCTGCGAGGTCTGCCACGGCGCCCGCTACAACCGGGAGACGCTGGAGGTTCAATACAAGGGCAAGAACATCGCCCAGGTTCTGGATATGACTGCCGAGGAAGCGGTGGACTTCTTCGAAAACCTGCCCAAGCTCCGACGCAAGGCGCAGATGCTCCAGGAGGTGGGCCTGGGCTATGTGAAGCTGGGTCAGCCCAGCACCACGTTGTCCGGCGGTGAAGCCCAGCGGGTCAAGCTGGCCACAGAGCTGGCAAGGGTTTCCAGCGGCAAGACCATCTATATTCTGGATGAGCCCACCACGGGCCTGCATGCGGCGGATGTCCACAAGCTCATCGAGGTTCTGCAGCGGCTGGTGGATGTGGGAAACACGGTGCTTGTCATCGAGCACAATCTGGATGTCATCAAGACCGCCGACTACCTCATCGACCTCGGCCCCGAGGGTGGCGACCAGGGCGGCTGCATCGTCGCCACCGGCACCCCTGAGGAAGTGGCGCAAGTGGAAGGCAGCTTTACCGGTGCCTACTTGAAAAAATACCTGGAATGAGTGAATTAAGCGATTGGTTTGGCTCAGCTACTTGCTAAATTGTAATTTGACGGGCAGGTTTTTGCTCAGGCCACTGTAGGGGAGGCTATTAGCCTCCCGCCACGTGGGATAACTGCGTGTTTGGATGAATGGCAAAATGTCCAGTTTTGTACGAATTCGCCCAACAATTGTACAATATTGGGGGATTGTACTGCGCGGGAGGATGATATCCTCCCCTACATTGGCTGGGTGGTAATTCGCCCCGCCAAATTACAATTTGTCTGGATGTTGCGTGAAATCAATGAAAAAAGTGCCATTGCAGGCCGGCAGAAACCGGCTTGCAATGACACATTGGTCGCATTATAAAAACAATTCAGCTGGCAGAATCTCCGAAAGCTCCAGCAGGGCGTGATCCAGCTCTCCGGCGTAGTCTGCGGGGAGCTGGCGGGTGTGCAGGGGGTTGTCCTCCGGCATATCCGTGGAGAGGGTCAACGTGATGCGGGTTCCGCCTCCCGGAAGCTGGTCTGCCAGCACGGCGCCGCCGTGGGCAGCGGCTGCATTCCGGATCAGCAGCATTCCAAGACCGATGCCGCAGCGGCTGTCCTCAATGGAGGGCTCCCGCAGATACCGCCGGAACAGCGATGCCCGGATTCCTTCGGGAATTCCGACACCGTTATCCGTCACGGAGAACCGAAGCAGCTTTCCGCTGCGGCGCAGCTCCGCCAGAACCGTGCTGCCGGGGCAGCCGAACTTCAGCGCGTTGGAGAGCATATTCAATGCGGCCCGCTCCAGCTTCTGACGGTCGGCGGAGAAGAAAACATCCTCGTTAAGACCGGTGTACTGGATCGGAACGCCGGATTTTTCTGTCAGCGCGGCGGCCTTTTCGATGAGCTCGCCAAAAAACGTGTCTGCATTCAGCATTTCACGACTGCCGGTGGGACCGCAGCCGGAGGCGTCGGACATATTTCCGATGATCCGCAGAAGCTGATGCAGTCCCCGGTTCAGCCGGGCCACATTGCCGCTGTCGGATTCGGATAGCTGCTGCGCCGCCAGCATGGCGTTGGCCAGAGGGGAACGCAGCTCTCTGGCAGCCAGAGCCAGCACCCGCAGCTCGTCGCTGTCGAACTGCTGATCCAGCGTAAACACATCCATGTTCGCCACCTTCGTGACGGTGGCGCCCCAGAGCTGACCATAGAGGCAGAGCGTTACATAGAGCATTCCGCCGGAAAAAGCGGCGTAATCCTCCGTGCCGGATTCCAGCAGCTGGGCGATTTCCACGCCTTCTCTCAAAAAGAGCCGGGAGGCGGCTTCGTTCAGCTTTTCGATATGGCCGTCTTTGACGCAGAAAACCGGGCTGACCATCAGGTCCAGCATTTCTGTTCCATCCAGTTGTTCCATGATGATCCTCCTGTCTGGGTTAGGATGTGCAGAACCGGGGAAAACTTTCCCGGCGGGTTTCGACAACTATCGCTATTTTACCGTACAATCCCCCAAATTGCAAGGGGTAAGAAACTGAGGTGACGAGAATGTCCGACCATGGTGGTCACAGAGAACGCATTCGGGAACGATTCCGCAGGGAAGGCCTGGACAGCTTCACGGATATCCAGGTTTTGGAGCTCCTTTTGTTCTACTGCATCCCCCGGAAAGACACCAATCCCATCGCCCATGGGCTTTTGGACCACTTTGGCTCCCTGTCCCAGGTGCTGGAAGCGCCGGTGGAGGAGCTGTGCAAGGTGGAGGGTATCGGGGAGAGCGCTGCTGTGTTCCTGAAGCTGATCCCCCAGGCGGGACGCTATTACATGAATGACCGGGCTTCCCAGATGAAGCTGCTGCCCACACTGGAAAGCTGCGCAGCCTATCTCACCCCGCGTTTCATCGGCAGAACTGTGGAGATGGTTTTCCTGCTCTGCCTGGATGCCAAGTGCAAGGTCCTGTGCTGCCGCAAAATCGCAGAGGGCGATGTGAATTCCACAGGCCTGTCCCCCAGAAAAATTGTGGAGACCGCCCTGGGGGTCAATGCATCCAGCGTGGTGCTGGCCCACAACCACCCCGGCGGTCTGGCCATTCCCTCCTGGGAGGATCTTCAGGTCACCCATCAGATCGCAGCTGCCCTGGCCGCCGTGGAGGTCAAGCTGGTGGATCATATCATTGTTGCCGATGATGACTATGTCTCCATCGTTCAGTCCGGCTATTCCCTGGATAAATAATAGGGCACCTCTAAAAACTACCCTTTTGCGGTTTGGGCGGATCTTTTGCCCTAACAATTCATTTTGAAAACACCGCAATACACAAAGTATTCCGGTATTTTCAAAACTTTTGTTAGAGCAAAATCTCTCGCCCAAACCATCAAAAAGTAGTTTTTAGAGGTTGCCAATAAGGAGTGTATATGGATCATTTCAAACTGGTTTCGGAATACAAGCCCTCCGGCGATCAGCCCCAGGCCATTGAGAGCCTGGTCAACGGCGTCAACTGGGGGCTTCGGGAGCAGACCCTGCTGGGCGTCACCGGCTCCGGCAAGACCTTCACCATGGCGTCTGTAATCGCGCAGCTGAACCGGCCCACCCTGGTGCTGGCTCACAACAAGACGCTGGCTGCCCAGCTCTGTTCCGAGTTCCGGGAGTTCTTCCCGGAAAACGCGGTGGAGTATTTCATTTCCTACTACGACTACTATCAGCCCGAGGCCTACATCGCCCACACCGATACCTATATCGAAAAAGACTCCTCCGTCAACGAGGAGATCGACCGCCTGCGCCACAGTGCCACCTCGGCGCTGTTTGAACGGCGGGACGTGATCGTGGTGGCCTCCGTCAGCTGTCTGTACGGTCTGGGCGACCCCATCGACTATAAGAGCATGGTCATCTCCCTCCGGGTGGGTCAGGAGCGGCCCATTGACGAGATACTGAAGAAGCTGACGGAGATCCGCTATGAGCGAAACGACTTGGATTTCTCCCGTAATAAATTCCGTCTCCGGGGCGATACGCTGGAGGTCTATCCCGCCTATTGGACGGGCCGGGCCATCCGGGTGGAGTTTTTCGGGGACGAGATCGACCGGATCAGCGAGATCAACGCCGTCTCCGGCATGGTGGAGCGCTACATCGATCATGTTGCCATCTATCCTGCCAGCCATTATGTGGCGTCGAAGGAAAAGCTCCAGAGAGCCATGCGGGAGATCCAGCTGGAGTGCGACCAGCAGGTGCAGTTCTTCCGGGACAACAACAAGCTCCTGGAAGCCCAGCGCATTGCCCAGCGAACCGCCTATGATCTGGAAATGCTGACGGAGATCGGCTTCTGCAGCGGCATTGAGAATTATTCCCGGGTCATCCAGGGCCGTGCTCCCGGCACGCCGCCCACCACGCTGCTGGACTATTTCCCGGATGACTTTCTCATGTTCATCGACGAGAGCCATGTGACGCTGCCCCAGTGCCGTGCCATGTACGCAGGCGACCGCAGCCGCAAGGACGCGCTGGTGAACTATGGCTTCCGTCTGCCCTCGGCCTATGACAACCGTCCTCTGAATTTTGGCGAGTTTGATGCCAAGCTGAATCAAGTGATCTATGTTTCCGCGACCCCTGCCGAGTATGAGCGCAGCCGCTCCGGGCAGATCGTGGAGCAGGTGATCCGTCCAACGGGCCTGCTGGACCCGGTGGTGGAGGTCCGCCCCATCGAAGGCCAGATCGACGACCTCATCGGGGAGATCAACGCCCGCACCGCACGGCAGGAGCGGGTCCTGGTCACCACCCTGACCAAGAAGATGGCGGAGGACCTCACCGCTTATCTGACCAAGGCGGGCATTAAGGTTCGCTATATGCACTCCGACATCGGCGCCATGGAGCGAATGGAGATCATCCGCGACCTGCGTATGGCGAAATTCGATGTGCTGGTGGGCATCAACCTGCTCCGGGAAGGCCTGGACCTGCCGGAGGTCAGTCTTGTGGCCATTCTGGACGCGGACAAGGAGGGCTTCCTGCGCAGTGAGACCAGCCTGATTCAGACCATCGGCCGTGCGGCAAGAAATGCAGAGGGCAAGGTCATTATGTACGCGGACACCATCACGCCCTCCATGCGGGCTGCCCTGGACGAAACCGCCCGCCGCCGGGAAATTCAGGATGCCTACAATCAGGCCCACGGCATTGTCCCCAAGACGGTCATCAAGTCCGTCCGCGACCTCATCGAAATTTCCTCTCCCACGGCGGAGCGGAAGGGAAGAACCGGCGTGAAGATGACAAGGGCGGAGAAAGAAAAGGAAATTGCACGTCTGGAAAAGCAGATGAAGGAAGCTGCAAAGATGATGGAATACGAGTACGCCGCCGTCCTGCGGGACCAGATCATCGAGCTTCGGGGCAACGGCCTATGATCCCGGAAATTTGATCCAATCGAGGAAGAAAAGAGGTTATTTATGACAAAGATCCGACTCTCCGTGGACCCGGAGTTCCGGGGGCAGATGTTCCGTCTGCTGATCCCCATCGTTATACAGAATCTGCTCAGTGCGGCAGTCAGCTCGGCGGATGTGGTGATGCTGAACTATGTGGGGCAGTCTTCCATATCCGCAGTCTCGCTGGCCGCCAACTATGCCAGCGTTCTGGGCATGGTCTATTACGGACTGGGCACCGGGGCCACGCTGCTGTGCGCCCAATACTTCGGGAAACGGGATTTTCAGGCCATCCGCGCTGTGGAGGGCATCGCCATGCGGTTTTCCCTGATCCTTTCCGCCGCGTTTGCCCTGATGGCATTTCTGATTCCGCAGCAGCTCATGCGGATTTTCACCACCGACCCCGAGCTGATCGCCATCGGCGGGGATTATCTGCGGATTATGAGTATCACCTATCTGTGCTGGGGTATCCTAGAAATATATCTGGCTGTTCTGCGCAGCATCGGCCGGGTCACGGTCTGCATGGTGCTGAACATCATCGCCTTCAGCCTGAACATCGTGCTCAATGCCGTGTTCATCTTCGGCCTCTTTGGCGCACCGAAGCTGGGCGCCACCGGCGTGGCCATCGCGACGGCCGCTTCCCGGGTGGTGGAGCTGGCGGGCTGCTTTGTGGTATCGGCGTTTTCAAAGGATGTGAAGCTGAATCCGGGGTATATGTTCCTGCACAACCGGGTACTCACCGGGGACTTTGTGAAGCTGGCTCTGCCGGCTCTGGGCAATGACCTCTCCTGGGGACTGGCCTTTTCCATGTACTCCGTGATCCTGGGTCACCTGGGCAACGATGCCGTGGCGGCAAACTCCCTGGTGGTGGTGGTCCGCAACCTCAGCACCACCTTCTGCTTTGCCGTGGCCGGTGCAGGCGGCATTCTGCTGGGCAATGTCATGGGGGACGGCAAGCTGGAGCAGGCAAAGCGGTATGCTTCGGATGTGATGAAGATGACGGTTGCCTCCGGCGCCGTCGGCGGTATCATTGTGCTGGCGGTGACGCCGCTGATCCTGCGGTTTGCAGCCTCCTCGCTGTCCGATACCGCTCTGGGATATCTGAAGGTCATGCTGCTCATCAATACCTATTACATCATGGGCGCTGCCGTCAATACCTCGCTGATCGCGGGTGTTTTCCGGGCAGGCGGCGATACCCGCTTCGGCCTGATCTGCGACACCATCGATATGTGGTGCTATGCCGTGCCGCTGGGGTTCCTGGCTGCCTTTGTGCTGAAGCTGCCGGTGCTGTGGGTCTATTTCCTGCTGTGTACCGATGAATTTGTGAAGTGGCCCTGGGTGATTCGCCATTATCTCAGCGGAAAGTGGGCAAAAAACATCACAAGGAACGATCTTTTCAGCGAAGAGGAGAAAGCAAGGCTCGAAAATTAAGCTTTTTTTAACAGGGACGAATTTTGATGTTTTATGTCAATTATACTTGCTTTTTTATTTCGGCGATGGTAAAATGAAATGGACATTACCATAAAGGTGGGATAGCGATGGATAAAAACGATTTCGACCTTGATTATGAGTTCGATTTTGAAAAAGAATATGGCTTCGATCCCAAAGAATTCATGTCCTCTGATGATGATTTCAGCCTTGATGACTTCCTGGACGAGGATGACGGGCAGTCTGCTGATGAAATAGACGTTACCCTCGATGATGACGATGAGGATCTGCCCCCGGAGTATTCCGATGAAGAGACCGCGGAAGGGTATGCGGATGCGCCTGTGGACGGGTACGACCCTGAATCCTCCGGTGAACCGGAAGAGGAATATGATGCGGATGCCGAGCCGGAGGATGAGGATACATTGCGCGAGGAAGAGAATTCCAAAAAGAAGAAAAAGAAATCCCGTGGATTTGCGCTTCCCAAGCTGCCTGCCAAAAAGAAGCGGGTGCACGAAGATCCTTTGAATCCGGAGGAGCCTGCAGAGCCGGCGAAAAAGGGAACCATTGCAAAGCTGGTGGAGATGTATATGGAGCCCGTCACCCGTGCTGCCAACGAAGAGCCGGTTCTGGACCCAACGGATCCCAAGTATATCGCCCGGAAGCGCCGGGAGAAGAAGCGCATTTTCAAGGAAGTCTATCTTCCTGCGATTATCGTCTGCGTGGCTCTGTTCCTGATCCTCAGCTTCATTACCGGTTCCGTGGCCAACGCCATCACCGTGAAGCGGAACCAGGACAATGCTGCCAAGGTGGAAGCCCAGCAGCAGGCCAATGCTGCCGGGATTGCGGAGCAGGAATTCAAGCGCCTGATTGCCGAGGCGGAGGCACTGGCGGTGGGCTATGACTACGACGCTGCCATTTCCCTGCTGGAAAGCTACAGCGGCGGCAACGATAAGTTCCAGCAGCAGGTCACCGCAAAGAAGGCGGAGCTCATGAATCAGCAGGCGCAGCTGGCGGAGTGGAAGGATGTTTCCACCATTCCCAACCTGTCCTTCCATGTGCTGATGGCGGATGCCTCCCGGGCCTGCAACAAGGATGTCTCCGGTGCCGATCTGGCGGGCCTGTATAACAAGAACTTCGTCTCCGTGGAGGAGTTCTCCCGGATCCTGAATCAGCTGTACTCGGCCAACTATGTGCTGGTGGATTTCGACAGCTTCATTTCCAGCAACACCGGTGTGGACGGCAACGAGAGCTACTTTACCAATTCGCTCTATCTGCCCGCAGGCAAGAAGCCCATTATGATCACCGAGACCATGGTCAACTACTTTGAGTATATGGTTGACCCCGATAAAGACGGTACCCCCGATGCCAAGGGCCATGGCTTTGCCAATAAGCTGGTGCTGGACGGCAACGGCGATATCAAGGCTGCCTATGTGGATGCCAACGGCCAGAACCTGGTGGGTAACTACGATCTGGTTCCCGTGCTGGAGGCCTTTATCCAGGAGCATCCCGATTTCTCCTATAAGGGCGCCCGGGCCATTCTGGCAGTTACCGGTTCCGAGGGCGTGTTTGGTTATAGAACCAATACCACCTATGTCTCCCGCTTTGGTCAGTCCTTCTACGACAGCGAGGTCGCTGAGGCCAAGAAGGTTGTGCAGGCACTGCGGGACAAGGGCTACACCATTGCCAGTTATACCTACAGCAACCAGGCTTACCGCACCATGACCACCCTGCAGATCCAGGCGGAGATCCAGAACTGGACCACCCAGATCACCCCTGTGCTGGGTGAGGTGGATACCATTGTGTTTGCCCGGGGCAGCGATATCGATTCCTACTCCGGCACCACCTTCAATGTGCTTTATAACAGCGGCCTTCGGTTCTTCCTGAACAGCGGCTCCTCTCCCAGAGTCGACGCCAATTCCACCTTCATCCGCCAGACCCGTCTGATGGTCACCGGCGAATCCATGGCATGGTATCAGAGTCAGTTCTCTGACTACTTTGACTGCAATGTGGTGATGGATCTGGCCAGCCGCGGCGGCACCCCCGCAAAATCCTGATTCGATCACGATACGCCGGAAGTTTTTTCCGGCGTATCTTTTTGAGAAAAATAAATTTCTGGAGGAAGCAATATGGAGATCAAACCGGGAAAATACCGCCATTTCAAGGGAAAGGAATATGAGGTGCTGTATCTGGCCAAACACTCGGAAACGCTGGAACCCATGGTGGTGTACCGCGCGCTTTACGGCGAGGGCGGCATCTGGGTGCGGCCTGCGGCAATGTGGACAGAGCATGTGGAGCGGGATGGGTATTCCGGCCCCAGGTTCCGCTGGGTCGGCGGGGAATCAGGCAAATGATGCGCAGATATTGCATTTATCCGGTGGATGTGGTATTCTTTTATTGGATTATTTGACATAGAATCGAGAGGTATCTTTTATGGCAAAAGTTTCTCCCTCTATTCTCGCTGCGGATTTTGCAAATCTGGAGCGGGATATTCATGATATTGAGCGCAGCGGAGCGGACTGGATCCACGTGGATGTGATGGATGGAACCTTTGTACCCAATCTGGCATTTGGACTGCCTGCGCTTCAGGCGATCCGTCGGGTGACAGACATGACGCTGGATGTGCATCTGATGATCGGAAAACCGATCCGCTATGTGAAGCGGTTCCTGGATGCAGGCGCGGACTGGCTGACCATCCACATTGAGGCCGATACCCAGGAGAATACGCTGGAAGCCCTGCGGCAGATCCGCAGCGCCGGACGAAAGGCGGGCATCTCCATCAGGCCTGCCACCACGGCGGAAGAGGTGGAGCCGTATCTGACGGAGTGCGACTTGATCCTGGTTATGACGGTGGAGCCCGGCTTCGGCGGGCAGAAATTCCGGGAGGATATGATGCCCAAGCTCAGCGCCATTCGCCGCAGGCTGGACGCGGTAAACCCGGACTGCCTGATCTCTGTGGACGGCGGCATCGACCGCACAACGGCACCCATTTGCTGCAGCAGCGGGGCGGGTGTGCTGGTCACCGGTTCTTCCTACTTCAAATCAGCTGATCACGCCGATTACGTGAAAGCGCTTCAGGGGTAACGGATTCGATGTTTTTTTACGGAATCTTTGCCGGGGACAATTGACTTTTTTGACCCTTGCATGTATAATATATGCGGAAATTGTTGGGCTTTCGCCAGCACTCCGAAGAAGTAAATCCAAAGGCGGAAAAACCGCCTTTTGAAAGAAAGGAATTTTGCCATGATTTACAGTGCAGAAGTACAGAATATGTGCTCCGTCGCTAAGGGCGCATACCATGGCCCCGCTCCCATTCCCGAAGAGGGCAAATGGGTCCAGGCCAAGGAAATCAAGGACATCAGCGGCTTTACCCATGGTATTGGCTGGTGTGCTCCTCAGCAGGGCGCCTGCAAGCTGACCCTGAACGTGAAGGAAGGCGTGATCGAAGAGGCTCTGGTGGAGACCATCGGCTGCTCCGGTATGACCCATTCCGCAGCAATGGCCGCCGAGATTCTCATCGGCAAGACCATTCTGGAAGCGCTGAACACCGACCTGGTGTGCGACGCCATCAACACCGCCATGCGTGAGCTGTTCCTGCAGATCGTCTACGGCCGCAGCCAGTCCGCATTCTCCGAGGGCGGCCTGGTGGTGGGCGCATCTCTGGAGGATCTGGGCAAGGGCCTGCGCAGCCAGGTGGGCACCATGTTCGCCACCCGCTCCAAGGGCCCCCGTTACCTGGAAATGGCCGAAGGTTATGTCACCCGCGTCGCTCTGGACGAGGACAACCTGATCATCGGCTATGAATTCGTCAACCTGGGCAAGATGATGGACTTCATGAAGAAGGGCGACGACGCCAACGCTGCCTACAAGAAGGCTATGGGTCACTACGGTCGTTTCGACAACGCACCCAAGTACATTGACCCCCGCCACGAATAAGAGGAGGACAGAACGATGGCTTTGTTTGAAAGTTACGAAAGAAGAATTGACAAGATCAATGGTGTCCTCGCTCAGTACGGCCTGTCCTCCGTGGAAGAGTGCCGCGAGCTCTGCCAGTCCAAGGGCTTCGACCCCTATGAGATCGTCAAGGGCATTCAGCCCATCTGTTTTGAGAACGCCTGCTGGGCTTACACCGTGGGTGCCGCAATCGCTCTGAAGAAGGGCGTCAAGAACGCTGCTGAGGCTGCCGAGGCCATCGGCATCGGCCTGCAGGCCTTCTGCATCGACGGCTCCGTCGCCGAGGATCGCAAGGTCGGTCTGGGCCACGGCAACCTGGGCGCCATGCTGCTGCGGGACGAGACCAAGTGCTTCGCCTTCCTGGCCGGCCACGAGTCCTTCGCCGCCGCCGAGGGCGCCATCGGCATCGTCCGCAACGCCAACAAGGCCCGTAAGGAGCCCCTGCGGGTCATCCTGAACGGCCTGGGCAAGGACGCCGCTCAGATCATCTCCCGGATCAACGGCTTCACCTATGTGCAGACCCAGTTTGACTACTACACCGGTGAGCTGAAGATCGTCAAGGAGTACAAGTACTCCAACGGCGAGCGGGCTGCTGTTCGCTGCTTCGGTGCCGATGATGTCCGCGAGGGCGTTGCCATTATGCACCACGAGGGCGTTGACGTTTCCATCACCGGTAACTCCACCAACCCCACCCGCTTCCAGCATCCTGTCGCCGGCACCTACAAGAAGGAGTGTGTCGAGCAGGGCAAGAAGTACTTCTCCGTGGCCTCCGGCGGCGGCACGGGCCGTACCCTGCATCCCGACAACATGGCTGCCGGCCCCGCTTCCTATGGCATGACCGACACCATGGGCCGTATGCACAGCGATGCCCAGTTCGCCGGTTCCTCCTCCGTCCCCGCTCACGTCGAGATGATGGGCTTCCTGGGCATGGGCAACAACCCCATGGTCGGCGCCACCGTCTCCGTGGCTGTTGCTGTGGAAGAGGCTCTGAAGTAAGCGGATAAAACCCTTATTTTGAACTGTAAAAAGTTCAAACCCCACTTTTCGCAAAAATAAAGCAAGGAAGCACATCCTTTCTGAGAAATCAGTGAAGATGTGCTTCCTGTTTTTGCGTTTTGGAGGGTGTTTTTGATGAAGAAAATGAGGATGTGCTTCCCGGCGGGACGGAATTTGCGGACACCCGGGGACGGGTGTCCCTACGCATCTTTTCCTTGTTTTGTCATCATCCATTTTCGTGGATTGTTATCGATGTATTCCCAAGTCTCGTCATAATCCTGTTGGTTGCGGATCACATGATCGTAATATCGGGCCTGCCAGATGTTCTGGCCGTATTCCTTGTTGCAAAACCGTTTGAATGTTCCCACAAATCTTGCAACCACGGATGTCCTGGGCGTAGGGACACCCCTCCCGGGGTGTCCGACTTGTTCGTGGATTGAAATCAGAAAATGAATATGATCCGGCATGATCACATATTTATCCACCGACAGATGGTCATAAAATGTATCCATCTGCCGGATGTATTTGTCAGCGATTTTTCCATAGGACAATAATTCCGGGCATGGTGCTTGCGGACACCCGGGGACGGGTGTCCCTACGATCTTTGACAAAATTCTCTGCCTGTTTTGGGTGCAGATGGTGATGAAATACGCACCATTCTGGCTGTAATCAAATCCCCTGATGCGGTTGGGGTTTCTTTTGGGCAATTCCGCAGAATCTCTCCCTCATAGGTACACCCCTCCGGGGTGTCCGTTTCCGTCGTAGGGACACCCCTCCGGGGTGTCCGTTTCTGTCATAGGGCCCCCTCCCGGGGTGTCCGTTTCCGTCGTAGGGACACCCCTCCCGGGGTGTCCGTT
>CALYTP010000024.1:0-19808 GCA_945486915.1 uncultured Clostridia bacterium | reverse complement strand
AAGATGGCAAAGCTGGGCTTATACACATTCAGGCCTTCCTTGCAGATGTAATCGAGGCGCTGGGGGATGCCGCCGTTTTTGTTCCGCTCGCCAGGATCAAAATTGGATTGCGTGAAGTTTCCATTCTCATCCAGTGTTTCACCGTGCCAGAGGGTGATTTTTTGTCCTGACTTGGCGTGAATGCGGATTTCAGTATATCCGGCAAGATTCTGGCCGAAATCAATGACGGTTTCTCCATTGGGCGTTTTCAGAAGTTTCCCCTCAAACCGTTCCTGCTCCACAATGGGTACGGAATTGGAACAGACAAGTTTTTCAAAGCCATAATCTCGCGGGACGACCCCATGCCAATCCGTAATTTGCTCCATACGGGCATCGTATTCTTCGCCTTTTTCCAGATCGTTCAGACGGATGGGGCCGGACTGGCTGGCCTCCCAGCTGCCGTCAGAGCAGAGAATCACCTCTCCGTCCGCTTCCAGCTGGCAGAGCAGCGCCAGGTCGGAGCCATAATAATTGTACAGCCCGTCCACGCCGTTGTTGCCCCGATACCAGCCGTCTCCCAAAGTGACGGTGATCTCATTTTCACCGGGTTTCAGCAGTCCGGTCACATCATAGGTCTGGTATTGGAGCCGAACCCGGTAATCATCCGCACCGGGAGCCAGAACGAAATTCCCAACACGACATCCATTCAGCTTCACTTCGTACAAGCCATGGCAAGTGATGTAGAGCCTTGCTTTTTCGATTGCCGGTGCCTGAAATACTTTCCGCAGGACGCTGGAGGGCTGCCGGATATTTTCCTCATGGGGAAGCTCCGGGTCGATCCAGCTTGCTTTCCAGCTGCCATCGGTGAGGCCCATCTCGAAAAATGCCTGGCTCCAAGGCCCGGGAGCATCCCGTTCATCCCAAAGCCGTACCTGCCACATCACCCGCTGTCTGGCACAGGCTCTTCTTCCATACACCGCATACATCTGGGAGGAAGAAACCTTCCCGGTGCCCCAAAGAACTTCCCCGTCCTGACTTGCCACAATTTCATAGGCGGTTTGGCGGATTCCCTCGCTGCAATTCCAGGACAGAACGGGCTGGGGGACATCGATGCCAATGGGATTTCCCATATGTTCCGTTTTCAGATGAATCGCTTTCATGGAAGCCTCCTTAAAAATGCTCGTTCAGCCACGCCGCACTCAATTGCAGACTCTTCACCGGGCTGTTGTCAATCCAATTCCGATGGCTTTCCAGAATGACTGTGTCAATGCCGTTCTCTTTTGCGATTTCAGCCATGCCTTCCAAATCCATGTTGCCGGTACCCAGTTCCATGCTGTCGGTTTTCAGGATGGGGGTCATGGCAGGGCCGGTCATTCGAGTGCCCCGGTCATTGATGTGCCAGAGCTTCATGCGATTGCCCAAACGGCGCATCCACTGCTTGGCATCCGCTCCGCCCTCGGTGAACCAGTAGGAATCAAACTCAAAATTCACATATTCCGGGTCGGTTTCCTCCAGCAAAATGTCATAGGCACACTTGCCCGCATTGACCTTCCGCAGTTCGCAGTTGTGATTGTGATACAGAAGCTGAATTCCCTGGGAGCGCAGCGCCTTTCCTGCTTCATTCAGCCGGTGGGCAAGGTCGCGCACAGCTTCCTCGCTGCCGTAGTCAAAGCGGTACATGCCGGTGATGACCACCTTGTCGGTGCCAAATCTCTTTGCTTCCTCGGCCACAGCTTTGACATCCCGTTCAACAGAACCCAGATCCTGATGCACGGACACCACATTCAGACCGGATTCCTTTACCAGCCGTTCCCAATCCAGATTGCCGCCGCTGCCCACGGGCATTCCCGCCGCTTTGGTCAGCATACGCACCAGGAATCCCATAGGGTGCAGCATAAAGCCGCACAGCTCGATGCTGTCATACCCTGCCGCCTTTACGGCGGTAAGGGTTTCCCTGACAGATGCTTCATTTTTCAGAACAGAACCCAGCATAAACTGCTGAACCGCTTTTCTCATCCTCGTTACACCACCTTGATGATTTCTCCGGGAGTAATGCCGTTTTCGTTGAAGCTGTCCACCCGGACGTAGTATTCCTGCCCTTTGATTAAGGTGGTCAGCTTCACTTCCTCCGCTCCGTAGACCAGCCAGCTCATATAAAGCTTGTCCGGTGCGATGCCGTAGCGGACATTACAGCCCTGGGCATTTCCAATGGGCTGCCAGGAAACTACGGCTTCCAGATCGCCCACCCTTTCGGCCTTTGCCTGTGCCGCTTCGCACTTTTCACCGCTGCCGTTGCCGAAGACCCGCAGGCCGGAAATACGCATGACCTGACCGTAGGGCAGTTTCCCACCTACGACACGGATGAACCGGGCAGAGATTCCGTCTATGTATTCGTAATAACCGTTGGAGCACTCCCGGGATACGGTTTCCAGAAGGAACCAGTGTTCCCCGTCGTTACTGGTTTCAATGGTATAGTTGGAAATCTGGGGTTCCAGTTCAATGCGCCGGTCACCCCGGTCGCTGCCGTATTCCTCCGGGGGGAATTCCGGTGACAGGGCTTCATCGGCAAAGTTAACCTGGATCGCCCGGACATCCTCACATTTGCCCAAATCCACGCAGAGAAACTCCCCTGCTTCGGCGGTTTCGGCGCTCCACCAATTGCGGATATCCTCGTTCACCGCCAGTTCCGGGTTCGCGCCTGAGGAAGCGGTTGCCTTTTTATTGTAGCTCAAGAGCATCCACTTGGGCTGCTGGTCAGCGGCATCAAATCTGCCCTTGGGTACTTCATGGGGATAGTCGGCAAAATTCTGATTGCAGAACAGAATTCCGTCCTTGTCAATCCCTGCCGGGAACAGCCCAATTCTCCGCTCAAAATCGTAGTTCACACTGATGCGCATGGTGGAAGCATGCCAGAGATTCCCGCAGGCATCTTCGATGGTGCTGCCATGTCCTGCGCCGGTAATAAAGCCCCCGGGTTTGCTGGAATAGGGATTGCTCTTTTGCAGCACAAAGGGGCCAAGGGGCGTATCCGACACATAAACACCATCCGCATAGGTGTTGTACTGTGTTCCGGGGCAGGCATATTGCAGATAGTATTTTCCATTGTGCTTCGTCATAAAAGCCCCCTCGATATAGGGCTTGTCTACAGAGAGGAACATGGAAGTCATGGCTTCGGCAGAGTAGCCGCCCATGCGCTCCATCCCCTCCGGAAACGCAATTTTCCCTGTCTCAGGATTGAACATATGCTTTAATTGCTGGTAGACAACGCTGTTTTCCTTATCCATCACACCGTTGTCGCCGGGACGTTCATAGCCCAGTTCTTCTTCTCTTCCGTAGATGAGGGGCACCTTTTCACCAATGGGCAGCATGGTTTCCGGGTCCATCTCAATGCCCCAGATGGGCTGGGTGTTGGTACAGCCCCAATAGAGGTATACCCGCCCGTCATCATCCTGGAAAAGGTCGGGATCCCAGAAAGGGAACGGCGCACTGACCTGTTCGAACTTCTCGCTCAGAGGATCTTTGGTGCGCAAAATGGGGCAGTTTCTATCCCTCCGGGAGGCACAGAAGTAGAGGTATTCCCCAATCTGCCGCACATCCGGCGCGTAATCGTAAATCAGCAGATCGGCCGCTGCGTGGAATTCCCAGTTCAGAAGATCCTTGCTGTGCCAGAAACCCGCGCTCATGGAAACAAAAGCATAATAGGTTCCCTTGAAGAAAACCAGCGTGGGGTCAGCGCCCTCCCGATGCGCCAGACGCTTCCCCCCGTTCATGTGAGAATACCGATAGCTCAGGTCAAGGGGATTGCAGTAGGTTGTTTTCATAAAAATCACTCCTTCTTGTATCTTTGCAGGATGCGGTTCAGCTGCTTCACCGCCTGCTCATCGGCGCCGGACTGCTTGAGCAGCGAGATCAGGGTCATTCTGCCCATCATTCTTTGCAGGGCAGGATTGTCCTTGACGGCATCCGCCACATCGCCCCGGGCAGACGCCCCCTGGGCCATCATGGCATCGATCACCGCGCCCGCTTCCGGATTTCTGCGGATATCGGCCAGCTTATCGGCAACCGAATAATACTCCGGGTCAATCTCGTCAGCATCAAACCAGTTGATCACCGGGGCAGAAGCCACCATCCGGTACTCCGGATTCGGCTGGCTGACCTTGCGGACGAGAATGACACTGTGGCAGTCGCCGGATGAGGCGTGAATGGAGTGCTCGCCGGAAATGGGCACCTGGAAGCGGAATACATATTTCCCCGTCTGGGTCTCAAAGGGCTTGCCGTCCACGCTAAGGGTCACTTCCGTCTGATTGGAATAGACCTTAATTTCCGTGACAGGCTCGGTGCGATCCACATATCTGCCACCCGCAATGTGGACGAAGGGCTCTTTCTTATTCCAGTAGGCTTTGTAGAGATAGAAGGCGTCCTTTCTGGTCTGGCGATCAAAGGTCACCAGCCCCTTCTGGTTCTCGCCGTGCTTGCCGCCCTCGTCCCGTCCGTCGGCGGCAAAGTCGAAGATGTTCCAGATGTGGGTGGCCCACAGCCAGGGGCGCTGCTCAATCATACCCAGAATATGCTCATGGTACACAGCCTGATAGCTCTCGGAGTAATCGCCCTTTTCCGGGTTCGGAGACTGATACTGGGGATTTGCGTCCGCACCATATTCGGAGAAGCCAATGCAGCGGTCAGGGAACTTGGCGTGATACTCATCAAAGAACTCGTCATTCTGTTCCAATTCCCCCAGGTACCAGCCAAAGTACAGATTGTAGCTGTTCAAATCGGGAATCTCCAGAATGGGGCTGTCGATCTCCAGCATGAACACGTTGGCCATGGTGGTGGGGCGGGTGCTGTCCAGCTTATGGCACAGGTCATTCAGCGCCCGGTGGTTTTCCAGCAGTTCCTCATTCACCGCACTGGCCGCGGTGATCTCATTGGAAAGACCCCATACCGCAATGGACGGGTGATTGTAGTTCTGCACCACCAGCTCCTCCATCTGGGAAAGGGTGTTGGCGCGGCCGTTTGTCATGTGCATGGTAATGTAAGGGATTTCCGCCCAGACCACCATGCCGTACTCGTCGCAGAGGTCATAAAACTCTTGTGCGTGCTGATAATGGGCAAGCCGCAGGGTATTGCAGCCCAGCTCCCGGATGATCTCCATATCCCGCCTGTGGTGCTCCATGGTCAGGGCATTGCCCACGCCCTTGCAGTCCTGATGCCGGGAGCCGCCCCGGAGGGGATAGCTCCGTCCGTTCAGAATAAAGCCCTTCTGGGGGTCAATCTCGAATTTGCGGCAGCCAAAGCGAGTTGACACGCGGTCACCGCTGGGGAGCGTCGCTGTAGCAGTGTAAAGATAAGGATCGTCAATACCATCCCACAGGTGTACATTTTCGATGGTAAAGACAGCCTTTGCATAGCCATTCTCGCTGGGGACAGTCTTCTTCTGCCCAGCCGCTTCCATCGTAACAGAATCAGCATCATTCTGCCAGGTCTCCACAGTGACCTCTGCGCTTTTTTCTTCCAGATTCACCACAGGGGTGACCTTGATGCCAGGGGTTCCGCAGTAACCCAGTTCAAAATGGGAAGCGGGTACCACAATCAGATTTACCGCCCGGTACAGTCCGCCGTAGAAGGTGAAGTCCGCCTTCTGGGGATACACCCGGTCATTGTCGGCGTTGTCCACGCTTACCACCAGGGTGTTGTTTTCTTTCAGCTCCTCCAGCTTCACCCGGAAGGTGCTGTAACCGCCCTCATGGCGGCAAATCTTTTCACCATTGAGCATCACCTCACAGGTGTGGGCTGCGCCCAAAAATTCCAGCCAGACCTCCTCGTCTGCCCGCATTGCCGGCTTTGCAAAGGTCTTTGTATAGGTGCAGGTACCCCGGTGGTAGTCATTGCCGCCGTCCTGACCATCGACAGCATTCCAGGTATGGGGCAATGTAACAACCTCGGCGGTTCCTGTTTTGGTGAACAGCCAGTTTTCATTGAACGATATGATTTTTCGCATAAATTTACTCCTTTGATAATCATGCTTGAAAAAACTGAGATTATTCCTTATGATAGAGAAAAGGGGGGGATTTGGATGGACATTCAACAGAATTTGCAGCTCTTCCGGGAGCTGATGCTCTGCGACGGCAGCATATGGAGCTGGACCTATGATGGGGAGGGAAAGCTGCTTTCCTCCAACTGTCCGGATGAAGCGATCTTTGCCGTGGCATTTGAGGTGTGCGGATGCCGGGACAGGATGCTGGAGCTTGGGAAAAAACGGAGTACCCCCATATTCTTAAGCAGCGATACGGGCCTGATCTGGGGCGCGGCCTTTGAGAAGGCAGAGGACACGCTGTATCGCTGCCATGTGATCGGGCCGGTATTCTATCCCAACGCCTCCGTGGACAGCATCTATCGAGGCTTCCTGTCCAAGGATTTCAGCGGCTACAGCGCAGCCTGGCTTCGCAGCTTTTATGAGGCCATCTATCGGGTTCCCACCAGTCAGTATACCATCTTTTCCAGAAATTTGCGTATGCTTCACTACTGCGTCACGGGGCAGCGTATCGAAATCAGTGATGTGTTTGTGGATGACATTCAGTCGGTTCCTTCCTCCAAGCATCGCAGACCCACGGATCGCCATCGTGTTTACAATGCCGAGAAGGCCATGCTGGAAATGGTCAGGCTGGGGGATTTGAACTACAAGGAGGCTCTGAGCACCTCCATGAATATTTCGGACGGCGTGAATATTCACACCAACGACCCCCTACGCCACGCAAGGGTCAGCACCATCGTCTTTTGCTCCATCGTTTGCCGGGCTGCCATTGAGGGCGGCATCAGCCCGGATGAGGCTTACTCGGTGGGAGATGCCTATATTCAAAGTGCTCTGGATGCCCACACCATCGACGAAACCTCCACGATTTGCATCAGTATGTACGATGACTTCGTCCGCCGGGTTCACCGAAGCCGAGAGAATCCAAAATACACAGAGCCCATCCAGCGGTGCTGTAACTTCATCGAAATGAATCTGGATCGAAATATCCATGCCCAGGAGCTTGCGGAGCTGGTCGGCTATTCCGTCACCTATTTCACCCGCCGCTTCCGGGAGGAAACCGGCTTCGGCATCAGCGATTATGTGAAGGCTGCGAGAATCGAGCGGGCAAAGCTCCTTCTGGAAACCTCGGAGGATTCGGTGCAGGAGATCTCCGATAAGCTGGGCTTCACCACCCGCAATTATTTTACCAAATGCTTCCGGGAAATTGCCGGTATGACGCCGGTGGAATACCGCAAGCGAAAATAGTCCGAAAGGTGCCTGCCATTGATTGCAGGCACCTTTTTCGGTATTTACACTTCTACGCCGTTTTCCCGGGCCGTTTCCGCAATGCCCTCTTTCTTCTTTTCTGCAATCCGCTTCTGGACATTGACCATTTCTTCCTTGGTCAGCTTGCAGCCCTTCATCGCGATCAGGGATACGATCCATCCTACAATCGGCAGACCGTACATAATGGAAAGCGTCACCGCCACGACGCCGGTGGTCATGGGATCGTTGGGCTGGGGAACCGTATTCACATAGCCGATCACCGCGCAGGCGCCGGTGGCGAGCAGAGCGCCGCAGGAGGAGATCAGCTTATCCAGCAGACTGTAGGTTCCGGAAACCACCGCCGGAACATAGCGGCCGGAGCGGTCCAGCTCATAGTCAATGCAGTCCGCCATAAACGCGGAGCTTGCGGTGGTCACACACATCTTGCAGCCGTTCAGGGCCAGGTTCAGCAGCACATAGAGGATGGTGATAACACCCATCTGCGCAATCTTTCTGGAATCAATCAGCAGGAAGAATACAACCATGATTGCACCGACCCCAATACAGGCCGCTGACCAGACAATGGTCGCCTTTCTGCTGCCGTGCTTACCGGCATATCTTGCGCCAAAAATCGCGAAGATGATGGAAGGCAGCATGGCTACCACGGTCAGAATGGTGGAAAGCCCCATATTGCCGATCATGATGCCGTAAAGCATGGTGGTGACGATGCTCTGGCTGGCAGTGGTCTGGGCGATCTTGTCGGATGCCTGGGCAGCGATATAGGCCTGCAGCGGCTTGTTGTGCAGCAGCACATCCGCCATATCCTTCACCTTCAGAGGCTCATGCTTTTTCAGTCCCCGGAAGGTCTCGGGCTTATCATAGGCGGAAATGCCGATGCAGCACAGAATATTGCCCACCAGACCCAGCAGCAGGGTAATCCGCACAGCGCTGGAGAGGTAAGTCTGGTTAAACGTACCGCCCGCACGGGCCAGCACCACCACGTTCAGCACAATGCTGAATGCCATGGGAACCATGTAATTGAACACGGTGGTCCAAACACCGATGGTGGGACGCTGCCTGGGATCATTGCTGAGGATTGCCGGGATGGTCTGAATGGTCATGTTGTTAATGGTATAGCCCAGAACGTAGAGCACATACAGCGCAACAAACATTCCCATGCCTAAGCCCTTGCTGGAGCAAAGGTCAAACATGCAGAGCAGTGCCAGCGCCTCCACAACAAAGCCGCCCATGATCAGAATGCGAAGTTTTCCGAATCGGGTATTCACTCTGTCATAGAGAAATGCCAGCAAGGGGGTCGGTAATTGCGTCCAGAATTCTGGTGCCGGTAAGAATGGCGCCTACCGCCATGGTGCTGATGCCAAAGCCAATGCTTGCCGCATAGCTGGCTTGTCCGATGAGGCTGTACACCGTCAGGCCGCACAGGGCATTGCAGGCATACAGAATGATCTGCCAGAGCTTCGCTCTGCGGTATTGAACGCCGTCGATCTCGCTCTGGGTGGGTTTTCTTGTCCTTGCCATGAGATTTCCTCCTCTTATTTCGCCCTTGGGCTTTGATGGCTTTATCATAGCGTATCCTTTTTTCTTTGAACAGGCAAAATCCTGCGATTTCAGGCAAAAATATGTGCTTATGCGATTAGTCCGCATATTATTGCCCCAAATATCATGATTTTGCCTTTTTCTGTTTTTTCCGTTGTGCTACAATTCCATTATCAAATTAACAACAAAGGAGCGATTGATTATGAGCAAGTTCCCAAAGGGATTTTTCGTCGGTGCCGCCACCGCAGCCCATCAGGTGGAGGGCAACAACACGAATTCCGACTGCTGGGCCCAGGAGCAGATGCCCCATTCCACTTATAAAGAAAAAAGCGGCATTGCCTGCGATCACTACAACCGGTACCAGGAAGATATTCAGTTGATGAAAAAAGCCGGTCTGAATGCCTATCGCTTCTCCATTGAGTGGGCGAGGATCCAGCCTGAGGAGGGCGTGTTCGATGACGAGCAGATCGAACACTATCGGAAGGTGATCCGCTGCTGCCGGGAAAACGGCGTTGAACCCATCGTGACCTTGTTCCACTTCTCCAGCCCTGTCTGGATCATCCGCAAGGGCGGCTGGGAAGCGGAAACCGTGGTGGAGGACTTTGAGAAATATGTCACCTACGTCATCCGGGCTCTGGGCAGCGAGCTGAAGTATGTCTGCACCATCAACGAGGCCAACATGGGCTTGCAGGTTGCCGCCATTTCCCGGCGATATACCATGATGGCCAAGAGGGCCGCCGAGGCTGCCGCGAAGAACGGAGGCGGCGAGGTTCAGATGGGTCTGAATATGCAGGCCATGATGGAAAATATGAAGTATCAGGCCATGGAAAACGCCGAAATCTTCGGCACTCCCCAGCCCCACTGCTTCAACCTGGGCGGAAGCGAGCACAGCGATCAATTGACTATGAAATGCCATCAGGCCGCAAAGAAAGTCATTAAGGCTTTGTATCCCGACATTCAGGTGGGTCTGACTCTGAGTCTCCACGATTTGCAGCCGGTGGAGGGAGGCGAAGCCAGAGCGGAAGAAACCTGGGCGGAGGAATTTACCCACTACCTTCCCTACATTCAGGGCGATGACTTCCTGGGTGTCCAGAACTACACCCGTACCCTCGTAGGCGCTGAAGAGGATCTGCCCGTGCCCGACGGCGCCGAACGCACCCAGATGGGCTATGAGTACTACCCGGAAGCCCTGGAGCATGTGATCCGCGCTGTAGCAAAGGACTTTAAGGGCAATCTGATGGTCACGGAGAATGGCGTTTCCTGCGATGACGATTCCCGCCGGGTGAACTTCATCAACATCGCCACCGATGGCGTTGCCCGCTGTATTGCCGACGGCATCCCTGTAAAGGGCTATTTCTACTGGAGTCTGATGGACAATTTCGAGTGGCAGATGGGCTACCGGATGCGCTTTGGCTTAATTTCCGTTGACCGTGCCACCATGGAGCGCACGCCCAAGGGAAGCCTGTATCACCTGGGAAGTCTGTAATTGCGGAAAGGATGGCATTCTGAAAAACAGAATTGCCGTCTGTCCAGGGAAGAAGCTGTATACCGCGCCGCCCATGTGGTCGATACCACATGGCGTATGTAATAACGTTTTGCACCAGGCTGCTTTGTATATTGTGCTTCTCCTTTGTCCCGTCTTGGGTTAGGATGCGCCAAGGAGCAGCGTTTTTGAGTATTGCAGACACCTTTTTTGAAGCAGCACTGTTCCAATGGGTTTGATTGCCTGAACGATAGCTTGTAAATGAACGATAGGATTGCCCGATTTCGCGTTTTTCCAATACAGGAGGCTGCGTTGGCGCAATCATCAAGACACAAAAGTCAAAAAGTTGGAATTACCCAAATTTTCTGGATAATTCCAACTTTTTCTTTCCAAATATAAGAAATTACCTGACCCCAATTGTATCAAGGTCAGGTAACTTATCTGGCAAAGGTATGCTAAGTTGATACAATGCACTGCTTTATAGGAAATGCACCGCAGGTACAGTGAGGTTACACCGTATCGTATTTCTGCTTTCTGCTCCCGGAAATTCCAGAAGGAGATGGGAATTCGCCTGTCTGACTACATTCGGGATACCCGTCCGGAATATGCCAAAATCCGGATGCCCAGTACGGAGAAAACCGTGGAGGAAATCAGGGAACCGCTGCAATTCTGCGCTGCCGGATTACCCATTTGCCCGCTGTTCAAGCCGTCGAACCTGCCGCAGCAGAATGACGACACCGATTGCGACTGCCAGAATGTCACTGGCAAAATGGGCAATGCCGATGCCCTCAAGCCCCACTGCGGCGTGAAACAGGAACAGGGCTGGAATCAGCAGTGCCCCCTGGCGCAGTACGGAAATGACGGTTGCCAGGAAGGCGTTCCCGGCTGCTTGCAGGAAGTTGCTGCTCAGGCTGTGTAATCCGTAGAGGGGGCTTGCCAGCAGAAGCCAGATGAGAAATGACTTCGCCATCCGGGTATTTTCCGCATCCTTGAGAAACAGACCCACCAGAAAATCTCTGCCTGCGAAGCAGCCAACCGTTGCGATGAGCCCAAAGGAAACGGTGAGAATTCCGGTTTTTACCAGCACCTCCTTCAGCCGATGGATGTTGCGGGCACCGTAGTTATAGGCCAGCATGGGAGCCACGCCCAGGCATACGCCCATCTGCACCATGGAAATCACCATGCTGGAGCGCCCGGCAGCGGCCATAGCGGCAATGGCACCGGTGCCATAAGCGCCCAGCAGCTGATTGCTGAAGGTGGAGGTCAAGCCTGCGAGGATGCTGCTGAGCCCATTGGGAAGCCCCAGAAGCAGAATTTGGGGCAGCAGCCGCATCTGACGCAGAGCCGGACGGAAGTCGAAACGGATCGCCTTTGCTTTGGTGCGGATGGTGCCGACGTGCAGGGAGCAAGCTACCAGATTGCCCAGAACCGTAGCCAGGGCGGCACCGGTCACACCTGTTCGCAGCACCAGAATGAACAGCGGGTCCAGAATCAGGTTCGTCACCGTGCCTGCAATGTTATTCACCATGGGCCGAATGATGATTCCCTCGCCCCGTATTGTGGAGGCGATGGACTGACTGAACAGCATGAGCGGCGCCCCCGCCGCCAAAGTCCGCAAATACGCAGTGGCATCCGGCATCATATCCTCCGTCGCCCCCAGCAGATGAAGCAGGGGCACAGCGGCGGAGATGGAAACGACCGCGAATACGGCACCGAAAAGCAGGCTGGTCCAGACGCACATGCTGCCCGCAGCCTGCGCCTTTTTTTGATCTCCCGCACCGAGGGCGTTTGCCAGAACCGCACACCCGCCTGCGCCCAGGGTGGTGCTGACGGCTGTGGCGAGACTGAACACAGGCCCAACCACCGATATGGAGGCAACTGCGGTGTCATTGCCCAGCATACCGATAAAAAACATATCGGCCATGTTGTAAAGCACCATGATCAGAATGGTGAATACCGCCGGAACTGCCAGCTTGCAGATGGCTTTCCAAACAGGTTCATCCCGAAACAGCTTCTCGTTGCCCATCATAATACTCCTCTGCACAAATGATTTTTTGTGAACACCTGTTGCTTTTCTTCACAGGGATACTATAATAAAAATGAGAAAGAATCGCAATCATCAGGTTTCCGACCTGTGTTGAAGAAATCAACAAAGATAGAGAAAATGTTTATGAAAGGGACAGATGTATGAAAACTGATCTTCGTACCCGTTATACCCGGCAGGTGATCCGGGCTGCCTTTTTCACGCTGCTGCAAAAGCAGCCGGTGGAGCGGATTACGGTCCGGGAGGTCTGTGATTTGGCCCAGATCAACCGAGGCACCTTCTATAAGCACTACCGGGACTGCTTCGATCTGGCGGAAAAGCTGGAAGAGGAGCTGGTTCAGCGGTTTGCGGAGGGGCTGAATTTTCAAGGCCGGGAGGACGGCACCGCAGCCATTGTCTCCATCCTGCGTCAGCTGCGGGATGACCCGGAGATGACCACACTCCTGCGTTGGGAGGGCCGCCGGGGAAATCTTGCCAGAGCCCTGATGTCCGCCTGCTTCCACTGCATGAAAACCCACATCACCGGGTTTCCTGCGGAGGAGCCCGCCCTGGATTCCCGGTATGTTTTCCTGGTGGGCGGCAGCACCGGACTGGTGGAATACTGGATGCACAGCGGCATGCAGGAGCCGCCGGAGGAGCTGGGGCTGAAAATCACGGAATACTGCGGCGCATTCCTCTCCGGCCTGAAAAACAAATCGCCTGAGCAGGAGAATGGGTCGAAATTCTGATAGTATCCCAAACCGGATTCGGCTATCATATAAGCAGCAGCTAAGCAGCAACAGTTATTCCGCCGCGATTCACGCGGGAAAAATGGGACACAAAAGGGAGACAGAACATGGAGCATGAATTTCCGAAGGACTTTGTATGGGGCGTTGCCACCGCCGCGGCACAGGTTGAGGGGGCCGCTTATGAGGATGGACGCGGCCCGTCCATCTGGGATGTATATTCCCGGCAGCCCGGAAAAATATTGGGCGGCGCGACCCCGGAGGTCGCCTGCGACCAATACCACCGGATTGAGGAAGATGTCCGGCTGATGAAGGAGCTGGGCATCAAGAGCTATCGTTTCTCCTTCTCCTGGTCGCGGCTGCTTCCCGAAGGAACCGGTCGGGTCAACCCGGAAGGAATCGCCTATTATCACAAGCTGATCCGCTGCCTGCATGAGAATCACATTACTGCCAACGCAACTCTGTACCATTGGGATCTGCCCTATGCGCTGGCGCTGAAGGGCGGCTTCGGCAACCGGGAAATCGTGGAATGGTATAAGGAGTATGCGTCTCTGGTATTCGACGAATACGGGCAGGAGGTCGATCTCTGGGCCACCTTCAACGAGCCGATTTCCGTCTATGTGGGATGGAGCATGGGAATGTTTGCCCCGGGCCTGAAGGATGAAAAGTACGGCCGCCAATGCCTGCATCATCTGCTGGTCTGCCACGGTGAGGCGGTTCGCCTGTTCCGGCAGAAGAAGCTGCCGGGAAAGATCGGCATTGTGGTGGATGTGTGGCATCACTACACCACCGACCCGGAAAACCCCGAGGCCTGCAGACAGGCACAGCGGGGCAATGAAATGGAAGGCTACGGAATGTTCCTGAATCCCATTTTCCTTGGGGAATACACCCAGGTTTTGAAGGATTATATGCAGGAAACCGGGACTGCTCCTGTGATTCTGGATGGAGATATGCAGACCATTTCCCAGCCGCTCGATTTTTACGGACTGAATTTCTACAACGGGCTGTTCGACGGAAGTACCCAGCTTCCCTCGGATGACCAGGAGAATAAGGGCGGAAACATCCAGGACAGACCGGTGGCATATGTGCAGGCCGTCTATGATGTGCTGCATATGCTGAAGGAAAAGTATCATGTGAATATCCCCATTTATATTACAGAAAACGGCTACTGCCAGGAGGACGGCCCCAGGGAAATCGTGCTGAAGGACGATGCGCGGATTGCCTACTGCACCGAGGTGCTGGAATGGGTGCACAAGGCAATGCAGGACGGAATCGATGTGCGCGGATACTACCTGTGGTCGCTTCTGGACAATTTTGAATGGACGGCGGGCTATACACTCCGTTACGGCATCTTCTATACCGATTTTCAGACCCAGGAACGCATTCCCAAGAAGAGCGCGGCGTGGTATAAAGCGCTGATCGAGAAGAACGGATTTTAACATACGAAAGGGAACTGTGTGCAATGCTGAAACCGGCAATGATTTTTACGGACAAAATGGTTTTGCAGCGCTGCAAGCCCATCCCTGTGTGGGGCGAGGCAGACCCCGGCGCGAAGGTGACGGTGACGCTGGACGGTTATCAGGTTACCGCTGCGGCGGACATTGCGGGCTGCTGGAGGGCAGAGCTGCCTGCCCGGGAGGCTGCCACCGGCTGTACCATGACGATTGCTTCCGGGGACGAAGAATTTATCTATCCCGATGTGTGCATCGGCGAGGTGTGGCTGGCTGGCGGTCAGAGCAATATGGAATATTTGCTGGGCTTTGAAGCCCACTATGACGAGCTTCTGACACAGCCGGAGGACACATTGCTGCGGTTCTTCGACTACCCGGAGGTGTCCTACGAAGGGCAGCTGGCCGATTATCACTACTGTCACGAGGGCTTCTGGCGCAGCGGCACCCGTGAGGAGCTGGCCTATTTTTCCGCCGTAGGCTTCTATTTTGCCCGGGAGCTGCGGAAAAACCTGGATGTTCCCGTGGGCATCGTGGGCTGCAACTGGGGCGGTACGCCCGCCTGTGCGTGGATGGACCCGGCGTATCTGACGGGCACCGAAGCGGAGGTCATTCTGCGGGACTATGCAAGGTCCGTGGAAGGACTGGACGAGGAACAGTACCAGAAGGCATTCCGCGCCAATCCCGGCAACGACCGCACCAATCAGCTGGAAAATCCCTGGGGTGTGAAGGTTGTCAAAATCGGCTTGACCCGTCAGGAGCAGCTGGAATGGATGGCTTCCGCACCGCAGCTTGCCCAGCCCGTTGGCCCCTGGTATGAGCGCAGACCCGGCGGCCTGTATGAGACCATGCTGAAAAAAGTGCATCCCTACGGCATCCGGGGTGCCATCTGGTATCAGGGCGAGACCAACGCCGATTACCACCCCGAGACCTATACGACGACCTTCTCCCGGATGATCCGCTGCTGGCGGGATCTGTGGCAGGAGGAATTTCCCTTCCTGTTTGTCCAGCTGGCGCCCTTCGACAAGTGGCTGGGCTGTACCGGTGAAAACTATCCCATCATCCGCGCCTGCCAGGCGCAGGTTGCCAAGACCGTACCCGGCACCTGGATGGCCTCCATCGGCGATGCCGGTATGCAATGGGACATTCATCCCAAGGACAAGCGGACGGTGGGCAATCGGCTGGCACTGCTGGCCAGGAATCACGTCTATGGGGAGCCGGTTCCCTGCGAAGCTCCCGCGCTGCTGGATGCAATGAAAAAGGATGGGGAAATCACCCTCCGCTTTGCCCATGGGGAGGGGCTGACAATCCGTGGGGATGCCCTCCGTGCCATGGTGGGCGTGACGGAATCCGGAAAATGCCGGGAGCTGACCCATGCCGAAATCCGGGAGAACACCCTGATCCTTCCCCATTGCGAGGAAATCCGTCAGCTGAAATACGCCTGGACGGGCTATTATGAAATCAATCTGTTCAATGCTGCCGGAATCCCGGCACTGCCGTTTGAGGTGACTGTATGAAAATTTACAATTGCGAAGTCAACCATCTGACCAACCCGCTGGGCTTCCAGATGGAAAAAACCGTGTTTTCCTGGGCTGTCGGTGAAACGGCCGCAAAAAAGCAGCAGTGGTCACGGCTGCTGATTTCTCAAAATTCTGACCTGTCGGCACCGGAGTATGATTCCGGCCGGGCCCAGCTGGACAGCGCTGCCTGGGAAGTGCCTCTGATGCTGCGCCCCCGCACCCGCTACTACTGGACGGTGGAGGTTATGGGCGACAATGGGGAGTCCGCCGTCAGCGAGGTGAACTGGTTTGAAACCGCCAAGCAGGACGAGCCCTGGCAGGCCAATTGGATCACCTGCGCCGAGCAGCCCCGGCATCCCATTTTCACCAAGGACATCGCTGTGAAGCAGGCGCCCGTCTCCGCCCGGTTGTATGTCTGCGGTCTGGGTGTGTATGAAGCTGCCATCAACGGAAAAAAGGTGGGCGATGAATTCCTGACCCCCTACTGCAATAACTATACCCAGTGGCTTCAGTACCAGACCTATGATGTGACCGAGGCGCTGCGCGATGGCGGCAGGCTGGAGGTCACCATCGGCCACGGCTGGTATTCCGGCCGCATGGGCTATCTGTCCAAGCCCGGGGATGCCGGGCAGTACGGCAGCCATGCAAAGCTCATTGCCGAGCTGCGGATTGCCTATGCCGACGGCAGCGAGGATGTGGTCTGCACCGACGAAAGCTGGATGGTCACCCGCAGCACCATTGTGAATTCCTCCATCTATGACGGCGAAACCCGGGATGATACCCTGCCCGCAACGGCTCCCGAGGCTGTCAGTCTGACCACTGAGTCCGCCCCCCTGGTTGCCCGCTACAGCCTGCCCGTCCGGGTGCGGGAAACCTTTGCGCCCATCGAGCTGATTCACACCCCCGCCGGGGAGCTGGTGCTGGACATCGGCCAGAACCTGGTGGGCACCTTTGCACTGAAGGTGAACCGCCCCGCCGGGACCAAAATCTTCGTCCAGGTGGGCGAGGTCATGCAGCAGGGCTGCTTCTACAATGAAAATCTGCGTACTGCCAAAGCAGAATATACCTATATCAGCGACGGCACACCGAAAACGATTATGCCAAGCTTTACCTTCTACGGCTTCCGCTATGTGAAGATCGAGGGCATCCCCGACCTGAGGGCGGAGGACTTTACCGCGCTGGCGCTGTATTCCGAGCTTCCCCAGCGGGGCTTCCTGACCACCGGCCACGCCAAGGTGAATCAGCTGATCCACAATGTGGAGTGGGGACAGAAGAGCAACTTCCTGGATGTGCCCACCGACTGCCCCCAGCGGGACGAGCGTCTGGGCTGGACGGGAGATGCCCAGGTGTTCTCCGCCACAGCCTGCTACCTGCGGCAATGCTATCCCTTCTTCCGCAAGTACCTCCACGACATGGCAACGGAACAGAAGCATCTTGATGGCATGGTGCCGGATGTGATTCCCTCTCTGAACGATTCCGCTTATCAGGGCTGCGCCGCAGTCTGGGGTGACGCAGCAACCATTATCCCCTGGAATCTGTACAACATCTACGGCGACAAGACGATTCTGGCAGAGCAGTTTGAGAGCATAGCTTCCTGGGTGGATTACATCACAAGGCTGGATGGGGATGACCACGGATGGAGCCGCCATTTCCACTATGGGGATTGGCTGGCACTGGATCACCCGGATCACAGGCCGGATCAGTGCCTGGGCGGCACGGATGTGGCTTATATCAGTCAGGTTTACTACCGCAACAGTGCCCGGATCGTTGCCGATGCAGCCGACATTCTGGGCAAAAAAGCCGAAGCGGAGAAGTACGGCGCGCTGGCGGACAGGCTGACGAAATGGCTGGCGGATGAATTCTTTTCCCCCAATGGCCGGTGCTGTGTGGATACCCAGACGGGGCTTGTCCTGGCACTGAACAATAACCTCTCTCCCAATGCGGAAAAGTGCGCCGCACGGCTTTCCGAAAAGCTGGATCAGACCCATGGTAAGCTGCAAACCGGCTTTGTGGGCACGCCCTTCCTCTGCGGTGCCCTCACCGAAAACGGCATGGAGCGCAATGCCTATGACCTGCTGCTGAATGAGGAATACCCCGGCTGGCTTTATGAGGTGAATCTGGGAGCTACCACCATCTGGGAGCGCTGGAACAGCATGGAGCCGGATGGCAGCGTATCCTCCACCGGCATGAACAGCTTCAATCACTATGCCTACGGCTCCATTGCCCAATGGATCTGCGAATACGCCGCAGGGTTGCAGCCCGCCCGGCCCGGCTTCCGGAAGGCTGTCATTGCCCCGGTGCCGGATGCCCGCCTGGGCAAGGTGGATTTCACCTATGAATCTGCTGCAGGCCGCTACCGAGTTTTCTGGGAAACGCTGGATAAGACCACCCTGCACCTGACGGTGGAGGTACCCTTTGGCTGCCAGGCAGAGCTGAAGCTGCCCTATTGCAGCGAAAATGCCCTGCGCACCCTGGAAGCCGGCTGCTTTGACATCACCTATACCACCGAATCTCCCATGGCCCGCTCCTTCCATGCGGACATGCCCATGATCGAGCTGCTGAAAACCCGGGAATCCCGGGACGCTTTGGAAGCACTGGTGCCCGGCATCTCCCGCACACCGGACTCCATGACCCACCAGACCCTCCGGCAGGTTCTGGCCTCCCTGGCCCGGAAGAATGAGCAGCAGATCGCGGAAATTGATGCCAGGCTACGCATGGTGTGAGGTGACTGTATGGAAATCACATGGAAACACTCGTTTCAGCAGGTGGAAGAAATCCTGGGCGTTACGGACAAGCCCTGGATCGTGAACCCCTTTTGGGAGATGGACGTGTCCGCCCAGCTGGACGGTAAGCAGCTGGGGGAGCTGCCCATGGAGAAAATGGTGCAGATGCACATGATGCAGGATCAGCCCTCCATCATCGATGGCTTCAACTTCCTCCGGGAGAACATCCAAGCCGGAGGATGTCTGCACAATATCTGGGACGATGCCCAACGGGCCGCCGACCCCCGGAAAGTACAGACTGGGCTGTATGCCTTTCCGGTGCCCGGTGCCAAACGCTTTCTGCTGATCGTGCCCGGCGGCGGATATTACAATGTGTGCTCCTTTGTTGAGGGCTTCCCCTTTGCCAAGCGGTGCAATGAGCTGGGTATCAGTGCCTTTGTTCTGCAGTACCGCACCTTCTCCGGTGCCCACTATCCCAACCCCCAGGAGGATGCCGCCCAGGCGGTGCGGTATATTCTGGAGCACGCCGAGGCATTTGATCTGGCAGGAACGGACTATGCAGTGTGCGGATTTTCCGCAGGCGGTCATCTGGCAGCCAGCTTCTGCGTAGAGCAGCTGGGCTACGGACGGTTCGGTGTTCCCAAGCCCCAGGCGGTGCTGCTGGGCTATCCCGTAATCACCATGACGGATCTGACCCACGACGGCAGCCGCCAGAATCTGCTGGCAGAGGACGCAAATGATGACAAGCTTCGTATGCTGTATTCTGTGGAGAAACAGGTCACCGCGGCCTACCCGCCTACCTACCTCTGGAACTGCGAAGCGGATGATGTCGTCCCAGCGGAAAACAGCGCCATGCTGGAATCCGCTCTGCGAAAATGCGGCGTGCCGGTGACCCATGAGATCTTCCCCGGTACCACCCACGGATGGGGCATGGGTGATGGAACCCCCGCCCAAGGCTGGTTTGAAAGAGCCATTGCCTTCTGGAAAAATGTCACCTGATACTAGGGCGTATCTGAAAACACGAAACGATTGTACTATTTCAACAAAATGCAG
>CALYTP010000023.1:0-20432 GCA_945486915.1 uncultured Clostridia bacterium | reverse complement strand
GGTGCACGCTGTTCGTTACCCGGTTCCATGCAACGCACAGACAAATTACAATTTCACGACCAGCTTATTAAAACCGATAGCCTAAATTCGGAATTGTTTCTGTTTTGTACGTTCATCGTCAGTCTCATCAGTCTGATTATCGAAATCATTCTGCTGACAAAAAAGAAGTAACCGCCCCAAGCTTCCAACTCGGCGGTTACTTCTTGTAACTAAAGGGGGGAGCGAACCGTCTGCCGGCAGCGCCCTTTCCTATGTATATTATAGCACAAACGAATCCATTGTCAACAGAAAAGCACTCCCGGCGGAAAAGCCCGGGAGTGCTTGGGCAACACCGCACAATGGGAGCTACAGGCTTCGGCGGATCTTTTGCCCCAATCGTGCAGTATGAAAAATGGGAAATACATCCAGTATTCCCGCATTTTTCATACTTTCGCTTGTGTCAAAATCTCTCGCCGAATCTCCTTGCCCCATTATGCGGTGCTGCCCTTGCTGATTTCAGGAACTGTCTGCTGACCCTATGCTGCAATGGCGCAGCAAATGATTTGTCAGCAGAGCTTGAACCCCTCTTCGCTGAGTACCAATGTGCTGCCAAAGTAGGCTGCCATGGCGTCGATCATGGCGATGCTGTCGGCCACGGAGGCGGTCTCGTAGCAGCTGTGCATGGCCAGCTGGGGCAGGCCGATGTCGGCGGTGGGGACGGTGACGTGGGAGATGGAGATGCAGCCTAAGGTGCTGCCGCCGGGGATGTCGGCGCGGTTGTAGTAGGTCTGGACGTTGACCCCTGCCTTGGCGCAGACCTTGCGGAAGATGGCGGCGCAGAGGCCGTCGGTGCAGTAGCGCTGGTTGGCGTTGAACTTCAGCACCACGCCCTGACCCATCACCGGGGCGTTGGCGGCGTCGGCCAGCTCGGGGTGGTTGGGATGGACGGCGTGGGCGTTGTCGGCGGAGACCATAAAGGACTGGGACAGCAGCTGCCGCAGGTTCAGGCTGCAGCCGTCACAGATCCGGTCCAGCACGTCGCTGAGGATGGTGGAGTCCGCGCCGCCGGTGGTGCGGGAGCCGATTTCCTCGCTGTTCAGGGCACAGAAAACCGGGATATCCCCGCTTTCCGCGGCGGTGAGGAAGCCCTGGAAGGTGCCCCACACGGACTGCAGGTCGTCCAGAGCCGGAGAGGAAATGAATTCCTGGTCGATGCCCCAGACGGAGGCCTTCTGCCGGACGTAGAGGTACAGGTCGTGACCCAGCACCCTGCCGCCGGCGGTTTCCTCCAGCAGCCGGGCGAATTTGCCCTTGGCGTCCTTGCCGCCCAGGAGGGGAATGGTGTCCACGGCGGGATTCCACTTGGTGCCGTCGTTGGCCTGACGGTTCATATGGATGGCCACGTTGGGGATCAGCAGCAGATCCCGGTCAATGTCAAAGAGCCGGGCCTCGGCGCCGTTCTCGGTTTCCACCATCACCCGTCCGGCGATGGACAGGGGGCGGTCCGTCCAGGGCGCCAGCAGCGCGCCGCCGTAGACCTCGGTGAGCAGACGGGTGTAAGCGCCCACCTGCTCGCCGTTCTCCTTGACCTTGAAGCCGGGGCGGTCGGTGTGGGCGGCGGAGATCAGGAAGCCCCGGGGCACAGCTGTGGGAATCCGGAAGGCGATGACAGCGGCGCCCCCGCGGCAGACGTAGTATTTTCCGCCGGGAGCCAGCTCCCAGCCGGCATCTTCCGTCAATTGGGCGTAGCCTTGCTCCTTCAGAATGGTTACCAGGTTTGCCTGTGCATGATAAGCGCTGTGGGAGCGATCCAAAAAGTCACAGAGCGCCTGAATTCGATTGTCCATGGTTGTGTTTCCTTTCTATATGTTTTTGCCCATCTGCTGTAGGGGAGGCTATTAGCCTCCCGCCACGTGGGATAACTGCGTGTTTGGTTGAATGGTTCATTGTCCAATATGATACGAATTCGCCCAACATAGTACTTATTTGGGAAGCCCTACTGCGCGGGAGGATACTATCCTCCCCTACAGTGGCTGGGCGATTTCGCGGCAAACGGACACGGAATCACGCTTTATTTCTGCACCAATTCGCAGAACAGGTCGATCTTTTCGGCCACGGTCTGCAGGGCGCCCCGCCAGAAATCCTTGTCGGTCAGGTCGATGCCGGCAACCTTGGCGGTGTCCTCGGCGGTGGCGATGGGGGTGGTGAACAGCAGCTGCTTGTATTTCGGCACGAAGGCGGCGCCCTCCTGCTCGTAGCGGGCGTAGAGGCCCCGGGCGAACAGACCGCCGAAGGCATAGGGGAAGTTGTAGAAGGTGGGGCCGTAGTAGTGGCTCTTGCACACCCACATGTAGGGGTGCAGGACATTTTCGTCCAACCCGTCGCCGTAGGACTCCTTCTGGGCCTTCACCATCATGGCGCAGAGGGTGTCGGCGTTCATGAACTGCTCCTCCCGGTTGGCGAACACGGCGGTTTCGAACCGGTAGCGGGAGTAGATGTCGCAGATGATCTGGGTCACATCCTGCAGCTGGGATTCGATCAGCGCCAGCTTCTCCTGATCGTCGGCGGCGTGGGCGATGGCGTGGTTCATGACGACGCACTCGTTGAAGGTGGAGGCGGTCTCGGCCACGGGCATGGAGTAGTCCCGGTTCAGCAGCCGGTGATCCCGGAGGCACTGGTTGTGGAAGGCGTGTCCCAGCTCGTGGGCCAGGGTCACCACATCGGTGAGCTGGCCGTCGAAGTTGGTGAGAATCCGGCTCTCACCCAGGCATTCCACCCCGGCACAGAAGGCGCCGCCGGCCTTGCCGCTGCGGGGATAGAAGTCGATCCAGGCGTTGTCGAAGGCGGTCTGTACCATTTCGCTCAGCTCGCCGTCGAAGTGGGAGAACAGCTCCACCAGATAGTCCCGGGCCTGCTCTGTGGTAAAAGTGGAGGATGCCTTGCCCATGGGGGCAAAGAGGTCGTACCAGGGCAGGCCGTTTTCGTGGCCCAACGCCTTGGCCTTGACCTTCAGATACTGCCAGAACTTGGGCAGATACTCGTCGATGGCGCCGAACATGGCATCCAGGGTGGCCCGCTCCATGTGGGAATGCTTCAGGGTGCGCTCCAGGGGGGATGCGTAGCCTCGGAGCCGGCATTCGTTGATGGTCTCCAGCTTGATGGAGTTCAGGGCGAAGGCCACGGAGTCCCGGATGGCGCTATAGCAGCCCAGCTCTGCCTCGTAGGCATCCTTACGCACCTGGGCATCGTCGCTGTAGGCCAGGTTGCGGATGGCGGAGAGGTTGGTGGTCTGCCCCCGGTAGGTGACGGCCACGGTGCTGGTCAGATACTGCTGCAGGTCGCTCCATGCGCTGCTGCCGGTGAGGCTCATCTTGGCCATGACGGTCTCGCCGATGCCGGGCAGCAGGTGGCGGCTGGATTCTGTCAGGTTTTCCAGCAGGAAGCGGTACTGGCTCAGAAGCGGGTCTGCACCGATGCGCTCCGACAGGTCGGGAATATTGGCAGCCCAGCTTTCAAAGGCGGCGACGGGAGCCGCGCAGCCGCTGTAAATGCCCATGATCCTGCCCAGCTGGGAGCCGGCATCGGCATCCAGGGTGTTGGCTGCCTGCCGCAGGGAGGCGTACTCCGCCAGCCTGTTCACAAGACTGCTGAGCTTCTCCTGCAGCAGCAGTCCCTCCCGCAGGCCTTCGGTGGGATCCATGCCGGAAAGATTCCGGGCAAAGGTTTCCAGCTCGGCAACGGCGGCCTTCAGAGCCTGCATATCGCGTTCAAAGGCGGGATCGTCAAACCCGTGGTAGATCGGGTCAAGGTTCCATACTTCGTTCATAAAAAATACCTCCATAGTTTGGGTTCCGATAGGAGAATTGTACACCACAACGGAGCGTTCGTCAACGCGCAGAAAGAGAACCGACGGCCTTCGACAAGAAAATCCGGCATTCGTCAAAATAATCGATAAAGTGTCGAAAAGAATCACATTATGCGGAAACAGCGACATTTGTGACGAACGATTGTTTTGATTTTTCCTTGCAAAAAGACGGCCCTTGTGCTAAATTATATTTGTCGCACACGGCTGCGGAAGCCGTAAACTTGGGGAGAAATTCTTTTGGACAGGAGAGGAATGTATGGAACATGCAACGACCGTACTCATTGCGGACAGCGCAGAGGATTTCTGTAATACCCTGGTGACCGCGCTGCAGCGTTCGGACGGTTTTCAGGTAATCGGAACGGCGGGGGATGGCGAGCAGGCCATCCGGATGGTGGCGGAGCGAAAGCCGGATGTGCTGGTGCTGGATCTGATGCTCAGCAAGCAGGACGGCATCAGCGTGCTGAAGGCCATCTCGACCATGGAAAGCCGCCCGGTGACCCTGGCAACATCGGCCTTTTTGACGGAATACGTATCTTCGGCGGCGGCGAGCCTGGGGGTCCGCTATCTGATGCTGAAGCCCTGTGATATGACCGCGCTGGTGGAGCGGCTGGAGGAAATCCGGGGAGGGGAGAGCCTCCGGTTTCCGACCCCGCGCCGCGTGGACAAGACCAGCATCGAATCCATGGTCACCGGCATCATCCATGAGATCGGCGTCCCGGCCCACATCAAAGGCTACCAGTACCTGCGGGAGGCCATCATCATCGCGGTGAACGACATGGACGTGATCAATGCCATCACCAAGGTCTTGTACCCCCAGGTGGCGAAGACCTTCGGCACCACGCCCAGCCGGGTGGAGCGGGCAATCCGGCACGCCATCGAGGTCGCCTGGGATCGGGGCGATCTGGATACCCTGCAACGGTTCTTCGGCTATACCGTCAGCAACACCAAGGGAAAGCCCACCAATTCGGAGTTCATCGCCCTGATCGCTGATAAATTGCAGCTTCAGCTCAAGAGCGCCGAGGCGGCGCAGTTTTGAACAGAGAACACTCCTGTCCCGGGGAGCCATCCACAGGGGCAGGAGTGTTTTTGTGTTCGCATCTGCGATAAATCCAGAGTTTGGTGTATCATGCCGTGAGAGATCTTTCTTGGATGTATTGAACGAATTGCGCGATTGTTTGTTGTGAAGTTTTTTCTGTTGCTTTTCAGGTATGGCTGGGATATATTACTCTTGCGACACAAGCTGAACACAGCACAAACCAGAGAATGTGTTTTACATTTTGGGAAAAACGCACGCTTCATTTTGGCATTCTCTGGGATGTGCAAAGGTTTGTGTCGCAGCAAGCGGAGTTGTGCGCTTTTCGGTGCGTCAACTCCGGTTGGCGCACTTTTTTGTCCACATAATCATTTTGTAGAAAAGGGGAATAACGATGAAAAAATTATCTTTGTACCGAATACTAAGAAGAATTTCTGTGACAGTATTTGTTACACTGCTTGTAGCTATCGCCCCAGCAGTTTTTGCAGAAGGAGGCTCAATCTCATTTCCGGAGAGCGAATACATAGTTCCGATTGGCTGGAACGGAAAAACCATTACCCCTGTTCAGCAAGGTATCAATAACTGGGTAAAGTACGAATATTATTCAGAGAATACGGATATTGCTGTTGTTGAAAACTCTGGTTATGTTCGGGGCGTGGCAGGGGGCACTACTATCATCCATTGCAAGGGAACGAATCCAACAACGAACGAAGAATATGAGGCATCGTATTCTTTGACGGTAACGATTCCTGTTACACAACTCTCTGTCGAACAAACAAACATTACTTTAGGGATAACCGAAACCGAAGAAAAAGATATGAAGCCTGAGTTGGTTGAATTCTTTTTTCATACTCCCCATGTAACCGTTGTCCCTAAAAACGCATCGAATCAAACACTTCAATGGTCCAGCTCGAACGAAAAAGTTGCTACGGTCGACAAAAACGGTGTCATCAGGGCTGTAAGCCCCGGTTGGGCGGTTATAACTGGTAAAGTAACGGACGGTGGTTGGGCTTCTGTCCAAATCAATGTCAATGTTCCAAAGACTTTTGTTTCCGCTACCAGCATCCATTTGACTGATAACCAACCTGTTTTGTTTGGCTGTGTTGCTCGTAGCGGTGTTGGTCAGTGCGTTGGAACATCTGTTACAACTTCAGGTGTACGATACATAAATGAGCGTTGGGATTTCGGTACAACTGGGGACTGTTTTACCTTGACATCAGCAAAAGATTTGAACAACACCTCAGACAGGTACAATACTGATGCGGAACTTACTTGGTACTACGTTGCGCCAACGAAAGCTGGACAGGGTACAATCCGTTATATTGTTAATGGCAGCACGATTTTTTCGGTTCCAGTAACCGTTGATAAAACCGCAGTAGAATAAAGGTGGGGGATTTGTATCTGCTTTTTGGTCTAGCCACCTATTTTTTGAAGCTGTAGAAGAATCAGAGGCACTCATATATTTGGAAACGCAGTTTACTTCCCGCAGCTCTGAGAATCGGGATTTTGTCTTTTTCTTGTATCTCTGGCAGCGCTTCTTTGGCTACACAGCAAGCAACACCAAGGGCAATCCCGCCGCCGGCAACCTGCTCCAGCTGGCCTTTGCCGCGGCCCTGTTTGTCCTGGGTGTCATCGTGGCGGCCCTGGGCATCAAGCGCCTTGCCGGGAAGGAGCCTGCCAAGGCATAACCGGAAAAGAAGCCGGTTGAACAGGTGCTGCAGATTTCGGGAACCGCGGAATACAGCGTCTGCCGGCTTTTCCGGAGCCTCCCCCTGCCAAATCCGGAAGCACTCCTGCTGGATTGGGTGTTATGCCCAACAGGCAGGAGTGCTTTTTGTGCAAAAAAGATGTTGACTGCTCAACTTATGAGATGTATACTAATAGATATTTGTAAATATTACATAGAGAAATCTTGATAATAGGAAACGAGTTTGGAGAAAATGGCCAAATCCGGGCGTTTTCTCGGAATGCCCGCTGTGAAGCTGTATTATTACCGGAGGATGGCATCTCCGGTGAATAATAGAAGCCCCAGAAAGCTGCCGTTTGGGTGATGATGGCGCCTCTACCCTGGCAACGCGCGTTGAAAGTCCGGCAAGCCGCTGTGAATTCCGGTATTTTACGCCACCCTGCCATAGCAATCACCTCCGACCCCAATTACCCAAGGTATTTCTGAGACTGTAAACCCACCGGCAAACAGGAAAAGAGAAAGAAGGAAACATGATGAAAGGAAAATTCAACCTGCAAACTGCTGACGGAAGCAAACGGATTTTTCAGATTTCCGTGATTGCTGTGATCCTGTTCAGCTTCTTCGCGTACATGCTTGCATGCAACTGGGGAGCGGTGAAAATCAGCGAGCTTTCCATTGACTCCCGCGGGTCTGTGATGCAGGCCACCATGTACACCCCCAGAAACACCAATTCCGAGAGCAACCTTCCCTGTGTGATCATCACCCATGGCCTGAGCTGCAATCACAGTACGGTCAATCCCTTCGCCGAGGAGCTGGCCAGAAGAGGCTTTGCCGTCCTCAGCGTTTCCACCTACGGCTCCGGTGCGTCCGAGACCTCCGATATGAGCGATCCGTCCTACGGCATGTATGATGCGCTGCAATATGTCCGCACCCTGAACTATGTGGATCAAACCAGAATCGGTATGATCGGCCACTCCCAGGGCTCCAAGAATACCTCCGCGGCCATCGATATGGATTCCAGTCTGCTCACGCTGAACGATCTGAAGATCAATATCCTCTATGATACCTTCGGCCAGGAGTTCACCGCCGACGAGATCCGGGAGTCTGCGGATGCGCTGGCTGCCGACCGTCTGAGCGAGGGAGAGCTGAGCGCCTATCAGGTCCTTGCCAATCAGGCAGAGGAGTATTTCAACACCCGGATGAAATCCGCCGTCATCCTGGGCGGCAACTGGGGCAGCACGCCTACGGAGGTGTCCGTTGCCGGCATCAGCGTGGTTCGTGAGGCCAATACCAATATCTGCTACATGATCGCCACCTTCAACGAAGGCCGTGCCGGTACCGGCCAGCAGAACCTCGCCAAGGAAGACATGATGGCTAAGTTCCAGAGCGCAGAGCCTCTGCAGGCAGCAAGCTGGTACGCACTGGATCAGACCTCCAATGCGGCTTCTCCCGCCAGCACCATTCTGGGCAGCCTGGATGATATTTCCTATACCACCGATGAAGCGCTGGCTCAGGCCATCGAGAGCCGCACCACCCGGCTTATCGTCAATCAGGTGGGCGGTCATGCCAGAGACTACTTCAGTAAGGACGCTGCCAGATACATGGTGAAGTACTTTGAGCAGACCCTGCAGTATAACTGCGGCGAAATCACCGATCCGGAAACTGTACCCATGTCCGAGAACAATACCGTCTTCATGGCCCGGGAGACTCTGGATCTGCTGGCAATGATCTCCATGTTCGTCAGCATCATCGCCCTGGCGGGTATGCTGCTGCAGACAAAGAAATATGCCGAGCTGCGGATGGAGTGCTGTGAGCCTTTCACCAGCAAAAAGAGCGCACCCTTCTGGCTGGCGGCAGTGCTGCTGATTCTGAGCACAATGTACGCCGAGTATTATGTTGCCACCAAGGGTCCCATGCTGGGCTTTAAGAACGAGGGCCTGAAGCACTTCCTGTCCCTGGACTTTACTGCCAATATCCACCTGTGGTTTATGTGGATCCTGTCCATACTGTCGCTGGTGGTTCTGGTCATCTTCGGCCTGCTGACCAAAAAGCAGACCGGCAAGAATCTGCTCCGGGAGCTGAATTTTGCGATTTCCATCAAGAAGATTGTCCGCTATTTCTTCCTGTCCATTGTCCTGTTTGTCTATGCCTACCTGCTGCTGGCTGCCATGAAGTACTTCTTCCATCAGGACTTCCGCTTCTGGGATAACGGCATGAAGGATATGCTGCCCCAGTATTGGACGCTGTGCCTGCGCTACGCCATTTTCATCCTGCCTTCCTTCCTGGTCAGCGCCATGCTGGTGAACGCGGGCCGCATGAAGGATATGAGCGACGGCTGGAATACGCTGCTGCAAATGGTGATCGCAAGCATCGGCATCTACATCCTGGTGGCCTACAGCTATGGCACCGTCTACGCAAAGTACGCCTCCACCGGTGTGGGAAGCGCCCCTGCCATTGCGTTCATCTCCACCTGGCCCATGCTGATCAACCTGCCGGTCTTTGCCTTCATCAACCGCAAGCTGTACAAGGTTTCCGGCAGCATTTGGCTCCCCGCCTTCGTGAACACCTGGATTGTCACCTGGTCCATGGTTTCCTGCCAGTCCCAGACGAGCTACTATCTGCTCACTGATTTCGCCACCAAGTGGCTGGGTATTTTCTGACAATTGTCCCCCGGCGGGGGTAAACCATTCTCCATAATGCGGCAGGGCCTTCCCGAAAACGGAAGGCCCTGCTTTGCATAAGCGGTAATTGCGCAGAATCCATCGGACCGGTTGACAGAAATACGATGGAAATCTATAATGTAAGAAAATGTGCGTTGGTTCAATGGTAACGTGTAACGAAATTGCCCAGCCCCTGTGGGAGAGGCTGCGATCCTCCCCCAAGGGGGTGCGGCAAATACAAAAAAAGGAGCGACCTGTATGTTTACCGCCAATCATTTTCTCTGGCTGGGCCTGTGCGCGCTGGGAATTTTTGCCGGACTGCGCATTGCCCTGAAAAAGCGGATTCCCATCCGCACCGCAGGCCTATGTATGTGTGTCATCAGCGCCTTCAGCGAGTTCAGCAAGATGATGACCCATATGCTGCCGTCGCCGCAGGGGGGCTGCGCCCTGGACCCGGAGGCGCTGCCGTTTCACCTGTGCTCCATGCAGATCTTCGTGGTCCTGTACATCACCTTTGCAAAAGATTCGCCCAGGCGCAGTCAGGTCATCAGCTTTTTCGTACCCTCCGGGCTGCTGGGGGGCATCATGGCCATGCTGATCCCCACCGACGGCGTCAGCTTCCGGGATATTCTGGCCTACCAGTGCTTCGTTTACCACGCGGGTCTTGTGTGGCTGGCGCTGTACTTCCTGTTCACAAAGCAGGTGGACATGGGCGTCAAGGCCTGGCGCAGGAATCTGCTGATTCTGCTGGGGCTGGCATTGGTGATGATTTATGTCAACGGCGCCTTCTACGCCTACGGAACGAACTTTATGTTCCTCACCCGCCCGCCCATGGAGGGTCTGCCCATTCTGAACCTTGATCACGGCTGGTACGGCTATCTGGGCAGCCTGGCAATTGTGGCGGTGGCGCTGATGACGCTGGTGCATCTTCCGTTCATGCTGGCGGAACGACGCAGTAAGACGAAACAGGGAGGTGTGGTATGCGACTGAGCAGAATTCAGGAATACATGACCCAAAGGGGGATGCGGTATGCGTACCGGGAGGAGGACGACTGCGGCACCATCGAATTCGACCACCGGGGTCTGCACTACCACATCTGGGAGTACCCCGCCCCGGAGCGCGGCGCGGAAAGCAACGTCCTGTCCGCCGGCCGCTCCATTGAGTACGAGGGCGATTACGAGGACGCCATCCTGGAGATTTTGAAAAGCTGGTAATGAATTGCGTACAAGCCAATGTCGTTAGGGTGTAACAGCTTAAATTTGTAATGTGCTTATCGGGTTAACTCAGCAAATTGTAATTTATTGCACTGGCGCGGTAGCGCCCTTGGCTCTCCCTATGGGAGAGCTGTCAGCCGATCAGGCTGACTGAGAGGGTACTCCGTTTGATGGTTGGGAAGCGTCCATTGGAACGTGGGACCCTCTCAGACTGCCCCATACGGGGCAGCCAGCTCTCCCAAAGGGAGAGCCAAGGTCGCTTCGCTTCGTATGATTTGCGGAATTCCATCGGAGAATGGTACCTTTTTTATTATCTCCACTCTTCACTCTTCACTCTTCACTCGCTCTTGAAAACCGCAAATTTTTGATACGACTACAATGGTTGGACATAAAAAAGGGTACCTCACGTTTTTGTGGGGTACCCTTTTTTACATATTATATCGTTTTTCCGCCCAGGTAGACGGTTTTTTGGGAATAATCCGCGGAGCAGACCACGAAGTCGGCCCGCTTGCCTTCCGCGATGGAACCGACCACAGCTTCCGCGCCGATGGCGCAGGCGGGGTTCCAGGTGGCGGCCCGGATGGCGTCCTCCTCGGGGATGCCCCAGGCGATGACGTTTTTCATGCAGTCCCACAGATTGGCGGCGGAGCAGGCGATGGTTCCGTCACCCAGACGGCCAACACCGCCCCGGAGCCAGGCATCCTGCCCGCCCAGGGTAAATTGGCTGCCCTCCGGCAGACCGGCGCACCGGCCGGAATCGGAAACCAGAATCATCCGTTCCCCGCCGAAGATGGCAAAGGCCAGCCGCACCGCCGCAGGATGGATATGATAGCCGTCGCAGATGATCTCCGCCCGGACAGCGGGATTTTCCGCGGCGGCGGGGATCACGCCGGGATTGCGGTGGTTGATGCCGGGCATGGCGTTGTACAGGTGGGTCAGGTGGGTGGCACCTGCGTCAAACACGGCCTTGGCGTGGTCGTAGTCGGAATCGGTGTGGGCCACGGACACGGTGCACAGCTTGCTGGCCTCCCTGGTGAATTCCGCAGCGCCGGGCAGCTCGGGAGCCACATCCACGATGCGGATGAGCCCCTTACAGCCGTCGTAGAGCTTCCGGAAGCCCTCGAAATCCGGATCCTTCAGATAGTCCGCGTTCTGGGCGCCCCGCTTTTTGTAGGAGAAATAGGGACCTTCCATCTGGATGCCCCGGAGCACGGACAGTCCCTGGGGGGCTTCCTCCGTGAGCTTGACGGCGGTGGCGAAGGCCTTCTCCAGCACGTCATAGGGCAGCGTCATGGAAGCCGGGGCAAAGGAGGTGACACCGCAGGAAGCATAGTAGCGGGCCATCTTTTTCAGCCCCTCGTAGTCGCCGTCGGAGAAGTCCGCGTTGGAATTGCCGTGGCTGTGGACATCGATGAGGCCGGGAATCACCAGCGCGCCCTTCAGGTCAACGGCGTCCTCTGGAACCTTCTCCGGGAAAACCTGGGCAAACATACCGTCCACGACTTCAAAAGCGCCGGGATGGAACCGGAAATCCGGCCCGTAAATCATAGCATTCCGATAGAACATAGTCTGCCTCCGTTTTTTGATGCCTTACAGCAGCTCCTGCACCAGAGACAGGGCGTCCTCGTCGGCAACCAGGGTGAAGTCGGGATGCAGCTGGAGGATGGAGCCGGGAGCCTGGGGACGGATGGGGCCGAAGAAGCAGTCCTTCACGGCCTGGGCCTTGCCCTTGCCGTTGACCACCAGCAGAACCCGCTTGGCCTTCATGATGCCGCCGATGCCCATGGTGTAGGCGTGGGTGGGCACCTCCTCCCGGGAGGCGAAGAACCGGGCGTTGGCGTCGATGGTGGCGTCGGTGAGAGTAACCTTGTTGGTGTTCTTCACGAAGGCATCGGCAGGCTCATTGAAGCCGATGTGGCCGTTGGGTCCAAGACCCAGCAGCTGCAGGTCAGCGCCGCCGAAGGCGTCGATGACGGCATCGTACCGGGCGCACTCGGCTGCCGCGTCGGGGTTCATGCCGTTGGGGATGTTGCAGTTGGCCTGGTCGATGTTCACGTGGTCAAAGAGGTTCGTGCGCATGAACCAGGCGTAGCTCTGGTCGTGATCCTTGGGAAGACCCACATATTCGTCCAGATTGACGGTTCTGACCTGGGAGAAGTCCAGATCGCCGTTTTCATACTTGGCAATCAGCTCCTTGTAGGTGCCCACGGGGCTGCTGCCGGTGGCAAGACCCAGCACACAGTCGGGCTTCAGCTGAATTTGGGCGGCGATGATGTTGGCAGCCTTGCGGCTGACGTCGGCATAATCCTTGGCGCGAATCAGTCTCATAAAAGTCCTTCCTTTCCTCAGGCCAGCTTTGCCTTGGTGTTTTCGATCATGGCAACGCACTGCTTTGCGATTTCCTTGTCTTCCTCTGTCAGGTTCAGCAGGGGAGCGCGGACGCCGCCGATGTCGGGGCCGCCGGACAGGCGGAGAATTTCCTTAATCATGGCGTACATATTGCCCGTGCCGGAGCACATCTTGTAGATGATCTGGTTGGCATCCTGCTGAAGCTGTCTTGCCAAAGCCAGGTTCTCGCCCTTGGTGGCCAGCTCGAAAATCTTGAGATACACCTCGGGCATGGCGCCGTAGGTGCCGCCGATGCCGCCGGTGGCGCCGGCGACGATGCCGCTGAGCAGCTGCTCGTCGGGGCCGTTGAAGGTAATTGCGCCGCCGTGGATCCACTTTTCGATGTCCTCAATGGGCATGGAGGAGTTCTTGACGCCGATGCAGCGCTTGTTTTCCAGCATGGTCTTCAGCAGGCCGGGATTCAGGGCCACGCCTGCCAGCTGGGGGATGTTGTAGATGATGAAATCGGTGTTGGGGGCGGCGGAGGAGATGTCGTTCCAGTATTTGGCGATGGCCCGGTCAGACAGGTGGAAGTAGATGGGGGGGATGGCAGCGATGGCATCCACGCCCACGCTCTCGGCATGGGCAGCCAGGTCCATGGAGTCTTTGGTGTTGTTGCAGGCCACATGGGCGATGATGGTCAGCTTGCCCTTTGCCACGGCCATGACGTTCTCCAGCAGCAGCTTGCGCTCGGCAACGCTCTGGTAGATGCACTCGCCGGAGGAGCCGCCCACATACAGACCCTTGACGCCCTTCTCAATATAATATTCGGTGAGAGCGCGGACGGCCTTGGGAGAGATGTCTCCGTTTTCGTCATAGCAGGCATAGAATGCCGGGATAATGCCTGCGTATTTGCTGAAATCCTTCATTTTTTCTATCTCCTTTTTCAATCGTAGGCTTTGATTTTGAGCACAACGCGGGTAAAGGCTTCCCCGGGCCGGTTCACGGGAATTCTCAGCCGGTGGGCATCCCCGGGGAAGACCACCAGGAACGTTCCGGGCCGGAGGATCACGGTCTGGTCGGCATCGCCGGTGTAGCCGAAGAAGTCGCCGCGCTGCTCGGTGAGGGTCAGGTGGTCGGGGTGGGCGATCTCCACCCGCTCCGCGCCCTGGGTGACGATCTGAATGTCCAGATACTGCCTGTGGGCCTCAAAGAAGGTCTGCTCGTAGGGGATGGTGTCCAGATGGAATTTGGTGACGAACAGATTTTCCCCGTCCAGAAGGGTTTTCTCGGTGGAGGCGTTTTCCAGAAATTCCGGCGTCAGCAGCTCCAGCGCCTTGTCCAGCTCCGGGTGGATGCCGTAGTATTCGCCTTTGTTGGTTAAGCTCGCAACGATCATTGTATCACTCCTTTTGGAAAAGTAAAGGGTGTTGCCGTTTTTGCCCGGGCACAGCAGGGGAGGATACTATCCACCTCTGCCGCGACTGGCGGCTTAGGGCAACACCGCACAATGGGAGCTGCGGGCTTCGACGGATCTTTTGCCCCAATCGTGAAGTATGAAAAATGGAAAATACATCCAGTATTCCCGCATTTTTCATACTTTCGCTTGGGGCAAAATCTCTCGCCGAATCTCCTTGCCCCATTATGCGGTGTTGCCTTAGCCCTTGACGGCGCCCATGGTGATGCCCTTGGTGAAGTATTTCTGGAAGATCAGGAACACGATGATGATGGGCACGGAGGCCAGGGCACAGCCGGCCATCAGCAGGCCAAAGTCCGTGGAGTTCTCGCCCTGCATGGTGGCGATGCCCAGGGAGATGGTCAGATTCTTGCTGGAGGTCAGCATAATCAGCTGCATGAAGTAGTCATTCCAGCTGTTGATGAAGGTGAAGATGGCGCAGGCGCCCACGCCGGGCTTGATCATGGGGAACATCACATCGGTGAAGGTTCTCCATTCGCTGGCGCCGTCGATGCGGCAGGCCTCGGTCATTTCCGTGGGGATGCCCTCGGCAAACTGCTTCAGCAGGAACACGCCGAAGGGCCAGCCCACGATGGGGAAGATCACGGCCCAGATGGTGTCGTACAGCTTCAGCGCGGACATTTCCCGCAGCAGGGGGATCAGGATGACCTGCTTGGGCAGCGCCATGGCGCAGACGATCAGGGTGAAGATGATGCCTCTGCCGAAGAACCGCTTCTTTGCCAGGGCGTAGCCTGCCATGGCGGCGGTGAGGCAGGTCAGCAGCATGGAGGCCACGGACATGAACACCGTGTTCAGCAGCCACCGGATGGCGCCGGGGACGGTGGGGCCGACAATGCCGAAGAACTCAAACAGCGGCGCCGAGCGCTTGCTCATCAGGTTTTCGTAGTTGGTCAGCACCCATTGGGAGGGAATCCATACCGGGGTGGAGGAGATGATCTCCTTCTTGATCTTGAAAGAACCGGTGATGATCCAGTACAGGGGGAAGATGAACAGGAACGCGATGACGCAGACGATCACCCAGTTGGCGATATTGGCAATTTTTGCCCTGCGCTTGCCGGATTCAATGGGATTTGTTGCAGCCATACTTCCACCCCCTTACTTTTCCTTGCCCAGACGGAACTGGACAGCGGAAAGAATTGCGATGATAATTGCCAGAATCACGCCCATGGCGTTGCCGTAGCCGTAGCGGTACAGCTTGAAGGCGTTGTAGTAGATGTAGTACATGATGGTCATGGTGCTGTTCTTCGGTCCGCCGGAGGTCAGCAGCTGGATCAGCGCGAAGCACTGGAAGGAGTTGATGGTGGTGATGACCAGGATGTACAATGTGGTGGGCATCATCTGGGGCCACTTGATGCGCCAGAAGGCCTGCTTTTCGGTGGCGCCGTCCACATGGGCAGCCTCCACCAGAGACTTATCCACATTGTCCAGCGCGGAGACGTACAGCACGATGGGCTGGCCCACGGAGGTGGTCAGCAGGATCAGGATGATGCAGCCCAGGGCGTACTTGGGGTCGCCCAGCCAGTTGATGTTCTTGTCGATGAGGCCCAGGCCCTTGCCCAGATAGTTCAGGATGCCGTAGTAGTTGTTGAACATCCACTTCCACACCATGGTGACGGCCACGGAGCCGGTGACCACGGGCAGATAGAAGATGCACCGGAAGGCGGAGGTGGCGGCCACGGGCATCTTGCTGATGATGGTGGCGATCCACAGGGAAAATGCGCAGGTGACGGGCACGGAGACGACGACGATGATCAGGGTGTTTTTCAGAGCGATCCAGAATACCTTGTCGGAAAAGAGCTCCTTGTAGTTGCCCAGACCGACGAAGATATCCTCCCGGCCCATGGTTGCGTCGAAGAAGCTGGTGTAGATGCACATAATCATGGGATACACCACGAAGCCGAAGAAGAACAGCAGGAAGGGGGCCATGAACGCATAACCGGCGATGTTCTCGTGCATCACCAGTCGGTTGGTCCGCTTGCTTACGGAAATGGTTTTGTCAGCCAATGGAAAAATCCTCCTCTCGTTGTATTGTTCGCGCAGCAGGCGCTGCGGCCGCCTTGCAGCCGTACCGCCTGCTGCCGAACGGTTCTCTGGATGGGATACGCCCCCTCCCCTTACGCAGGGAAGGGGGCGCGATTCAAATGTTGTCAGATGATCTTAGCCTGCGGCAGCTGCGTTGGCAGCGTCCTGAGCGGCGGTCATCTCAGCCAGGATGGCATCGACGGAGCCGTCGGTGTCCATGACACGCTGCAGCATGTTCCACCACTCGGTACGGGCGGTGGCCCAGCCCAGAGTGATCTGGTAGTAGTCGCCCATCATGGGGCTCATCAGGGAGTACTCGGGGAAGTACTCATTGGGAGCGAAGCCTTCCAGGTCGCGGACAGGAGCGAAGGAGGTGGCCTCCACAGCCTTGGCGTACTGGGCATCGTCCTGGGTCATGAACTGGATGAAGGTCTTGGCAGCTTCGATTCTGGCCTCATCGCCGTTGTTGAACACGCCGAAGCCCCAGATACCGCCCTGCAGGGAGGGAGTGGTGTCGGAGGGGAAGGCCATGGGCAGAACGTCGAAGCCCAGAGCGTCGGCATTGTTGACTTCCTGGCTGATGTTCCAGCAGAAGGCCATCTGGAAGGTGCCGTTGACAAAGTTCTGGATCTCGTCGCTGGCGACGATGGAGGGGTCGAAGCTGATGCCGTTCTGGGCGTACAGCTTGGACAGAGCGGTGGCATTCTCGGTGGAGGCGTAGGTGTACTCGGTGTGCTCAGCGTTGGCATAGGTGCCGCCGCCGATGTTGGTGATCAGAGCGCGGGTGCCCTGGTCGCCGCCCTGGCCGCCGCAGTAGATGCAGCCGACGTACTCATAACCGGCGTCGTAAACGGCCTGAACAGCCTTGAAGAAGTCTTCCACGGAGTTCCAGGTGTGGGTCTCCTCGTTCAGGTACTGCAGAGCACCGGCCTCTTCGAAGACGTTCCGGTTGATGGCCATGCAGTGGGCGATCATGCACACGGGCATCTCGTAGACCTCGCCGTTGGCGCTGGTGCAGGAGCTCAGGATGCCGGCGTAGGTGCCTTCGGGAACGATGTCAGCCAGGTTGACCATCAGGCCCTTGGCGCCCCAGTTGGCGATCAGACGCTCGGGTCCTTCCATGATGATGTCGGGAGCGGCGTTGCCTTCAATGGCGGTGTTGACCTTGTCGTCGCCGTTGGTGTAGTCCAGATACTCCACGGTGACATGGATTTCGGGATGAGCGGCGTGGAAATCAGCCAGCAGAGCGGAGACGGTGGCCTCGTCCACCCACTTGCCGATGGGGTAGGTCCACAGGGAAATTTCGGTGACATCTTCAGCAGAAGCGGTGAAAGCGCACAGGCTCACAACCATGACAACTGCCAGCATAACAGCAATCAGTTTTTTCATAACGTCCTCCTAAAATAAGTGTAATTTGTTGAAAACGCAGGATTGCGCTTTCTCACTTGCTTTTATCTTAGCTATCTTTCACAGAAAAGTCAACGGCTTTTGATGAAAATAATTTTCAAAATGGCATTTGGCGGAAAATTTGAAGATTCTGCACAATTCCCGGCCATTTGAGGTCCCAACGGCGCGGGAGGGTTTTGTGGATTCTCCACAAGGATTTTGGAAAGAAATTTTCAATTCTGAAAATACGACATGATAAACCGAAAAAAACATGAAAATCCGCCGCTCAAACGTGCTTGGCGGCCAGCGCCCGGGCGATGCGGCTGCGTTTTTCCTTGGTATCCTCCAGATTGGCCCGGCTGTACTCCGAAAACAGGATGTCCAGCAGGTACATCTGGGCGATTCTGGCGGGAATGGAGCCGCTCTGCAGGGGATTTTCGTTGGCGCCGCACTGCAGCACCAGGTCGGCCAGGTCTGCGCCGGGGGAATTGGGAAATCTTGTGACCAGAATCACCCTGCCGCCCCGGCTTTTGGCGGTTTTCAGCGTGTCCAGCATGGCCAGGGTGGAGCCGGAGTAGGAGAAGAACAGGACGACGTCGGTGGGTTCCATCATGGCGGCGGCCATGGCCTGCATGTGGGAATCGCTGACGGGGTGGAATTTGCCGGAGATGGTGGAGAACAGGTGGGCCGCCTCCGCGGCGATGAGCATGGAGCCGCCCTGGCCCATGCACAGAACCTTGGTGGCTTCGTGCAGCACCTTCGCCGCCTGGGACACCGTCTCCAGGTTTAAGACCTCCAGGGTCTGGGTCATGGCCAGGGAGTTGGCGGTGAGCAGCTTCTGGCTGATGGTTTCCAGGCTGTCCTCCCGGGTGATTTCCCCGGACAGGGGGTTGTCCTCAGGGCGGCCGATGAAGGAATTGGCCAGAGAGATCTTGAAATCGGGATAGCCCTTATACCCCAGACGGCGGCAGAACCGGGAGACCGTGGCATCTGCCACACCGCAGGCCGTGGCCAGCTGGGAGATGGACATCCGGGAAATGCAGTCCCGGGCGGACAGGATGTAGTCGGCCAGTTTTTTCTCGGAAGCGGTGAAGGTGTAGTACTCGCTGCCGATGTAGACGTATACGCTGGGTTTTTCTCCTTCCATAAGGCACCTCCATACGCAAAGCGGGGAACCGCTTTACTCAGCCAGCAGCTGCCCCAGCATGATATCGGTGTTGATGAGCATTCTGGGCAGGTGGAAGGGACCCTTGAAGGTGGAGCCCTTGGTGGAAGGCATCGTGGGCAGGCCGTCCCTTCTCAGATAGCCGTACCACTCGCCGTACTCCGGGTCGGAGAAGTGCTTCTTCGAGTAGTCCAGAGTCCTGAAGTACCAGTCCAGATATTCTTCCTTCCGGGTGTCCCGGTAGAGCATCAGGGAGGCGATGAGGATCTCGTCGTGGGGCCACCAGAGCTTCATGTCGTGTTCGTAGGCCTCGGGGGGATTGCCCAGGCAGTCGATGAAGTACAGCAGTCCGCCGTATTCGGGATCCCAGCCGGCGTGGATAGCCCAGTTGAAGATCTCCTCGGCCTTGCCCACCAGTTCCTTGTTTCCTGTGCGGGCGGCGTGCTCCAGCATAAACCAGACGCCCTCGATGTCGTGGCCGGGGTTGACGATGCGGCCCTCGGTGTATTCCAGGTTGGCCTCGCCGTTGGGGCCCACGTTCTCCAGGATGCACTTCAGCTCGGGATGGTAGTTGTATTTGAAAATCTCATCCACGCAGGTCTGGGCCTGCTCCTCGTAGAGCGCCTTGCGCTCGGTGTCCACCCGCATCATCACGGACAGCACGTTCAGGAAGATCATGGGCAGGCCGAAGCTGCGGCCGGTGCGGGTCTCGGGGATGGTCTTGGGGCCCAGGCCGGTGGGGTCGGGGGCGCCGTGCCACAGATCCCAGTAGATGCCGCAGGCCTTGCGGGCACGCTCCAGGCATTCCCTTTCGCCGGTGATGCCGTAGTATTCGGCGTTGGCCAGGGCATAGAAGGCCTCGGAGTAGAAATAGCGGCGCTGGCGCAGGGGCTTGCCGTCTTTGGTGACGGTGAAGTACATTCTGTCCCCGGCCTGGCGATTGATGCAGTACTTCTCCATGAAGTCCAGGCAGCTCTTGCTGGCGTCCAGCCATTCCTGCTTCACGCCGTAGATATGGCACAGATAGGCGAAGATCCAGCCGCAGCGGCCCTGCATCCACACGCTCTTATCGGTGGAGTAGACCTTGCCGGTGCGGTCCAGGCAGGTGTAGACGCCGCCGTAGACGGGATCCATGCCGTTTTTCAGCCAGAAATTGACGCAGGTTTCCAGCTCCTTTTCGGTCCAGGCCTTGGCCTGACGCAGTTGTTCTTTGTTCATATTGCTCCTCCTTGCGGAAAATTTTACGTGGATTTGTATCAAAATCAATAGTAGCATTGTCCGTTTATTTTTTCAAGTAGAATTTTCAAAAAACCTAGTGACAGAAAAAGATTTTCATGGTACAATGATTCCACGAACAAATTTAACGAAAGAGGTGCCTTCGTTATGAATTTTCTTGGTGTGAATGTCCAAATCAAAAACAGCCCGGAGCTGGACCCCGGGTTCATTCCCCTGCATGCCTTCAACCGCGCGTTTCTGGAGGGAGCGAAAAAGCCCGTCTCCATCGCCATTGAGCGTGCCAAGGGCGAAATGTCCACCCACCACACCTTCATCCATGGCACGCCGGAGATGAAGGAGGCCGACTGCTTCTACATCGACCGGCTGGTGAAGTTCATCCT
>CALYTP010000022.1:0-21620 GCA_945486915.1 uncultured Clostridia bacterium | reverse complement strand
TCCGGCTGCGTATTGTTCCTTTTTTCCATACCCAGGTATACTTCTGGGCATTGGCTTCCATTTTCGTTCCATCGATATAAACATGCGTCAGATCCACTTGCTCCTGCTCAAAGATATAGCCGTTTATATCCGAGAAGATTTCGTCAACACTGCCCATCAGTTCGTTTTTGATGAAACTGCTGATCGTCATGTGACTCGGTGCGTTCTCTTCATCCAGAAGCCACAGAAACCGGATATCTGTTTTGCATAGTTTCTCTATCATTCGCACTGAACAATATCCAAACTCCATGAATGCGAACAGTATTACCTTCAACAGTTTCTCTGGAGCATACTTTGGGCGGCCTGTGCTGCAGTCCTTTCTCTCTGCAACATACTTTCTCAGGTCTATATGCTCCATGACCTCACTGAAGGTATATACCGGATCAGAAATTTCAATGATTCTTTCCATATCCACTGGCAATTTCAGCTGGATTGGTGTATTATACTTTACAGTGTTTAGGTTTTTCATAGCAGTTAAATCATAACACCACACAGCTGGTTCCGCTATGGGGCCAGCTGCTTTTTTATGAAAAAACGCAGGGGCTCACCTTTTGGTGAACTCCTGCGTTCTTCAAGGCTATTTTTTTACAGCCTCCTTTTATGGTAACTCCTCCGGTAAAGGCTTGCGGGCATACCGGGCAAGCCTGGAATCGCATACGCCGAGTGTTTTATAATTCTCTCGCCCCTGATTCAGAGTCAGGCCGTGATTTTCATCGCTGGGCTCATCATCGGAGGTGGTAAACAGATCATTCTCCCACATGCATACCGGGCAGATGTACGCCAAGACCCCGGCGGCAGGCATCGGGAAGGTCCGGCAGTCGCAGCAGGGGCAGGGATATTGGCCGGCGGCAAGCTGAGAAACCGTTGCCGGGGACAGTGTGCCGGGACCTTCTAGAGACCTGCTTTTCGGCAGATACAAAAATTTTTTGCGTCGCTCCTTCGGGAATGCGGTGCTGGGGCTGGACAGCCCCGTTGTGTCGACCCCCTCCAACTGCAGGAGGTACCGCTTGGCGGCGATGCCCCCGGCGTAGCCGGTAAGGCTGCCGTCCGCACCCAGAACGCGGTGGCAGGGGATCAGGATGGAGATGGGATTATGGCCCACAGCGCCGCCCACTGCCTGAGGAGCGGCGGGAATGCCGTTCTCCAGAAGCCTGCGGGCGAGTTCCCCATAAGTAGTGGTCTGCCCATAGGGGATCTCCTGGAGCAGCTTCCATACCGCCTGGCGGAACACGCTGCCCTGAGGCGCCAAAGGCGGCAAGGCAGGGAGGGGGGACCTTTCAAAATAGGCGTTCAACCATTCTGCCGTCTGCCGGAATACCGGAAGCTCCGGCTGCTCTGCGGTATCGCTACCCAAGGAGGCAGTAAAGTATTTCTGCCCCTCCAGCCACAACCCAGTAAGCGCCTGCCCGTCAGAAGCCAGGAGCAAATTTCCCACCGGAGAGGAAATTTTTGTCACATACATAGCCGCACCGCCTTTCTGCCTACCAGCATAGCAGTCCGCACCAACACTTGCAAGCGACGGGAAGTCGTGATACCATAGATACAAGGATATATAAAGGTGAAAGGAGACATGCCCGATGCTTCTGGCCATCGACGTGGGCAATTCTACGACCTCCGTGGGGCTGTTTGACAAGGATAAGAACATGCGCTTTCTGGCCTCGCTGGATACAGACAGCCGCAAAACCGCTGATCAGATCAGTATTGACCTGATGAACCTGTTTGCACTGTATCATTACAGTTATACAGATGTAACCGGCGCCATCCTGTGCAGTGTCGTGCCCCCGCTGAATTTTATGATGGAAAAAGCCCTGACCCGTCTGCTGGGCAGACCGCCGATGGTGGTTGGCCCCGGCGTTCGGACAGGCCTGAACATCCGGCTGACAAACCAGACGCAAGTGGGTGCGGATATCGTGGCCGACGCGGTGGCGGCGCTGGAGAAGTTCCAACCGCCCATCATCACCATTGACATGGGAACCGCTACCACCATCGGCGTGATCTCCCAGGGCCGCACTTACGAAGGCGGGCTGCTGCTGCCGGGAGTCAATGTGTCTCTGGAAGCCCTGAGCCGCCGTGCCGCGCAGCTCCCGGACATCTCTTTGCAGCATCCAAAATCTCTCATCGGCAAAAATACAGAAGATTGCATGCGCTCCGGTATCGTCTATGGTACCGCCGGGATGCTGGACGGCATCATCGACCGTATCCGGGAGGAGTTCCCGGGCCAGGAGGTCAGCGTAGTGGCCACCGGCGGCAATGCGCCCGTCATCGTCCGCTACTGCCGGAACCATGTAATCTATGACAAATATCTGCTGATGGATGGCCTTTGGGCCATTTACCAAAAAAATAAATGAGGAGGTACAGAAATCTATGTGGACAGCTTTTGCAGTTATTTTCTGGACAGTGGTCGCTGGACTGATAGGTGTTGCCTTTGACAATTATTCTGGCAATAGCTCTTTTGGCATAATCTGTGCCATCGCGGTGGCGGCTGCATTTATCACATCTGCTATCGAAAGGAACGGGAAAGACTCCTGAATGAAAAACAGCGTGTACCGAATTGGTACACGCTGTTTCTGTCAGGAAACAGATTACTTTGCCAGAACCTTCTTCAGCTTGGCAAAACGGGGCAGGGAATCCTGCTTGGGCAGCTTAGGCTCGCCCTGGATCAGAGGCAGCACATAGTCGATGAAGGGCTTTTCCACGCCGTTGTGAGCAGCGTTGATCCACTCCAGGGGGACCTTCTTCTCGGTGTTAGCCACATCGGTCAGATTCAGCAGCTTGGTCTTGCAGACGTACTTGCCATCTTCATAGGTGCGCTCGAAGCCCACCATCTTGTCGGTGATGCCGTTGACGGCGTTCTCAACAGCGGCCTTACCGGACATATAGGACTCCTCAATATCGGTCTCGGAGGCCAGGTGAGCGCCGCAGCGCTGCAACAGGCTCAGCTCAATGCCGCGAACCTTGGCGCCAGTCTTCTCCTTGACGATGTTGGCCAGCATAGCGGCCAGGCCGCCCAGCTGAGCATGGCCGAAGCCGTCAGTGGCAGATGTCTTGGCCTCGGAGACGAAGGTGCCGTCGGCGTAGTGGATGCCCTCGGACACGGCCACCATGCAGTTGCCCTTCTCTTTGTAAATGCGGTCCACGTCAGCCAGGAAGGCGTCCATATCGAAGTCCACCTCGGGCAGATACACCAGGTCGGGACCGGCACCGTAAGCGGTAGCCAGGGCGGCAGCGCCGGCCAGCCAGCCGGCGTGACGGCCCATGATCTCGATGATGCAGACCATGCCGGTGTCGTACACGCGGGCGTCCTGATAGACCTCCATGCAGCTGGTAGCGATGTACTTGGCGGCGGAGGCGAAGCCGGGGCAGTGGTCGGTGCCATACAGATCGTTGTCGATGGTCTTGGGCACGCCCATTACGCGGCACTCATAGCCCACCTTCTGCATATACTTGGAGATCTTGTTGCAGGTGTCCATGGAGTCGTTGCCGCCGTTGTAGAAGAAATAGCGGACATTGTACTTCTTGAAGATCTCCAGAATGCGCTTGTAATCGGTATCATCCACATCGGGATCGGCCATCTTGTAACGGCAGGAGCCCAGCGCGGAAGAGGGAGTATACTTCAGCAGCTCCAGCTCGGCGGGATCTTCTTCGCCCATATCGAACAGGCGGTCGTTCAGCACGCCCTTGATGCCGTGCTCAGCGCCCAGCACGCGGGTGATATTGGGATTTTTCAGCGCGGTATCGATGACACCGTACACACTGGCATTGATCACGGAAGTAGGACCGCCGGACTGCCCGACGATGCATGCGCCTTTCAGCTCACTCATGGGAAAAAGCCTCCTCAAAAAATGTGTTGGTTTTCTGTGGGAAAATTAGCGTACTTATCATATCATTGAAAAAAAGAATTGTAAATACTTGCAATTTAATTTTTTTATGATATTATCTTAGAAGAAAATCGTTTTCGTCCATTTGAATGAACGAATTTGACAATCTGTTAACAACCCCTCTCCGGCGTTCCCGCCAATGGGGCAGATGGACGGAACAATTAAGAATAGGAGTGAATCATTATGGCACTGGTTACCACTACTGAGATGTTCAAGAAAGCCTATGACGGCGGCTACGCTGTCGGCGCTTTCAACGTCAACAACATGGAGATTGTCCAGGGCATCACCGAGGCTGCTCAGGAACTGAAGGCCCCCCTGATCCTGCAGGTTTCCAAGGGCGCCCGCGCCTACGCCAACCACACCTACCTGGTGAAGCTGGTGGAGGCTGCTGTCATCGAGTGCCCCGACATCCCCATCGCCCTGCACCTGGACCACGGCCCTGATTTCGAGACCTGCAAGGCCTGCATCGACGGCGGTTTCACCTCCGTTATGATCGACGCCTCCAGCAAGCCCTTCGCCGAGAACATCGAGATCACCAAGAAGGTCGTGGAGTACGCCCATGACCACGGCGTGGTGGTCGAGGCTGAGCTGGGCACCCTGGCCGGCATCGAGGATGATGTCAAGGTCGCTTCCGATGCCGCTTCCTACACCCGTCCCGAGGAGGTCGAGGAGTTCGTGTCCAAGACCGGCTGCGACTCTCTGGCCATCGCCATCGGCACCAGCCACGGCGCTTACAAGTTCACCGCCGCCCAGTGCACCCGCAATGAGAAGGGCATCCTGGTTCCGCCTCCCCTGCGCTTCGACGTGCTGGAAGAGGTCTCCAAGCGCCTGCCCGGCTTCCCCATCGTGCTGCATGGTTCTTCCTCCGTGCCTCAGGACTTCGTGAAGACCATCAACGAGCACGGCGGCAAGATGCCCGACGCCGTCGGTATCCCTGAGGAGCAGCTGCGCCACGCTGCCGAGCTGTCCGTCTGCAAGATCAACATCGACTCTGACCTGCGTCTGGCCATGACTGCCACCATCCGTCAGTACTTCGATGAGCATCCCGGCGACTTCGATCCCCGTCAGTATCTGAAGCCCGCCCGTGCTGCCATCAAGGCCATGGTTGCTCACAAGATCGTGGACGTTCTGGGCTGTGATCACAAGGCCTGAACCCCTACATGTTATCAAAAAACCGGAGACGCTTCTGCGTCTCCGGTTTTTTTGTCGCGCGATCCGAAAAGCCGCATAGAATGAAATAGAATGAAAGGGAAAGGGGAGGGGAGATATGCGCTTTTTGCAGGACTACGACCGTACAGCGGCGGTCATGTACGCACACCAGTGGGCCTATGGCCGGAATCCGGCCTATTACGACTATGAAAAGCTGGGAGGGGACTGCACCAACTTTGCGTCCCAGTGTATTTTCGCAGGCAGCGGCATCATGAACTTCACGCCAACCTTTGGCTGGTATTACATCGACGCCAACCAGAAAGCCCCCGCCTGGACCGGGGTCATGTACCTCTGGAACTTCCTCACCCGAAAGGGCTTTTCCGTAGGGCCGGTAGGGGAGCCATGCCGTCTGGAGGACCTGCGCCCCGGCGATATCGTACAGCTCTCCTTCAAAGGTACAGACTTTCAGCACTCGCCGGTGGTGGTATCTGTCGGCGCGGTGCCTACGCTGGAAAACACCCTGGTGGCCGCCCACAGCTACGACGCCGACAACCGTCCGCTGTCTACCTACGAGTTCCGGGATATCCGGTATCTGCATATTACCGGTACTGTGCGGCCGTAGCCTAGATGTAAGGATTTTGCGAATTCTCTATAAAATGCCCCCTGTGCAGGTAGTTTTATCTCCTACACAGGGGGCATTTTCTTCATGTTTCTTTTGCTGATCCACTTTCGGATTTTTTTCATGTCGTTTCCGGAGGTTTCTTCGATTTTTTAACCCGTGACAAGGGATTTGCCTTTGCAGCAACCCGCAGGGATTCATTGTCAATATGCGTATAAATTTCTGTGGTATTCAAATGGTCATGACCCAGGACCTCCTGAACCGCACGGACATCCACACCGTTTTGCAGCATCAGTGTGGCGGCTGTGTGCCGCAGCTTGTGGGAAGAATACTGGGCGCTGTCGATCCCGGCTTCACCCAGACGCTTTTTCACCATGGCGTGGACCGTAGAACGGCTGATGCGCTCGTTCTGGGCCGATAAAAACAGGGCGTTGGCGTCCCGGCCCTGAATTGGCCGCCGGACGGCCAGCCAGCGTTTCAAAGCATCCTGGCAGGCGTCGTTCAGGTAAATGATGCGGACCTTGTTGCCTTTACCCAGCACCCGCAGAGCGTCGTCCTGAATATCATTCAGGTTCAGGCCAACCAGCTCGCTGATTCGCAGTCCGCAATTAAGGAACAATGTTAATATACAATAGTCGCGTTCCTGGTTTTTGCCATCCACAGACTCCAAAAGCTGCAAACTTTCATTCAAAGTCAGGTATTTTGGCAACGATTTCTTCAATTTTGGAGAATCGATATCTTTGACAGGATTTTCACGAAGTAGGTGCATCTTATTGGTCAGATAGTTATAAAACGACCGGATGGTGGCAATTTTGCGGGCCCGCGAGGCGGCGTTGAGGCCGTAATCGGAATTCGGGCTGTTCTGGTGCTGGATACGGTCGCGGCTGAGATAAGTCATATAACCGTAGATATCCGTCAGCGTCACAGACGATACAAAATCCAGATCCACATCCATGATGTCGATTTCATCCAGAGCCTTGCCGGCCAGCGCGGGATTGCGGATCTGTTTCATGTAGCGGAAGAAATTACGCAGATCAAGGAAGTATTCGTCGACCGTACGCTTGGAATGTGCTTTGATGTTTTCGTGGTAAGACAGGAAATCCCGCAGGATCTGCGGCGCTTCAGTGCGGTAATCATTCATATCGGATAGAAACCACCGGGTGTGGACAGCAGGTCATTCGCAGCCGCAGAATCGCTGGAAACCGGTCAATAACCGATTCAAAAGCGGCCTTAGCGGATATGGACCGTTTTACGCTCCCCTAAATTGAACAAAATTTTTATTTTGTTCAATTTAGACTATGGTCTCAAAACCTCCTCTCTCTGGACTCTAATACGGCGCCAGACATAAAAGCGGCGTTCCGGCGCAAAATAACGGTGAAAACAAATTGGAACGGAGGATTATTTATGAGCCTGATCCCCTGTACCAGCAAATGTGTGTATCAATCTGACGGCGTCTGTACGCTGGACAGCGCCGCTGCCGCCGGCCAACCGTCTCTGGGCGGTGCCTGCATCCATTTCATTCCGACGGACGCAAAGCGGCTCGGATCGCCTCACCGATATTCCGAGCCGGGATCAGATCCAGATTGGGATATCGCCGCAAATCTCCCGCCCGATGGGCTGGAATAACACACTTTCGGAAGCCCAGCCGCTGCACCTCGGAAATGCGCTGCTCCAGTTGGTTGACGGTACGCAGCTCTCCTGTCAAGCCTACTTCCCCGATGGCCACCAGATCATTGGGCACAGGCTTGTCCAGATAACTGGATGCCAGAGCCACGATGGCTGCCAGGTCGGCGGCAGGCTCGTCCAGATACAGTCCGCCGATAATATTGATGTATGCGTCACAGGCGGACACTTTAAGCCCCCCACGTTTTTCCAGCACAGCCAGCAGCATAGCCGCACGGTTGTAGTCAAATCCGTTGCTGGTCCGGCGGGGATTGCCGGACGAGGAAGTCACCACCAATGCCTGGATCTCCGCCAGAACGGGTCGCATGCCCTCCATCACACAGGCCACGCAAGTGCCCGGCGCGTCATCGGGGCGGCCGGACAACAGCATTTCCGACGGATTTTCCACCTCCGCCAGGCCCTCGTTCCGCATCTCAAAGACGCCGATCTCGTTGGTGGCGCCGAAGCGGTTTTTCGCCGCCCGCAGGATGCGGTAGGACGTGTGTTGGTCTCCCTCAAAGTACAGCACACAGTCCACCATATGTTCCAGTACCTTGGGGCCCGCGATAGAACCCTCCTTATTGACATGGCCGATGACGAACACGGTAATGCCCCGGCCTTTGGCAAGCTGCATCAGCGCCATGGTACAGTCTTTTACCTGGCTGACGCTGCCCGCCGGTGAATCCAGTGCGTCGTTGTATAGCGTCTGAATAGAGTCCACGATCAGCACATCCGGCTTTTCCTCTTCCACGGACTCCAGCAGATCGCCCAGGCTAGTCTCAGAAATCACATACAGGCTGTCACTGTCCACGCACAGACGTTTTGCACGCAATTTCAGCTGATGCTCAGATTCCTCACCGGATACATATAAAACCTTGGAAAATTCACACAATTTGCTGCAAATTTGCAGCATCAGCGTGGATTTTCCGATACCCGGGGCGCCGCCCACCAGCACCAGGGAGCCCTTGACGGCTCCCCCGCCCAGTACCCGGTCCAGCTCCCCCATGCCGGTGGGAAAGCGAATTTCCTCATCGGTTTTCAGCTCTGTGACCGGGCAGGCCCTGCGGACACTGCCGATGCGGACAGACTTACCGCTTCGGGCAGGCTTTGCCGCTTCCGGCTGCTCTACGATGGTGTTCCAGGCGCCGCAGGCGGGGCACTTCCCCGCCCATTTTGCCGTTTCGTTGCCGCATTCTGTGCAGTAAAACATCGTCTTTTGTTTCATGGTGCTTCCCCTTCGGATATGCCGCGCAGATACCCGGCAGTAATGGATACCGCCAGTCCGCGCTGATATGTTTCGTCCTGCAGCAGTGTCGTTTCCTCCCTGTTCGTGAGGAATCCGCACTCCACCAGCACTGCCGGTACGGTCACATGCTTCATCAGATAGACCGTGGACGGGATACGTTTCGTATGCTTCTCGTTTCCCACATTCACGGTACTGTTCAGAGCGGTTTGGATGACCTCGGCCAATTCCTCCGCCCCCTCCTGCTGATTCCAGAACACCTGGGCACCATGGGTCACCGGGGACGACGGCAGGCTGTTCTGATGGATGCTCAGCAGAACTGCATTTTCAGTTTCCGCAACCATGTTGACCCGGTTGCGGATGTCGGAGGCCTTGCGCTCCCGAATGGTTCCCAAGCCTTCGTCACAGATGGTGACGTCCTCCTCCCGAGTCATCACCGTCCGCTGTCCGGCAAAACGTAGCAGGTCCCGGACCTGTTTGGACACAGCCAGGTTGATATGACTCTCCGCCACACCGCCGGAAGACACTGCGCCCCCGTCTTCTCCGCCGTGGCCGGGATCAATGACCACCGTGACAGGCGTTTCCGCGCGGGCAGAAAATACGGAGACGGCAGGCAGTTCTCCCGCCAGGAGATGGAACACACAGGCGGCGCATAGGAACCCGCCGCAGCAGAGCAGCGCCTTTCGCAGATCGGTTTTCCTTATCAAAAAGATCACAGACAACACCCCTAAACAGGGTATGGTCCAACGCTTATCCCATATGCCTGATTATAGCGGTTTCGCGCTTTGAAATCAAGGGCAGGCTCGTATCCGGAGTCTGATGCATAGGATGGCGTGAGCGCACGGTGCGCCCGTGCGCTATTCTTTCCAAAGGAGGTATTCCGCTTCAATGGAAAAAACCGATATAAAACCCGAGATGAAACCGGAGACCATGCCTGAAATGAAGCCTGATATGAAACCGCCTGCCACGTCCTGCGGCACTGGCAAGGGCTCCCTCCCCGGCGGCTGCTGTGGGTCTCTGGCGTACCCATATATCCCCATGCAGGAGCAGAATCCCGTCCGCTTCAGCCGGATGGAGGCTTTGCAGACCGGCACTCTGTTCCCCGGACTGAACCTGCCATTCAAGGCGGCTATCCAGGCCAGAACCAAGATGGCCAATACCGCCCTGGCGGAGCTGATGGCCCTGGATTTCGCGGTAGATGAGCTGGGGCTGTACCTGGTGACCCACCCCAAGGACCAGGAGGTCCTGCAGCTTTACTGGACCTATATCAAGCTGGCTCAGGAGGGCCGGGAGAAGTACCAGAAATTGTATGGTCCCCTGCTGCAGACGGACCTGACCCCCGAGGAGGGCTATGCCTGGCTGAAAGATCCCTGGCCTTGGGATGAAGGAGGAAACGACTGATGTTTGTCTATGAGAAGAAGCTGCAATATCCCGTCAAAATCAAGAATACGAACCCGAAGCTGGCGGCCATCATCATCAGCCAGTACGGCGGCCCCGACGGCGAGCTGGGCGCTTCCCTGCGCTATCTGAGCCAGCGGTACTCCATGCCTTATCCGGAGCTGAAGGGGCTGCTGACCGACATCGGAACCGAGGAACTGGGCCATCTGGAAATGATTGGCACCATTGTCCACCAACTGACACGGGACCTGACCGAGGACCAGATCAAGACCGGGGGCTTTGACACTTACTTCGTGGACCGCACCGCCGGGGTCTACCCCACCGCCGCCTCCGGCTTCCCCTGGAGCGCCGCCAGCATGGCGGTGAAGGGCGATCTGATCGCCGACCTGACGGAAGACCTGGCTGCCGAACAGAAAGCCCGGGTGACCTACGATAACATTCTTCGCCTTTCCGATGATCCTGACGTCAACGACGTCATCAAGTTCCTCCGGGCCCGGGAGGTCGTCCACTTCCAGCGCTTCGGCGAAGGCCTGCGGCTGGCCAAGGATCGGATGGATGAAAAGAACGTGTATTTCATCAATCCGTCCTTTGACAAGTAAGCAACGGGAAAACAAGATTGTATCCCGGAGGATCTTGTGATATACTCTCATCAGAATCTTTACAAAGGAGAACCTGTGATATGCAGTCATTTGAAGATATCGATCTGTTCGACTGTCCCCTCTGTCACGGCCCCGGCCTGATTGAGGAGGAAAACGGCTGGTGTCTATACGTCCAGTGCCTGGACTGCGGCTGCCATACGGCGGCGCTGACCTACGACAATGAGGAGGAGCGCCAAACGGCTGCCCGTCAGGCCGTCAGTCTCTGGAACGTAGGTAAGGTCATCCACACCGGCGTCGGAGACTGAATTGGGGAGCTCACTTTACGCCATGCAAACGGAACGCCGCTTCGGAATGATCGGAGCGGCGTTTTTTGCCGGAAAAATCTGCGATTTTTTCCAAATGCATTTACAAACGTTGGGTTTTCGTGTAAAATTTAATTTATCGCTATAAACCAATGACGCTATAAAGAAAAAAAGAGTTTGGGAGAGTTGAAATGAAGCTGCTGTATGCCATTTACAATTTTATGTGGGGCGATCTTGTTACCATTCCCCTTCCCGGAGGCGGGAGTGTGGGACTGTCTCTGCTGGTTTTGATCTTGGTGCCTGCGGGCATCTTTTTTACGTTCCGCACCCGGTTCCTGCCGGTGCGGCTCTTCCCCGAGATGATTCATGTCACGCTGGAAAAGGAGACCAGTGCCAAAAAGGAAGGCATTTCCGGCTTCCAGGCGTTGATCGTGTCCACCGCCACACGGGTCGGCATGGGAAACCTGGTGGGCGTGGTGGCGGCTGTTTCTGCCGGCGGCGCGGGTGCCGTGTTCTGGATGTGGGTCACTGCGCTGGTTGGTTCCGCCACCGCTTTCATTGAAGCCACCCTGGCCCAACTCTACAAGGAGAAAGACCCACTGTACGGCGGCTACCGGGGTGGCCCCGCCTATTTCATCCACCATTTCATGACCGGTCATTTCGGCAATAAGTCCCGCCGCTGGTCTGTCATTGCCGTGCTGTTCGCCATCTCCGGCCTGATCTGCTGGTGCGGCATCAGCCAGGTCATCGGCAACTCTGTTTCTTCCTCTATCTACAATGCCTTCCATATTCCCCCGCTATATACGGCCATTGCCCTGGTGGCGGTGTCCGCCATTATCGTGCTGCGGAAAAACGCCACAGTGAAGGTGCTGGACATCGTAGTTCCCATTATGGCAGGCTGCTATTTCGTCATTACCCTGTTCATTATCTTCAAAAACCTGCCGCTCCTCCCCTCCGTATTCCGGCGCATTTTCTCTGAGGCATTCGGCCTGCGCCAGGCGGCGGCGGGCGGCTTCGGTGCCGTTATCATGAACGGTGTCAAGCGCGGCCTCTTCTCCAACGAAGCCGGCAGCGGCTCCGCCCCCTGCGCCGCGGCGGCCGCCGACATTGACCACCCCGCCAAGGAGGGATTGCTCCAGGCCTTCGGCGTATTCCTGGATACCATCGTTATTTGCAGCTGCTCCGCCATGATCATGCTGCTGGCCCCGGCAGAGGCCATCGACGGTCTGGCAGGCATGGATCTGCTGCAGGCGGCGATGGAGTACCATCTGGGCCGCTTCGGTGTGATGTTCATCGCCCTGACCCTGCTACTGTTCAGCTTCTCCACGTTCATCGGCATCCTGTTCTACGCCCGGGGCAATGTGGCCTACCTGTGCGGTGACAACTGGGCCTCCCAGACGGCCTATAAGGTGCTGGCGCTGGTAATGCTGTTCATCGGCTGCATGGCAGCCTACACCTTCGTTTGGGATCTGGGTGATGTGGGTATCGCCCTCATGACCATTTTCAACATGATCGTCCTCTTCCCCATGTCCAAGGAGGCCCTGGCCTCCCTGCGGGACTACGAGAGGCTGATGAAACAGAGAAAACAGGCAAAATAAACGCAGAAAAGCGGGGCGAAAGCCCCGCTTTTTTCTTTGCGTTCATATCAAAATCCCGTTGCAGTGGTCGATCTCATGCTGGATGATCTGGGCTGGCCAGCCCGTGAAGGTCTTGAACCGGACCTGGAACTGCTCGTTCTGATACCGCACCTTGATGGAGCGGAAGCGGGTGGTCTTACGGATGCCGTCCAGAGAAAGGCAAGCCTCCTCAGCGCCATAGGGACCGGAGGACTTCACGATCTCCGGGTTGAACATGGCCATATATGTTCCCCCGTTATCAAAGGCAATAACCCGGCGGCTGACGCCGATCATGTTGGCCGCCATGCCCACGCACCGGTCTTTACTTGCCTCCAGCGTTTCCAGCAGGTCCCGGGCCAGAGTAAGGTCCTCCGCCATGGCGGGAGCGGACTTTTGCACCAGGAAAATGGGATCTCTCATAATCGGTCGTATCATATCTGTCTCAGCCTTTCTATGATCTTGCGGTCCGCCGGGCAGAAGGGCATTTTCTCCATCTCTTCCACTGTCACCCAGCGCAGGGCCTGATGTTCCAGAAGCCGTGGCGTTCCCTCTGTGATGGCAGCATGGAGCACTGTCAGGCGTATGACAACATCCGGATAGCGGTGCGTCAGCTCCAGAAAGGTATCCGTCACGGAAACCGTGATCCCCAGCTCCTCCCGGCACTCCCGAACCAGGGCCTGGGGCTTCGTTTCGCCCGGCTCCACCTTACCGCCCACGAACTCCCACTGCCCGCCCCGGGCCTTGTTTTCCGGGCGCTGACAGGCCAGGAAGCGGTCACTATCCCAAATCAGCGCCGCCACCACTTCCAGAGGCTCGGCTGTTTGCAGGCGCTCCCAGTCCTTCAGCACCGCGAACTGCTCCGGGGTGTGGAACCAGTGCTCTCCCTCCTCGTAAACGGTCAGGGCGCAGCCGAAACGGGCGGCAAAGTCTTCTAACGTCTCCCGTTCCGTCAGGGCGTCTCCCACGGCGTACAGGATTGCTGTGGGACAATCCCAGCTTTGAATGGGATGCGCTCTGACATACTGCCAATAGTCCCAGGACAATGTCTCTCCAAATGCGGCGGGGATCGTACGTCGGGCTTCCAGCTCCGCTTCCGTGACACCCGCCCAGTCCATCATACGGCGGATGAGTGCCTCCATATCCAGCACCGGAGACACCAGCAGCGCTTGCTCCGGCGGAGCGTCCCCAAAAGCCAGCAGAGCGAACCAGGCGCCGATGCTGGTAGCTCGGAGGGCCGTCCTCCGCCACCGCTTTCGGATGTACTCCATAACGCTCCGCAGCTCCGGCACAACAGTCCAGGGGACCAGCTCTTCCGCGCCTCCCCGCCGTTCTCCATGCTCGGGGAGGTCAATGGATATAACTTGCCACCCGTTGGCACAGGCGGTTTCCGCAAAAGATGCGCCCTCCTCCTTGCAGCCTTGCTTGCCGTGAATAAACAGCCACACGTTTTCTGACCCGGTGCCGTACACCACAGCGGGAATGCGACCGATCTGAATGTTTTGCTCCTGCATCGTCTTTCCTCTCTCCTGCTCTTACCGGGAACGGATATACGCGATATTGCTGAACCACAGGACTGCCGGGATATCCGCCGCCAGCATTTCCTCCACGCTTTGCCAGACGCGCCGCGGCCCCACGCCCCAGGATACTTTCAAGGGAACGCCGTAATCCCGGAAGCAGCGGCACAGACCCCGTGCCATCAGCCAACCGTTCGCTCCCAGCACGGGACAGAGCGGAACATATTTTTTCCACAGCAGCGCAAGACTTCATCGTAATCAGAACTCCAGACATTCATGGAACAGTCGGGGCGCCGTCGGGCCAGGTAGTGAAGCACATCGCAGCAGGCCACCAGGCCGCAGCCATAGGCCCGGACATCCCGGCGGGCGCTCCAGCTCTGGCTGCCGCCATAAGAGTGCCCGGTGTCCATTGGATAGGACACATAAGGTCCCCGCAGCTCCGTCATGCATGTTTCTCCCTTGAAAAAGCGCCGGGGCTGACCGCTCCGGCACTTCGTATCACTCCAGCATAGCGGCAAACTCGTCCTCCGTCAGGACGGGGATGCCCAGCTCATTCGCTTTCGTCAGCTTACTGCCGGCAGCCTCACCCGCCACCACATAGGTGGTCTTTTTGGACACGGAACCGGCCGCCTTGCCGCCCCGCTCCTCGATCATCGACTGAGCGGTCTTGCGGTCGAACCGGGTCAGGGTGCCGGTGAGGACAAAGGTCATTCCCTTAAAGCGGTCATCCACTTGCTTGCGGGTGCTCTCCATATTCACATCCGCCGCCTTTAACCGGGCGATCAGATCCCGGGACTGGGACTGGGACAAATAGTCCACGATGCAGCCGGCGGTGACGGCGCCCACATCGTCGATCTCCGTCAGCTCCTCGGCGGTAGCGGCCATCAGGGCATCCAGCGTGCCGAAATGGGCGGCCAGTACCTTGGCGGCCTTTTCGCCCACCTGGCGGATGCCCAGGCCGTAGATAAGCCTGCTGAGGTCGTTGGACTTGGACTTCTCAATGGCCTGGATCAGGTTCTCCGCGGACTTGGCGCCCATACGGTCCAGCTTGGCGACATCCGCGGCGTGGAGGCTGTAAAGGTCAGCCGCATTGCGGATCAGGCCGCTGTCCACCAACTGCTGCACCACGGCGGGGCCGCAGCCGTCGATGTCCATGGCGTCCCGGCTGGCAAAGTGGGTCAGGTTCCGCAGGAGCTGCGCCGGGCACTCCGCACCGGTGCATCGCAGCGCGGCGCCGTCTTCATCTCGCACCACCGGTGCGCCGCAGACGGGGCATACCTCCGGCATCGTGTACGGCTCCGCTGTTTCCGGACGGCGCTCCTTGACCACTTCCACGATCTCGGGAATGATCTCTCCCGCCTTCTGGACGATGACCGTGTCTCCGATGCGGATGTCCTTTTCCGCAATATAATCCTGATTGTGCAGGGTGGCGTTGGTGACGGTCGTGCCGGCCAGACGTACCGGCGTCAGCACTGCCTTGGGCGTCAGCACGCCGGTGCGGCCCACCTGTACCACAATATCCAATACCGTGGCGGGCTTCTTCTCCGGCGGATACTTGAAGGCCACCGCCCACTTGGGGAATTTCGCGGTAGACCCAAGAGCCGTACGGTCTGACAGGTTATTTACCTTTACAACAGCACCATCAATATCAAAGGGATAGTCCATCCGTTCGTCGTTGATGCGGGCGATCTCCTCCTGCACCGCCCGGGTGCCGGTGAGGGTCTTGTGGGGAATGACCTTGAATCGCTGGGAGGCCAGGTAATCCAGCGTCTCGCCGTGGGTCAGGAACTCCCTGCCCTCCGCCAGCTGGAGGTTGAACACCTGAATGTCCAGCTTCCGCTCGGCACAGATCTTCGGGTCTAACTGCCGTAGGGACCCGGCAGCAGCGTTGCGGGGATTGGCCATCAGGGGCTTGCCCTGGAGCTCCCGCATGGCATTGATCTCCTCAAACACGGACCTAGCCATATAGACCTCGCCCCGGACGATGAGCCGGGGAAGTTTTTCCGGCAGCGTCATGGGGATGGAACGGACGGTCTTCAGATTCTCTGTCACGTCCTCCCCCACATGGCCGTCGCCCCGGGTGGCGCCCCGGACGAACACGCCGTCCCGGTACTCCAGGGCCACGGACAGGCCGTCTACCTTCGGCTCCACGGAATAAACAGCGGAAGTGCCCAGCGTCTCATCCATCCGGTCGCAGAAATCCGCTACCTCGCCGTCGTTGAATACGTCCTGTAAGCTCTCCAAAGGCACCTCATGCGTGTAAGGTGAAAAGCCTTGTAACGTCTTGCCGCCGATGCGCTGCGTCGGGGAATCCGGTGTGACTTCCTCAGGATGCTCCGCTTCCAGTTCTTCCAGACGGCGGTTCAGCCGGTCATATTCGTAGTCCGGGATCACAGGCGCATCCAGTACATAGTACAGGTAGCCCTGCTCGTTCAGGTAGTCCCGGAGATATTTCATTTCCTCGCGGTAATTTTGAAATTCCATAGGGGCGCTCCTCCCTAGCCGTTGTTCAGAATATAATCCTTCATATCATCCTCGTAAGTGGATGGGGTGGTACTGAAATAAGTGTAGGTATCCGGCACGGAACCAACGATGACCGTTTCCGCTACGGTGACCGCGTTGGTGACCCTGGTGGCCGTGGTGAATCCCGGCAGTAGAATCGCCACGCTGACATCGATGTGAAGGACGATGCGGTGATTGGTCTGATTGATGCCGGCAGAGGTAAATTCGTTCTCAAACCATGCCGAGGACGAGCCCACAGACTCCATCCGCACAGAGATCCTCGGCCCCCGGCCAGCCAGCAGCGCTGAGCCGGTAAGGCTGCCGATGGGAATGCTCAGTTCCCGGGCGGAAACTTCCCCAATGCGGGTCAGGATCAGATCCAGGATCTCCGATTGCAGCCGGTTGCAGGCCGCCATATTGCTGTGGACAGCGGTGATGCGGCCCTCGTTGTCCTTCTCGAAGGAAATGAGGTGGTCATAGCGGATATCGCCGGTCTCAATGGCCTCATCCACCGCCTCGGACACAATACGGTTCACGGCGTTGGACACCCGGGTGACAGCCAGACTCTCCAGCAGCGGGCGGAGCTGCAAGGTGGCAAAGATCAAGGCTGCCAGCATCACTGCCGCCAGTATGGCCAACAGCAGCCGGGTCAGCGCACGGCGGTCCATCCGCCTGCGGTAGTAAAAAAAGCCGGGACCCATGGTCTCACCCCCTCCCGCTATCCTTATGCGGCAAGAGGTTGGACCTAGACGCTCATTTCAGCCCGTTCACGATATCCTTAAATACTCTTCCTCTTTCCATGAAGTTTGCAAAACGGTCAAAGGAAGTACTGGCGGGGGACAGGATCACCACGTCCCCCTCCTGGGCACGGCTGCCCGCCAGAGCCACAGCCTGATGATAGTCTTCCACATCCACGATCTCCAATCCGTCGTAGTTCGCGGCCTGCTCTGTTACGCGGCGGATGACCCCGGCAGTGGCACCGCAGAGGATCAGCAGCTTTACATGGTCATTGATGACCGGGCCCAGCGCGTCGTAAGAGATGCCCTTATCCTTGCCGCCGGCAATGAGGATGACCTTTTCCTTGAAGGAGTTGAGTCCCGCAATCGTACGGCTGGGACTGGAGGCGATGGAGTCGTTGTACCACCGCACGCCGTTGCGGGTGCGGATGAGCTCGATGCGGTGCTCCACGCCGCCGAACTCCCGGGCAAAGTCCCGGATGATGCCGTCGGGCACCAGACCGTCCACAGCGGCGATAGCCGCCATATAGTTTTCAATGTTGTGGACGCCGGGGAGTTTGATGTCTGCGGTGGTCATCACCTGCCGCTCCTCCCCGTTATGCCGGGCGATGACGGCATCCCCCCGGAGGAATACACCGTCCTCCAGCTCCTTCTTGCGTGAGAACAGCCGCGCCCGGCCCACGGCCCGGGAGGCTTCCTCCAGCGTATAGGGATTGTCCGCATTGAATACGGCAATATCTTTTGTCGACTGGTGTGTAAAGATATTTTCCTTTGCATCAATATACTCCTGGAAATCCTTATGAACATCCAGATGATTGGGTGCCAGATTAGTAACGACGGCGATATGGGGGCTGTGGGTCATGGTCATGAGCTGGAAGGAACTGAGCTCCAGCACCGCCACATCCTCCGGCTTCATCTTCCCGGTCTCCGCCAGCAACGGATGGCCGATGTTGCCGCCCAGGTGGACGGTCTTCCCCGCGCGCTTCAGCAGCTCGGCAATGATCGTGGTGGTCGTGGTCTTTCCGTCGCTGCCGGTGACGGCGATTTTAGGGCAGGGGCAGACCTCAAAAAACACTTCCATCTCGGAAGTCAGGACACTGCCCCGGCTGACGGCAGCGGCAAGCTGGGGCAGATCGGGCCGCATGCCGGGCGTCCGGAAGATGACATCCTCCGTCAAACCGTCCAGATACGCCTCGCCCAAGCGCAGGCGGCAACCGTTGGCCTCCAGCTGCTCGGCCACGATGCCCAGCGTCTCCCGGTTCTTCTTATCGCAGGCAGTAACGGCGATGCCACGCTCCAGCAGCAGCCGGATCAGCGGCTGGTTGCTGACGCCGATGCCGATGACCGCCACGGTCTTATTCTGCAAAGACGACAAATACTCCTCAAATGTCATGGATATTCGCTCCTTATCCCCTTTGCCAATGGCTGGGGTTGTGATCAAAAATTTGTACCGTAAAATTATATCGCAATAGAGAGAAAAAAACAACCGGCGGAGAAATTTTCCGCGTTGACAATCCCGCACCGGTCTAGTACAATAAACGGGCGAGGAAAACAGACAGTCGCGGGGCCAGGCCGAAAGGCCGGTCATGAGGAAAGTCCGGGCTCCGCAGGGCAAGGATAACGGGTAACGCCCGCCCAGAGCGATCTGAGGAAAAGTGCAACAGAGATATACCGCCCGTGAGAGTCCCTCTCACGAGCAAGGGTGGAAAGGTGCGGTAAGAGCGCACCCGATGGCTGGGAACAGTCCGTCGCTGTAAACTCTATCCGGAGCAACACCGGTATGGGAGCAGGAGGCAACTCCAAGGCTGGCCCGGCCGCTCCCGGGGTGGCTTGAGCGTGTTGGCAACAGCGCGCCTAGATAGATGACTGTCAAATACAGAACCCGGCTTACAGTTTTGCTCGCGCTATGATACGGCCCCTCTTGCGGAATACGCAGGAGGGGCTCATTTTATGTGCTCTCAGTGATAGCGGTACTGCGCGTCGGTATACTGTGGTCGATGCAGCGGAGAATAACTCCTGGCTGCGAAATTCCAGTAGTTCATAGCCCTCCGCCTCGTGGAAGGAGACCGGCGGGTCTGTCCCAAATTCTGTGTAAACACCGAAATGCGGTGCAAATAGAGCAAAATTTATTCAAGGCGGAAGTGGCGCAAGCTGCTGCCGCCTTGTTTTCAAAATAGCAGTGGATAGTGGGCATGTCAAGGGCGGGGGCGCCAGCCCCCGTTCATCTTGACCCTTGACATGCCGGTATGCAGCAGGTTATTCCGGCATGCGATCAGCAAAGAATACTGCCAGCTGAGCATGAATCATGCTCCAGTCCTGTCTCCGGCCAGTCCATTTCTTTGTGATATCGATCATGGCTAGATACAGCATTTTCAATAGGCTGTCATCGGAGGTTTACACAAAATTTGGGATGGTCTCAGACCGGCCCGGGTGTCCCCCCCAGATACGCCAAAGGCTTTTGTTTTCATCCATAGCAGCTCCTCTTACCGGCCCCGGCCCCCCTTTTCAAGGTCTTTTTGTCGTTCAGTATCGGTCCGCAAGAGGGATGTCAGCTCCGGCTCCACTGTATCCGGCCAAATCTCCGTGATCTCCCCATCCACCATGTCATAGACTGTGTAGGGCTTCTCTGCCCAGCGGGTACGGACTGCCAGTTCCGTGGTACCGTCATGATCGTAGTCAGTCTGTGCAAAGCCTAAGCAATCGTCTACCGTCAGCAAAAGCTTTTCCTTCTCCCATGTCTCCGGGTCACAGCTCCAGAAGAGGTAGCTGTAAAGCGCCCCATCGCCGTCAGGATTTGGATAGGCATTTTTGTACTCGAAAAACACGCAGTCGTAGCCGAATAACTGATCCCCTGTTGCTCCCATTGTGTCCAGTCCCATCATGCTGCCCACCATACCTGACAAACCGAGTAGAATTCTGTCTGTTACTTCGCAGCTCCGGACGGTCCCCACATATGTTCTCTTGTTCCACCGGCAGTCCATGCGGAAAACATTGGGTTTCCCAAAATCATTTTTCAGTGTCAGCCCGTCAAAGTCGATTCCGTCTCCGCATTTCAATTTCAGAAGATGGCCTTTCTCCTCTACATACAGGTAATTCTCACCGTCCACGGTCTCTTTCAGAGAAATAGCACTCTCCCGCTGTTCGCTGACGAAGGTATCCGCATACAAAAGTACCAGTGCCGTTAGCGCCGCCATCAACAATACTCCCAACACTAAGGAACGTTGCCCGCCCCGCTGCTTCTCCTTCTTCAGATTATCCCGGGAAATATCCAATAACGCGCTCACAGGCTCCTCCGCTCCTCTCTCTGCCTCTCGTTTCCGGCAGGCCACCAGCTCCTCCACACTCAGACCGAGAACCTCCGCCAGCGGCTCCAGTAACGTCACATCTGGGTAACTCAGTCCCCGCTCCCATTTGCTGACGGCTTTGTCTGTGATGTGGAGTTTTTCTGCCAGCTCCTTCTGCGTCATGTTGTGTTCTTTGCGGCGCTCCGTGATGAAAGCGCCCAGCCGTTCCTTGTTCATGAGCTTCACCTCATCACAGACTCTACGCCGTTTTTGGAAAAAAGACAACCGACCAGCGGTAGAATCGCCTGTCAGACATCGTTCCGGCCGTCCTGCTTCCCTCTCTTTGGCATCTGGTCGATATATTTCCGCATACAGGCGGCTTTCTCATCGCCCCTTCCGCCGTACCCGCCTTCGCCGGCGTACTGGCCCTTTTCCCAGCGGACTTTTGCGGCCTCGGAGTACCGCTTGTGCTTAGCCTTCCACTTCTCCGTGTCACGCCGGATGGTCTCCGCCACAAAACGAAAGGCCATGCTGCATGCCTGGCTCATGTCCGGGTACCGGGCCATGATCTCCTCCGGCGTGATGTCCCGCTCCGCCGCCGACTGGGCATACTCGAACACCGCCCCCAGCAGCATCCCCTTCTGGTCGGCGGGCAGTACGCGGATGCTGGGGTACATGTCAAAATACAGCACAAAACTCTTTTTCTGTTCTTCCGCCAAAGCGATCAACTCCCTTCCTATCTCCCCCGCCCGCTCCGGAATCTTGCATGCCGGTATGCAACACTAAAATTTTTTTAAAATCATCCGCCAGTGCAAGTGATCGTGTAAGTGATACTGTTAGTGGAACTGTCAATGCTTCTGTAAGTGCCAGTGCGGCCTTGGCGCGGCCCGGCTTCACTTTTGAACAAAAGAATTTTTTTGTTGATTTTTAAGGACAAAAAAGAGGAACGGCTCTCGCCGTTCCTCCGGTTTTAACATCGATCAGTCGTTGTCCCAGTTGTGCCAGACATTCTGCACGTCGTCGGAATCCTCCAGCATGTCGATGAGCTTCTCCATGTTCTTCACGTCGCCCTCGGTGG
>CALYTP010000021.1:0-22379 GCA_945486915.1 uncultured Clostridia bacterium | reverse complement strand
CGTTGAATTCTGCATAAGAAACACGGAAGCCGTAAGTTTCAGTTATCTCCACTCTTCACTCTTCACTCTTCACTCTCCAATCTAACTGTAAAATTACAATTTGTCAGCCTGTTGCGCAAAGCCATTATGTATGAAAATCTTTCTGAGGAGGGGCGCTATGCTTCATCTTTTGCTGGGAAAAGACTGGACCGCCAATCAGGCGGCGGTGCTTTCGCGGATTGCGGAGGACGTCCGCTGCCGCAGGCCCGGACGGATCCTCATGGTCCCGGAGCTCATCAGCCATGAGACCGAGCGGGCACTCTGCCTTGCCGCCGGGGACACCGCCAGCCGCTATGCCGAAGTGCTGTCCTTCAGCCGCCTTGCCAGAAGGGCAACGGAGCAGGCGGGCAGCGCGGCGCTGGAATGTCTGGACAACGGCGGCCGGGTGGTGGCCATGGCAGCGGCAGCCCGGCAGCTCAGCAGCCGGCTGAAATCCTATGCCGCTGTGGAAACGAAACCGGAATTCTTAACGGAGCTCATCGATGCAGTGGATGAATTCAAGCGCTGCTGCATCTACCCTGGGGATCTGAAGCACGCCGCCTCCCAGGCGGAGGGCACGCTGGCGCAGAAGCTGGAGGAGCTTTCCCTTTTGATGGAGGGCTACGACAGCCTCTGCAGCCGGGGAAAACGCGATCCCCGGGATCAAATGAACTGGCTGCTGGAGCAGCTGGAGGGCGGAACCTTCGGCGAGGAGCATGTGTTTTACATCGACGGCTTTCCGGATTTTACCCGCCAGCATATGGCGATCCTGGAGCACCTGATCCGGGTCAGCCCGGAGGTGACGGTGAGCCTCAACTGCGACTGCGTGGATTCTGCAGCCATGGCCTTTGAAAAGGCAGGCGGCACCGCCGGCCAGCTCCTGCGCAGCGCCAAAAAGCTGGGGGTTTCCGTTCAGGTGGAGATCATCCCCGGGCGGCAGGACCCCCTGTCGCTGGTGCGGGACAGGCTTTTCCAGGGGCCGATTCCCTTTGGCGGCGCAGCGGATTGCCTCCGGGCTTGCCATTGCGATACTGCCTGGAATGAGGTCATGTCCGCGGCACATACCGTCCGGAAGCTGGCGGATGCGGGCTGCCGCTATCGGGATATCACCCTGGTCTGCGCCGATATGTCGGAATACCTGCCCCTGGTGAACCTGATTTTCCACCGGATGCATATCCCCATCTACCAGTCCGGCACGGAGGAGATCCTGCAGAAGAGCATCATTGCCACGGTGCTGACGGCGCTGGATGCCGCCCTCAGCGACTTTGACCAGCGCAGTGTCTTCCGGTATCTCCGCTCGGCGCTGTCCGGCATGGACCCGGACACCTGCGACCGGGTGGAGAATTATGCCATCCTCTGGGGCATCCGGGGCAGCGCCTGGCTTTCCGAGTGGGAAAACCATCCCGACGGCCTGGGCGAGGAATGGAGCGCCGACAGCCGCAGCCGTCTGGAAGCGCTGAATGCGGCCAGAAGCAGTTTTCTGGCACCTTTGGAGCAGCTTCGACAGGACTTTCGACGAGCAGCCTCCCTCCGGGAGCAGGTGCTGGCCCTTTATGATTTTCTGGAAGCCATCCGTCTGGAGCAGCGCCTGGAGGAAATGGCGCTGCAGTGGGAACACTCCGGGGACAGTCGGGAGGCCCAGATTCTGAACCAGCTGTGGGAAATTCTCCTGTCTGCCCTGGAACAGCTCCATGATGTGCTGGGGCAGACCCATTGGGAGCCGGAGCATTTTGTCCGGCTGCTGCGGCTGCTGCTGAGCCGCTACGATGTGGGCACCATCCCGCCGGTGCTGGATGCGGTTCAGGTGGGCCCGGTGTCCGCCATGCGCTGCCACGCCCAGAAGCATCTGATCGTGGTGGGCGTCCGGGAGGGGTGCCTGCCCGGCTATTCCGGCTCCACAGGCGTCCTCACCGATCAGGAGCGCGTCGCGCTGCGGGCGTTGGGCGTTCCCCTCACCGGCGGCGCCATGGAGGGCGTGCAGGCGGAATTTGCGGAAATCTATGGGGTGTTCTGCGGCGCCATGGAGTCCGTCACGGTGTACTGCTCCGGCCAGCAGCCGTCGTTTGTTTTCCGCAGGCTCTGGGATCTGGCAGGCGGCGGGGAAGCGCAGGAGGAAAACCTGGGCTTTGCCGATGCGGATGCCATGGAGGCAGGCGCTTACCTTGCGGGAATGGATCAGCGGGAGGCAGCCCGGAGACTGGGCGTTTCCCAGGAGTATGATACCATACTCCACCGCGCCCGCTATGAACTCGGCACCGTGACCCCGGAGAATATCCGAAAGCTCTACGGCGACAGTCTGAACCTGTCTGCCTCCCAGGTGGATAAACAGGCGGAGTGCCGATTGTCCTATTTTCTGAATTACGGCCTTCGGGCAAAGGAGCGGAAGGAGGCCACGGTGGACCCTGCCGAGTTCGGTACCTATGTCCACGCCGTTCTGGAGCAGACTGCCCGTACCATCCGGGACATGGGCGGCTTCCATCATGTGAGTCTGGAAAAGACCCTGGAAATCGCCCATGGGTATTCGGAGGAGTATGCTGCCCAGCGCTTCGGCCAGATCCAGTCGGAGCGGATGGTGTATCTGTTCCGCCGGAATCTGCGGGAGCTGGACATGGTTGTGGAGGAGCTGTGGCAGGAGCTCAGCGAATCCGACTTTGCCCCCGGCGGCTTCGAGGTGGCCTTTGGCTCCGGGGAGGAAGGCTCCCTGCCGCCCATCGCCATTCCCAACGGGAGGATTCCCGCCATCTTACGGGGATTTGTGGACCGGGTGGACATCTGGCAGAGCCCGGGCAGTTCCTATTACCGGGTGGTGGATTATAAGACCGGCAAAAAGGATTTTGACTACTGCGATGTGTTCAACGGCGTGGGACTGCAGATGCTGCTGTACCTCTTTGCCCTTCAAAGCAGCGGCGCCGAAATGCTGGGCAGTCACCCGGTTCCGGCGGGGGTGCAGTATTTCCCCGCAAGGGTGCCCTATGTCACCTCCGACGGTATGCCGGAGGAAGAGGAGCTGCAAAAGCAGCGGGAAGCCCTCTGGAAGCGGAAGGGACTGCTTCTGAAGGATGAGGCGGTTCTTCACGCTATGGAGCCGGGGGAAGACCCCAAGCGGCTGGATTACGCGGTGAAAAAGGACGGCAGCCTTTCCGGTGACCTGGCGGACCGGGATCAGCTGAAGCTGCTGGAGCGGTATGTGTTCCGGGTCCTGGGCGAGCTGGTGGAGGAGATTGCCTCCGGCAATGTGGAGCCGAATCCGTATACGAGAGGCTCCGCCCACGATGCCTGCCGCTTCTGCCCCTATGGCGCCGTCTGCCACAGCGCCAATGTGCCCGGCAGACGCAACTACAAAGCCATGAAGCCCCAGCAGTTCTGGGAGGAAGTGGAGAAGGAGATGGAAAAGCATGGCAGATAAGCTGACCCCCCAACAGGCCCAGGCGGTGAACGATCGGGGAGGCCGTCTGCTGGTCAGTGCGGCAGCCGGTTCCGGCAAGACCAAGGTGCTGGTGGACCGCCTGATGCGCTTTCTGACCGACCCGGACAATCCTGCGAATCTGGATGAGTTCCTCATCATTACCTATACGAAAGCCGCCGCCTCCGAGCTTCGGGGCAAGATCGCCGCCAAACTGACGGAGCGGATTGCCCGGGAGCCGGAGAACCGACACCTGCAAAAGCAGATGCAGCGGCTCTACCTGACCCAGATCTCCACTGTCCATGGCTTTTGCTCGGCGATCCTGCGGGAGTATGCCTACCGCATCGATCTGGCCCCGGACTTCCGGGTGGCGGACGAAAGCGAATGCCGGGAGCTGCGGGAGACCGTCCTGAAGGATCTTCTGGATCGTGCTTACGAAAACCAGTCGTCGGAGGGTCACTTCCGGGATTTCGTGGACACCCAGGGCGTGGGCCGGAACGACAGCATCGTCCCGGAGATCATTCAGAAGGTCTTCGACAGTGCTCGATGCCACCTGGACCCCGAAGGCTGGCTGGATGGATGCCTGACCGGCATGGAGCTGGAGCAGACTGCCGATGCCTCGGAATCCATCTGGGGCAGATACCTGATGGATGACCTCTTCCGCTGGCTGGACCGCCAGATTGCCGTCCTGAAAACCTGCACCCGGCAGCTGGAGGAGCTGGAGGGTATGGAAAAGCCTGCGCTGAACTTCCGCGAGACTGTGGAGCAGCTGGCCTATTTACGCAGCAGCAATACCTGGGACGAGGTCTGCGCCCGGAAGGATATCCGGTTCGGCACCTTGAGCTTCCCCAGAAAGAATAACCCCGACCCGGAGCTGACGGAGCGGGTCAAGGCCATCCGCAATGCCTGCAAGGAGGGCATTGCCAAACGGGTCCGGTACTTTGCCAACGACTCCGCCAAGGTGATGGAGGATCTTCGCCAGTCTTCTGCGGCAGCGGCGGGACTCATTGCCCTGGTGCGGCAGTTTGATGCGGACTACCGGCGCCTCAAGCGGGGCAGAAGGGTGCTGGACTTCGGCGACCTGGAGCACCGCACACTGGATCTGCTGCTGGGGAAAAGCCGCACCTCTCCCACGGCGGCTGCCCGGGAGATCGGCGGAAGATACCGGGAGATCATGGTGGACGAGTATCAGGATTCCAACGGCGTGCAGGATGCCATTTTCTCCGTCCTTACTCAGGAGCGGCAGAATTGCTTCCTGGTGGGCGACGTGAAGCAGTCCATCTACCAGTTCCGCCTGGCAGACCCGGGAATCTTCCTAAAAAAGTACCGGGAATATGGAAAACCGGAGGAAAGTCAGCTGGGACAGGGAAGAAAGGTTCTGCTTTCTCACAATTTCCGTTCCGGCGGCGAGGTCATTGAGGGCATCAACGATGTCTTCCATGCCTGCATGAGCCCGGAGGTGGGCGGCCTGGAATACGGCGAGGCGGAAGCACTGCGGGAGGGAATTCCCCATGCGCCGCTTCCCGACCCGGCGGTGGAGCTGTATGTGCTGGAGACCCAGGAGGAGACCGGCCCGGAGGAGGCAGCCTTTGCGGCGTCGAGAATCCGGGAGATGCTGGATTCCGGCACCATGATCCGCGACGGAGATAACCTGCGCCGGGTGCAGCCGGAGGATATTGTGATCCTCCTGCGCTCGCCTGGCTCTGCCGGGCCCGATTACCGCCGGGCACTGGAGGCAGAGGGCATCCGCTGCACCATGGACGGCGGCATGGATCTGATGCAGACAGAGGAGGTCACCACCCTGACGGCCTTCCTGCAGACCATTGCCAACCCCCGGCAGGATATTCCGCTGCTGAGTGTGCTGGCAAGTCCGGTTTTCGGCTTTACGGCGGATGATCTGGCTTCCCTCCGGGGCCGGAACAAAAAGCAGTGCATCTATGATGCCCTGTGCCAAAGCGATGCCGGGAAGGCAGAGGAGTTCCTGAAAATCCTGACGGAGCTTCGCGCAGCCGCCAGGATGGAGCCGTTGACCAATTTGCTGGAAAAGTGCCTCCTTCTGACCCGGATGGACAGCATTTACGGTGCCATGCCCGGGGGCAGAGCGAAGAAGGAGAATCTTCAGATGTTCTTCCGCCTGGCGGCGGATTTTGAAAAAACGGGTCTGCGGAGCCTGGATCAATTCCTGGAGCATCTGGAATCCCTGGGCAGCAGCGGCGTTCCCTCGGCGGGCAGCAGCAGCGCGGGCTGTGTGACCATCATGAGCATCCACAAGTCCAAGGGACTGGAATTCCCGGTGGTATTCCTGTGCAACCTCTCGAGAAAATTCAACCGGGAGGATCTGAAGCAGCAGGTTCTCTGCGACAAAACCCTTGGACTGGGGCTGTCGGTGGCGGACAATCAGAACCGGGTGCGTTACGGCTCCATTGCCAAGCGGGCCATTGCGGTGTCCATGCAGTCCGAAAGCCTCAGCGAGGAGCTACGGGTTCTTTACGTGGCCATGACCCGGGCGCGGGATCGTCTCGTCATGACCTGCGCCATGCGAAAGCCGGAAAACAAGCTGCAGGATATCGCCCTGCGGCTTTCGGCGGACGGCGGGAAGCTTCTGTGCCTGGATGCCGACTGCCCCGGAGACTGGATTCTCACCGCCGCCATGCAGAGAATCGAGGCGGGCAGCCTCCATAATGCTGGCGGCAGGCCGGATGCGCTTCACATTGCGGCTCACCCCTGGCGGATCGACCTGATGCAGAGTACAGCCCATTGCAGGGAAGGCTGCGCCGTCACCGAAACTGCCGCAGTTCTCCCGAAACACGCGGAGGAAGCTCTGCGCGCAGGGCTGTCCTTCCAATATGCCCATATCCCTGCCACCCTGGCTCCCTCCAAGCAGACGGCCACTGGACGCAAGGGCAGAAGCCGGGATGAGGAGGCCATGGAGGATACCAGCCGCCCGCAAACGGAGCACCACACCTGGCGCAAACCCACCTTCCGGGAGGCGGCAAAGACCGGAAAAGCCTACGGCAGCGCCATTCACAGCGCCATGCAGTTTCTCCGTTATGAAAGCTGCACCGATGAGGCGGGGGTTGCGGCAGAGGTGAAGCGTATGGTGGAGCAGGGCTATCTCACCGCCGAGCAGGGGAGCCTGGTGAACACAGCGTCCATTGCGGCATTTTTTGAAAGCGATATCGGCAGAAAGCTCCGCACGGGAACGCCGTACCTCCGGGAATTCAAGTTTTCCATTCTGGATGACGGCAGGAAATACGGCGACGGGCTGGAAGGGGAGTATGTCCTGCTCCAGGGTGTGGTGGACTGCGCCCTGCTGGAAGCCGACGGGATCACCATTGTGGATTTCAAAACCGACCATGTCACCGAAGACACACTGGCAGACGCGGTCAGACGCTATCGTCCCCAGCTGGAAACCTACGCCGAAGCCCTGGCCAGAATATACGAAATGCCCGTCAAGGGGAAATACCTCTATTTCTTCCACGGGAACCGGTTCGCGGAAGTCTGACCGGTGCTTCCGGATCATCAGACTGTGCAATCACCTGCATCTTTGAAGTCGGGAAACCACTGTCGGAATTGGATGTTGTTACATTTCTGTTGATAAAATATGAATAATTTTTGTTGACAATCACGACGGATGGCGCTACAATATACCCGTGCAGCAAGGGTGCTACGACACTCTTGCTGCGTCCTACATTTGCTCCCTTGGAGCAGCAATATTTTAGGAGGGTGTTTTATGATTAGCTTCTTCGTATGTTTGGCGCTTCTCATTGGCGGATACTTTATCTACGGCAGATTTGTATCCAAGACCTTCGGTCCCGACGACCGGGAAACCCCTGCAGTCTCCATGGAGGACGGTGTTGACTATGTGGTCATGCCCACCTGGAGAATTTTCCTGATTCAGCTTCTGAACATTGCCGGCCTGGGTCCCATCTGGGGCGCTGTTGGCGGTGCCATGTGGGGTCCCAGCGTGTTCCTGTGGATCACCTTCGGTACCATCTTCTGCGGCGGTGTTCATGACTTTGCGTCCGGCTTCATGTCCATGCGTCACAAGGGCCTCAGCGTTCCTGAGCTCACCGGCATGTACATGGGCAATGTGATGAAGCAGGTCATGCGCGTCTTCTCCACCGTGCTGCTGTTCATGGTGGGCGTTGTGTTCGCCGTGGGTCCTGCGGGCCTGCTGAGCTATCTGTGCGGCCAGGGCGGCTCCACCGGCATCCTGACCAACAAGTATTTCTGGCTGACCATCGTCTTTGCCTATTTCTTCATTGCCACCTTCCTCTCCGTGGACAAGATCATCGGCAAGCTGTACCCCCTGTTCGGCATCTGCCTGATCGTCATGGCCATCGGCGTGGGCGCGGGCACCATCATCAAGGGCTATGAGATCCCCGAGATCTTCCCCCTGCGCAATATGCATCCTGCCGGAACCTCCGTGTTCCCCGCCATGTTTATCTCCGTGGCCTGCGGCGCATGCTCCGGCTTCCACTCCACCCAGTCTCCCATTATGGCCCGCTGCTGCAAGAGTGAGAAGATGTCACATGTGGTGTTCTATGGCGCCATGGTCTGCGAGGGTGTCATCGCTCTGGTTTGGGCCGCTGCCTCCTGCGCGCTGTTCCCCATCGAGGGCGGCCTGATGTCCGGCCTGAAGGAAGCTATGGCTGTTGGCCAGTCCGGCTGCGTGTATAACATCTGCTCCACCACCATGGGCGGCTTCGGTGCAATCCTGGCCATGCTGGGCGTCATTGCCTGCCCCATTTCCTCCGGCGATACCGCGTTCCGCTCCGCCCGTCTGACCGTTGCCGATGCTCTGAAGCTGGATCAGAAGAGCTACAGGAACCGCCTGATCCTCACCATTCCTCTGCTGGGTCTGGGCGTTCTGGTTTCCCAGCTGGACTACACCTCCATCTGGAATTACTTCGCCTCCACCAACCAGATCCTGGCCGCCATCGTTCTGTGGACCGCTGCCATGTATCTGCGCCATGAGGGCAAGAACGGCTACATCTGCGCGGTGCCCGCTGCATTCATGACCGCCGTTACCGTTTCCTTCGTGTTCAACAGCAAGCTGTATCTGGGCGGAATCCCCTTCCTGCCTCCCATCTCCAGGATCCTGGGCGTTGGCATTGCAATCGTTCTGCTGGTCCTGTTCATTGTCAAGGCCCCCAAGGGCGAGAAGGCCGTCAAATAAGCTGCGATTGCTGAGAAAGGACTGTTTCCATGTACATTCCACCCAAGGCTCTATCCAATCAGATACTTCCTGCGGAAGTTCTCCGTCCCGACAGGGTTTGCTGCACCCACTATGAGGATTTCGGACTGGGAGACAAGGCGCTGTATGTGGGAATGTTCGGCTTCAGCCGGGTGGGATACATTCCGCTGTCGGCCATGGAACGTGTGTACAAGCGTCTGGGAGTAACCAAGGGCTTCTTTGAAAACGGGAAGATCTACGGTACCCTGTGCTATCTGGTGGTGCGCTTTGACGGTAAGGAAAAAGCCTACCGCTTCACCCACGAAGAGAATCTGAATGCGCTGCTGGATGCGTTCCGGGCAAACACCAATGTGCCCGTCGGGAAACCCTGACACCATCTGAAAAGCAATACATAATTTGCTGCCCCGGGATGCTTCCCGGGGCAGCGTTTTCATGGTCAGCGGCTCTGCTGGGTGTTGTTCTGGCTCTGATCTCTGCCGCAGTTCTGGGAGTTGTTCTGGTTCTGGTTCTGATTCTGGTTCTTGTTCTGATTGCTCATGATAAGTCCTCCTGATTATTGGGTACCTCAAAAACTGCAAAGAGTAGTTTTTAGAGGTTGCCTGTTGTTGCGGTTTTTCCGCAGAGATAGCATACCCCAAAAATCAGGCTTTATCCTTGGGCTTGAAAAGAAGCGATGCCAGAAGGCCGAATACGATGGCTGCGCAGATACCGCCTGCGGAGGCGGTGAGTCCTCCGGTGAGGATCCCCAGGAAGCCGTCCTTGTCCACGGCCTCCTTCACCCCCTTCGCCAGTGTGGCGCCAAAGCCGGTCAGCGGCACGGAGGCCCCGGCTCCGGCAAAGTCAATGATGGGCTGGTAAAGGCCCAGAGCCCCCAGCACCACTCCGACCACCACATAGCTCACCAGAATCCTGGCGGGGGTCAGGGTGGTCTTGTCGATGAGGATCTGACCGATGAAGCACAGACAACCGCCCACCAGAAATGCCTTCAGATAATCCATCTCAATTCCCTCCTTCCATGGCCACAGCATGGCAGACCCCGGGGATGGGAAGTCCCTGCTGGGTGGAGGTGGGGGAGAGCAGGGCACCGGTGCCGCAGAAGAGGATCTTCTTCAGCTTGCCCCGGCTCAGCTCCCCCAGAAGGTGGCCGCACAGGGTGATGGCGCTGCACCCGCAGCCGGAGCCGCCTGCGTGGACATCCTGTACCGTGTTGTCAAAAACCAGATTTCCACAGTCGGTGAGCTTTCCGCCGAATTCCAGTCCGTCCCGCTGGGCAAGCTCCATGAGAAGCTCCTTGCCCAGCTGCCCCAGATCGCCGGTGACGACCATATCATAATCCTGCACCGAGGTGCCCAGATCCTCAAAATGGGAGCGGATGGTTGCGTAGGCCGCCGGAGCCATGGCAGCGCCCATATTGCCGGGGTCCTTGATTCCCAGATCCCTGACGGTGCCCACCGTTGCGGCGGTGATCCTTGGCCCGGTGCCATCACAGGTGACCAGAGCCGAGCCGGAGCCTGTCACCGTCCATTGGGCTGTGGGCGTCCGCTGTCCGCCGTAGCCCAGGGGGAATCGGTACTGGCGTTCCGATGAGGCGAAGTGGGAGGAGGTCAGGGCGGCCACCCGGTCGGCATAGCCCCCGTCCACCGTCATGGCCGCCAGCAGCAGGCTTTCGGCCATGGTGGAGCAGGCGCCGTACAGACCCAGATGGGGGATGTTCATATTGCGCAGAGAGAAGGAGGAGCCGATACACTGGTTCAGCAGATCCCCGGAAAACACCAGGTCGATGTCCCAGGTGTGCAGATTCGCCTTCTCCAGCAGCTTCTTCAAGCACAGCTCCTGCATTTTCTTCTCCGCCTGCTCCCAGGTCTTCTGGCCAAAGAAGGTGTCAGAGGTGGTTTCGTCAAAGGTTTTCCCCAGGGGACCTTCGGATTCCTTCTTTCCGGCGATGCTCGCCCAGGCGGAAATCACCGGAGTATTTTCAAAGAGAAAGCTGCTCTTTCCCCGTTTGTGTTTTGCCATATGGTTACCTGCCTTGCTGTGAAAATTTATCATTCTGCGGTCATTATACCCGCCGGGAGGAATGCCAATACCAATGGATGCACAAATAGTATTTTTACAGTCAGATTGTAGAGTGAAGAGTGGGGAGTGGAGATAACTTGAATCCACGGTTTCCGTGTTTCTTATACGGGATTCTACGGATAGATTATTCATGAAATGGATCGATTTCATGATCTTCACGCTACACTCTTTAATCTCCAATCTCTCCTTCAAATTACATTTTTTCATCCTGTGTGAAACAAAAAACATCCTGCACGCTATTCGTGCAGGATGAATTTATGTAGGGGATATCATGCGACCCGTCTGCCGCAGTAGAAGTGCTCGCTCCAGTAGCCGCTGGTCAGGTCGGAATAGGAGACAGTGCTGCGGGAATTGGGGGAGTGGATGAACTGGCCGTTTCCGGCGTAGATGCCGGAGTGGGTGATGCCGCTGCCGCCGGTACCGGCGAAGAGGACGATGTCACCGGGCTGCAGGCTGGCCTTGTCCACATAGGTGCCCACGGTATTCTGGGCAGCGGGGGTTCTGCCGACGCTGTAACCAAAGCAGCCGTAGACATAGTACACAAAGCCGGAACAGTCAAAGCCGCTGGGGGATGCGCCGCCGTAAACATAGGGCGTTCCCAGATACTCCTGCGCCTTTGCCAGGATCTGCGCACCGGTGGCACTGCCCTGGGAAACGGAGCTGCCGGAAGAAGCGGTCCCGTTCAGAGCCGCCGCACTGGGGGCGGTGCCCAGGGATTTGCCGCCCCGAAAGAATCGGGGGGAATTGGAGGACGCGAGATTTTCATAGGGGATTTCCGTCAGCTCCACAAAATCGCTGCGGATATAGCAGATGGTGGAGCCGTGGATGACCTTGAACCAGCCCTGGTTCAGGCCGATGATGTAGCATTTGTCGCCGTAGCTGGCGGTGCCCACCCGGTTGTGGGAGATACTGGGGCCGCTGCGCAGATTCACGGAGGAGCCGATGACCTTGCCGTAGCCCAGTTCCGCGTTTTCGACGGCGGAAACGCTCAGGTATTCGGCACTCATATAGCCTTCCTGGAGATTGTAAAGAACGTGATACCAGTCGCCCTCCTGGCCCAGAACAACGATGCATTCGCCGGATCTGGCGGTGGCGAGGACGGCCGAACCGGTGTCGGGCTGCTGGCGCAGATTCAATCCGCTGGCAGTTACAAAACCGATGCCGGAATAGATGGTGCCGTCAGCGGCTGCTGTGATGGAAAAAATACCAATCAGGATCGTCAAAGTCAGCAGGATACCTGTGACTCGCGTGGTGAATTTCATACGTTACCTCCGTCGCTGGGATTCTGTTTGTTTTTGACGCGGCAAAGCGTCAGCCGGTTATTTGCCGGCCAGGGCGCGGGTCAGCCAGACATAGCCCACATCCAGAGCGGTGTAAAAGCCGTCTTTTTCGCTCTTCTTCACGACCCGGTCTCTGCTTCTGGCAGTGGGATCGGTGAGCTGAAGCTGAACGGAAACCCGGGTGGCGATATCGGTGTCGCCGACCTTTTTGGTTTCCAGAACCTGCATCATAACGATGTGGGAATCGGCCATGGAGCCGTAGTAGATCAGGTTGTCCTTCCGCATCAGCGGACGACCTTTGTACATCAGAACTGCTTTTTCATCAGCCATGTAAAGGAACCTCCTGTAAAATGTAGTGGAATTGTAACACATTGTAACCAACATGTCAATCCCCAAAAGGGTGAAAAACGGTGAGATGGAAAGAATTTACAATTAAATGATGCCGTTTTAGTGAAAAGACGGAGGAAGTATGAAGTTTTCAAGTTACATAACATGTTACATAACAGGAGGCCTTTGCCGCAGCAAAAGCCTCCTGGCGGGTGTTATTTGTGTTCGAAGAGGTATTCCCGGACCAGAACCTGCATCAGCTCATCCCGGTCGATCTTGCAGATCATGCTGCGGGCGGAGCCGTAATTGGTGATGTAGGTGGGGTCTTCGGTGAGCAGATAACCCACGATCTGGTTGATGGGGTTGTAACCTTTTTCGTTCAGGGCATTGAACACACTCCGGAGTATCTGCCGCATATTGTCTTTCTCTTCGGGGACCTCGAATTTTTGGGTTTCCATATCCGTCATGGTCTCAGCCTCCTTAATGATAGAAATATAGAGCTATTATATCCCAATTTGTGGATTCTGTAAAGCCCTGATGGGAAAATTTTTCTGAACTTTTGTTTGGAGAATCCGATTTTACCGCAGGGAGGCGTTGAGCCTGTCCTTCAGGGAGGCGAGGACCTTGGAAACCACGCCCTCGGAATCGCTGTCGGTCAGGGTGCGGTCATCGGCCCGGAGTTCCAGGGAGAAGGCCATGCTCTTCTTGCCCTCGGGCACGCCCACGCCGCGGTAGATGTCGAACAGCTGGATCTTCCGCAGCAGCTTGCCGGCGGAGGCGGTGATGACATCCTCCACATCGGCCACGGTGACAGCCTCATCGCAGATCAGCGCCAGGTCACGGCAGACCGTGGGATACTTGGGCAGGGGCGTGTAGGTGGCGTCGGGCAGCCGCAGATCCAGCAGCTTGGTGAAGCTCAGCTCGGCGCAGTAGACCTCGGTGTCGATGCCGTAGTTCTTGGCCACCAGGGGATGCACCTGGCCCATGACGCCCACCTCCACGCCGTCGATGCTGATGGAAGCGCAGCGGCCGGGATGGTAGCTGGGGTTGTTCTTCACGGCGGTGTAGCTGGCCTTCTTCAGCCGCAGGCCGGCGAACACGGCTTCGATCTCGCCCTTCAGCTTGAAGAAGGTTTCCCCTTCACCATAGGAGCCGAAGACCAGCATCTTGGGCTCTTCGGGCAGGGGCTGGCCTTCCACGGGCAGGTAGATCTTTGCCACCTCATAGAGCTTGGCGGCCTTGTTGTGGTAGGCGTTGTTGCGGCTCAGAATCTCCAGCATGGAGGGCAGAGCGATGGTGCGCATGATGGAGGTGTCCTCGCCCAGGGGGTTCTGGATCCTCATGGCGTTGCGCAGGGAAGAGTCGGCAGGCAGCCGGATCTGATCGAAGACGGCGGGGGAGACAAAGGAGTAGGTGATGATCTCGCTGTAGCCCAGACCACGGCACAGGGTTCCGGCCTTGGCTTCCAGCTTCATCTCGTCGGAGTAGCCGCCCTGGGTGGAGTTGCGGAACTCGGTGGTGGGGATTTCGTTGTAGCCGAAGGAGCGGCCCACTTCCTCTGCCAGGTCTGCCATCAGGTTCAGGTCGGGACGGAAGGAGGGAACCAGAACGGTGTTGCCCTCCACGGGGATCTCCAGACGGTTCAGGTACATGACCATGTCTTCTTTGGAGATGTTGGTGCCCAGCAGCTTATTGATGCGCTCAGGCTCCAGGGGCAACGTCCTGGCTTCGGGAACGTAGTTGATGATGTCGATGGTGCCGTCCAGCACATCGCCGCAGCCCAGCATTTCCACCAGTTCGCAGGCGCGCTGCACCGCGGGAATGGTCATCATGGGGTCCAGGCTCTTTTCGAACTTGCCGGAGGCCTCGGTGCGCATGCCCAGGGCCAGAGCGGTCTGGCGGATGGAGGTGCCGTTGAAGTTGGCGGATTCGAAGACCACCATGGTGGTGTCGTCCACGATTTCGCTGTTCTCGCCGCCCATGATGCCAGCCAGACCAATGGGCCGGGAGTCGTCGGCGATGACCAGCATACCGGCCTTCAGATTGCGGACGGTGCCGTCCAGGGTGGTGAGCACCTCGCCCTCTTCGGCCTCCCGGACCACGATCTTGCCGGAGGTGACATAGCGGTAGTCGAAGGCGTGCATGGGCTGGCCGTACTCCAGCATGACGTAGTTGGTGATGTCAACGATGTTGTTGATGGGGCGGACGCCGTTGGCGCGAAGTCTCTGCCGCAGCCACTTGGGGGAGGGACCGATCTTCACATTGGCAACCATTCTGGAAGAATACCGGTTGCACAGCTGGTCGGCGGGTACCTCCACATCCAGATGCTCGTAGATGGAACCGGCGTCGCTGCCCTTCACCACAGGCTCGTGGTGGCGCATGGGCTTGCCGAAGGCGGCAGCGGCCTCCCTGGCCAGACCGATGATGGAGTAGCAGTCGGGGCGGTTGTTGGTGATTTCGAAGTCCACGATGGTGTCGTCATTGCCGATGATGGGGTTGATGTCGTCGCCGGGCTTGGCGGAATCGGGCTCCAGAATCCAGATGCCGTCGGCGAAGACGCCGGGCAGGTCGTTCTGGGTCAGTCCCAGCTCGGCGAAGGAGCACAGCATACCGTTGGATACTTCTCCCCGGAGCTTGCCCTTGGTGATGTGAACGCCGCCGGGCAGCCAGGAATTGTGCAGAGCGGCGGGAACCAGATCGCCCACATTCACGTTCTGGGCGCCGGTGACGATCTGCACAGGCTCGGCCTGGCCCACGTCCACCTGGCAGATGAACATATGGTCGGAGTTGGGGTGGCGCTCCATGGAGAGCACCTTGCCCACGACGACATTTTTGATCTCGGCATCCATCCGCTCCCAGGTCTCCACCTTCTGGCCGAAGACGGTCATGGTTTCCACAAATTCCTTGTCGGAAACGTGGGAGAGGTCCACAAATTCTTCATTGATCCATTTTCTGTTCAGCTTCATACCGGGATCCTCCTTAGAACTGATTCAGGAACCTGACGTCGTTGTCGAAGATCAGACGCAGGTCGGTGATTTTCAGGCGGCCCATGGCCATGCGCTCCAGGCCCATGCCGAAGGCAAAGCCGGAGTACTTGGTGGAGTCGATGCCGCAGTTTTCCAGAACGGTGGGGTGCACCATACCGGCGCCCAGCAGTTCGATCCAGCCCTCGCCATGGCAGGTGGAGCAGACATTGCCGTCGATCTCGCCGGTGCCGTGGCACTTGTGGCACTGCATATCCATTTCGCAGCTGGGCTCGGTGAAGGGGAAGTGATGGGGTCGGAACCGCATCACGGCATCCTCACCGTAGATTTTGCGCATGCAGGAAATCAGTGCGCCCTTCAGGTCGCCCATGGTGATGTTCTCATCCACCACAAGGCCCTCGATCTGGTGGAACATGGGAGAGTGGGTGGCGTCGGCCTCGTCCTTACGGAACACGCGGCCGGGAGCCAGAATGCAGATGGGGGGCTTGGCGTTCTCCATGACCCGGATCTGCATGGGGCTGGTCTGGGTGCGCAGCAGGACGCTGTCGTCATCGGTGAAATAGAAGGTGTCGCTGCGGTCCCGGGAGGGATGACCCTCCTCAATGTTCAGACGGGTGAAGTTGTAGTCGGCCAGCTCCACCTCGGGTCCTTCCACCACCTGGTAGCCCAGACCGACGAAGATGTCCTTGATCTGCTGCAGCACCTGGTTCATGGGATGCTGATGACCCATGACGATCTCGTCGCCGGGGATGGTGACGTCGATGGACTCGGCAGCCAGCTTTGCCTCCAGGACGGCGGCGTGGACCGAGGCCTTGCGCTGTTCCAGCTTCTCCTCAATGGCGGCGCGGACATTGTTTGCCATCTGGCCCATGATGGGGCGTTCCTCGGCGGACAGCTTGCCCATCTGCTTCAGAACGGCAGTCAGCTCGCCCTTCTTGCCCAGCAGCCTGACGCGCAGGTCTTCCAGCTCGGCGGGAGTGGCGGCCTCTTCCAGAGCGGCAAGGGCCTTCTGGCGAATGGATTCCAATTGTTGTTTCATGTCATTTCCTCCTGAAAGGTATACATTATGGAATGGGAGCATGGGCGGAAAAAGGGATAAAAAAAGAACCTTCCTCCCGAAAATCGGGACGAAAGGTCATTCCTTCCGCGGTACCACCCGCAATTCGCCGCCTTGCGCGGCGCAGCTTCAGGCGCTGATACGCCCTTGATGGATAACGGCATCACCCGTCCGGCCCTACTGTGGTTTCAGGCGGCAGCTCCTGGGAGAAAGCCCGGCATTGCACGCAAGCGGATCCCACCATCCCGCTCTCTCTGAGGTCGCAAACCAATACAAGGCAGCCCAATCGCAGCATTTGCGATATCAGATGTGATAGTAGCACATTCCCTGCGGAATTGCAAGTGTTTTTTTGCGTTTTTCTCCGAAATAACAATCTCCAATCTCTCCTGAAATTTCTATTTACAGAGCACTGTGAAATGTGGTATGATACTAAGACAGCATTGTGCAGTGAAAACGGCGGATTTTTTGATTTTATCCTGCGGTGCTGTCAGCTGAGAAACGTGCCGATGGGCAAGTATGAGATAGAGGTTATGGCAATGAATTATATTGTGTTGGACATGGAGTGGAACCAGCCCTGGCCCGGCTCCCCGTCCGCGAAAAAGGTCCTTCCGGTTTCCATCCGGGGAGAGATCATCCAGATCGGCGCGGTTCGTCTGACCCGGGACGGACATCCTGCGGACGAATTCCAGATCATGATCGTGCCCAAGGTCTACCGGCACCTGAACCGGCGGGTCAGCAAGCTCACCGGCATCAAGGAGTCCAGACTTCGCTCCGAGGGCGTTCCCTTCGCCGAGGCCATGGAGCAGTTCCGCGCCTGGTGCGGCGAGGAACCGGTGTTCCTGACCTGGGGCTTTGACGACATCGGCATCCTCCGGGAAAACCTGCTGCTGTTCAATCTGGACCCCGGCTGGACGGAAAAATGGTACAATGCCCAGATGATCTTCAACGCCCAGACCGACGGCTCCAATTCCCAGAAGGCGCTGAAAACCGCCATGGAGGTTTTCGGCATCGAAGCCTCCCGCCCGGCCCATGATGCCCTGGGCGATGCCTACCATACGGCGCTGGTCTGCGAAAGGCTGGATCTGGATCGGGGCGTGGAGGAATACGACCAGGCTGTCCGCAGCCATGAAAACGGCTTCCACGGCGCGGAGCTTCCCGGCTGTCTGGACCGCAAGGTCTTCCGGGACTACCACGACAAGCGGGAGGCGCTGGCAGCCATGTCCGGGTGTGAAAACATCTGCCCCGTCTGCGGCCGTCAGATGCTGGGTTCCCGCTGGTTTGCCCAGCCGGGCCACCGCTATATGGATCTGGCAGCCTGCGCCGACCACGGCAAGTTCCTGATCCGTGTCCGCCTGTCCGAGCAGCCCGACGGCCTGATCCGGGTCAGCCGCCTGACCTACGAGGCCACCTCCGAAGCCGCCGAGGCCTATGCCCGCCGGGCACAGAAGGCGGAGCCGGAGTCTCCCACCCGCTCCCGCAGACGCCGCCGCAGAACCGCGGCAAAGAAAGAAACGGCGGCCCCGAAAGAAGAGTAAAGGCAACACCGCATAATGGGGCAAGGAGATTCGGCGAGAGATTTTGACCCAAGCGAAAGTATGGAAAATGCGGGAATACTTTGTGTATTTCCCATTTTTCATACTGCACGATTGGGGCAAAAGATCCGCCGAAGCCCGCAACTCCCATTATGCGGTGTTGCCTAAAGAAAAAAACCACTCACGGCACAATACCCGGGTTATCCCCGGAGCAGAAAGGAAGGATACCTTTGAATATGATGAAACGACTGCTTGCTGTTGTGCTATGCATGAGCCTGATGCTGTCCGGCGGAATGATTTCCGCTGCCAACGCCACAGGCGATGTGACCATCCCGGCTGAGGTTCAGGCGGAGTTTGACCGGCTGATTTCCATCGGTGCCGGGGACATCCTGGACCAGTTCCTGATGAGCCAGACCGAGGAGATCCGCCAGGCATTGATGGCCGCGGAGGAGGAAAAATACAATGTCCCCACCGTCTCCCAGGAGCTTCCCGAAAACGGAACCTGCGGACAGGGACTTTCCTGGGACCTGACCGCTGACGGCACCCTGACCATCCGGGGAGAAGGACAGATGGATTTCTATACCCAGGACCGGCCCGCTCCCTGGTACGGCGGGCGGGAGATCATCCGTCAGGTCGTTCTGGAGGAGGGCGTGACCTCCGTGGGCCAGCGGGCCTTCATCGACTGCACCGCGCTGGAAGCTGTGGCATTCCCGGAAACCCTGGAGCGCATCGATGAGGAGGGCTTCCGGAATTGCACGGCGCTGCAGACCATCCAGCTCCCCGGCAGCGTTATGAGCATCGGCTGGTATGCCTTTGCGGGCTGTACGGCGCTGACCTGGATTCAGATGCCCGGCACGGTGGAATACCTGGGAGGCTTCGCCTTTGCAGGCTGCACCAGGCTCAATACGGTTGCCATCCCCAGCTCCGTGAAGGATCTGGAGGTGGGCACCTTCCGGGGCTGCACTTCTCTTGTGGATGTGGCACTGAATGAAGACCTGGAAACCATCGGCAGCTACGCCTTCTATGGCTGCACCAGCCTGAGAAGCGCCGACATTCCCGCAGGCGTCACGGAAATTCCGGAGCTGGCCTTCTATGGCTGCACGGGGCTCAAGTTTGTGAACCTGCCGCTGAATCTGGAAGTGATCGGTGCGGAGGCTTTTGCCGGCTGCACAGGACTTGGCGGCTTGTCCATACCCGGCTCCGTCCGCACCATCGGTGACGGCGCCTTCCGGGACTGCGCATCCCTCACCAGCCTGATGATCCCCGAGGGGGTCACGGAGATCGGCAACTATCTGTTCCGTGGCTGCAGCAAGCTCACGGCGGTGGTTATCCCCGAGACCGTGGAGACCATCGGACGGTACGCCTTCAGCCGCTGTGCCAAAATGGAACGGGTGCAGATCCCGGCAAGCGTTGCGAAGATCGGCTCCGGCGCCTTTGCCGACTGCGGCATGTGGAGCGTCACCTTCCTGGGCAGCGCCCCGGTGATCGCCGCCAATGCCTTTGAGAATGTTCAGGCCTCGGCCTTCTATCCCCAGTCTGCCGATGGCTGGAACCGGAAGACCATAGCCCAGTACGGCGGCAGCCTGACCTGGGAAGCAATCTCCATCAACTGAATCAATCCCCCGGATCACAGTCGATCCGGGGGCGTTTTTATGAGAAAAGGAGCCGAACTGTCCAGGAGGCGGTGAGGAAACCAACGAAGTCGGCGAACAGCGCCGCAGGCAGGGTATAGCGTGTCCGTTTGATTCCGGCGGCGCCGAAATAGACGCTTAAGGTATAGAAGGTGGTCTCCGTGGAGCCCAGCATCACGGCGGCGGTGCGTCCAACCTCCGAATCCACGCCGTACCGCGCCATCAGCTCGCTGCCCACTGCCAATGCAGCGCTGCCGCTGATGGGGCGTACCAGCATCAGCATGGCGCATTCCGGAGGGATACCGAAAAGGGAGAAAACCGGAGCCAGTGCCTTTCCCAACAGCTCCGCCCCGCCGGAGGCACGGAACATGGTCACGGCGGTGAGCAGCAGAATCAGCGCCGGGAGAATGGTGACCAGCAGCCGCAGTCCCTCGGCAGCCCCGGAGAGCAGAAGCTCATAGCTGTTTTCCTGCTTCCACAGAGCCGCCAGGGAGACGCCCAGCAGAATCAGCGGAACCAGATAATCAACCATGGGCGCTGATCCTTCCCAGAAGCCATGCCATTGTCAGTCCCAGCCCCGCAGAGCAGATGCTGGTGATCCAGACCGCAGGCAGAATGTCAAAGGGGGATGCACAGCCCAGACTGCTCCGCACTGCCGCCACATTGGTGGGAATCAGCTGGATGGAGGCGGTGTTCAGCACAATCAGACGGCACAGCTCGTCCGATGCCCGGCCGTTGCAGCCGTCGGCAAGCCGTCGGGCGGCTTCGATGCCGGGGGGCGTGGCTGCGTTGCCCAACCCCAGGAAGTTGGCGCAGATGTTGGCACTCAGAGAAGAAGCCAGAACCCTGTCCTGCCGGGTGGAGGGAAAGAGCCGCTCCATCACGGGGCGCAGCAGACGGGAAAGACCGGCGGTGAGGCCGATTTTTTCCATCAGCCGTCCCACCCCCGCCCAGAGGCACAGGGAGCCTGCAATGGAAATCGCCAGCGTCACCCCGGCCTGGGCTCCCTGCATCACCCCGGAGGAGAGCTGCTGCCCCCGGCCGGTCACTGCGGCGCAGACAACGGACAATCCCACCAGCACCGCCCATACAAAACTCATTACCATTGCATATCCCTCCCCCGAAAGCCTATGCCCACACATAAAAAAGATGCACAGCGCAATGGCTGTGCATCTTGAATTGGCATTGGGGTTATGCATCCTCGTCCAGTGCGGCGGCGTATACCGTGTTCTTCGGCAGATTCAGCTCCTGGGCGGTCTGCTTCACGGCGTCCTTCCGGGAAAGCCCCTGCTCCATCAGCTCCCTGACCCTCGCGGCGGCATCCGTGGCGGTGGGAGTTTCCGCTTCCGTCTCCGGCGCGCCTGCCACCACCAGGACGAATTCTCCCTTGGGGGCGCTTTCCGTGTAGTGGCGCAGAGCCTGGCCCAGGGTGGTGCGGTACACTTCCTCGTGGAGCTTGGTCAGCTCCCGGCAGAAGCTGATGGGCCGGTCTTCGCCGAATACCTCCGTCATGTCCTCCAGGGTGTTCAGCAGCTTGTGGGGAGCTTCGTAGAAAATCATGGTCCGCTTTTCCTCCCGCAGGGAGTCAAGATGCTCCCGGCGGCTCTTTTTGGACATGGACAGGAAGCCCTCAAAGCAGAATCTTCCGGTGGGCTGGCCGGAAATGCTCAGCGCCGTGATGGCGGCGCAGGGGCCGGGGATGGCGATGACGGTGATTCCCGCCTCAGCGCACTGCTTCACCAGATCCTCGCCGGGATCGGAGATGGCAGGACTGCCGGCATCGGAAACCAGAGCGCAGGTTTCGCCTGCCAGAATCCGGTCCACGATCCGGCTGCCCTTGAAGGTCTTGTTGTGCTCGTAGTAGCTGACAAGGCTTTTTTTGATTTCCAGATGGTTCAGGAGTTTCAGCGTCACCCGGGTGTCCTCGGCGGCGATGAAATCCGCTGCCTCCAGCGTCTGCCGGGCGCGGATAGATATATCCCCCAGATTGCCGATGGGGGTGGGAACCAGATACAGAATTCCGGGCATAGTCAATCCTCCTGAATGTGGTAGATTTGGCGGTACAGCGGCGTGGGGGTGCCGTTCCGGTGGTGGAGCACCCAATCCTCCATGGTGAGCCCCGGCTTGCCGCCCTTTCTCAGCTGCAGCAGCACCAGGGATACGGGGCCGCCCTCCCGGTGGCGCAGAAGCCCCAGCCGCTTGGCCTCCAGATTGTTATCCGCGCCCCGGCGGATGATCTCGGCCAGCCGTTCCGGGCGGTGCACCAGATAGAAGTCGCCGCCAAATTTCAGCGCCCAGCCTGCAGCATGAAAAAGATCGGACAGCGTGCAGGCGTCCTCTCTTCGGGCAAGCCCGGCGCGGGAAGCGGGACCGTCCGAAAAATAGGGAGGATTGGAAATGCAGCACGCAAAGCTGCCCGGGGCAAAAAGCGCGGGAACCTGATGCACATCTGCGCATATACTTTCCATGCGTGAGGCCAGAGCGTTGCGGGCGATGTTTTCCAGAGCGCCTGCATGGGCGATTTCGTCCAGCTCCACACCGGTGACATGGCAGCGTTCATTTTCCGCGCAGAGCATCAGACCGATGGTGCCGCAGCCGGAGCACAGATCCAGCGTTCGTCTGGAGCCGATGCCCCTGGCAAAGTGGGCCAGGGCAATGGAATCCGTGGACAGCGGGAAGCAGCCGGCGGGAATCTGAAGGGTAATCCCATTGGGTAGGTATTCCATAGGCTCCTCCGATGGAAATTTATCAGATTTTAGATAATGTGCATATCGGTTTGACTCAGCAAATTGGAATTTATCGCACTGGCGCTTACATCGCCCTTGGCTCTCCCTTTGGGAGAGCTGTCAGCCGAACAGGCTGACTGAGAGG
>CALYTP010000020.1:0-22988 GCA_945486915.1 uncultured Clostridia bacterium | reverse complement strand
AGTTCCTGATGAACGAGGCTCGTTACAGCCGTCTGACCCGCGAGTTCCCCGAGCGTGCAACCGATCTGTTCGCCAAGAACGAAGCTGCCGCCAAGGAGCGTTGGGAGCATCTGAACAAGCTGGTTGAGATGTACAAGGACTAATTCCTGACATTTGATCCCCTCTCCCTCCCCCGGCAACGGGGGAGGGTTTTTTAAAAGGAGCAAGAATATGATCGACACCTGCACCGTCATCGACATTGCCGGTGACTACGCCATCATCCGCTACGACTCCACCGGCGCCGAGGGCCAAGTTGCTCTGGCGCTGCTGCCCGAGGGGCTGAACGTAGGCGACCGGCTGAGAAGAGAGTTTTTTGACTACGAAAAAATATGAAATCAAACCGGCATCCTGATTTCGGGATGCCGGTTTTTAAGATTCTTTTGACATTTTTTTAAGAAATTGTAGAATGGATTGATTTTCCAATTCTTTCCTCTATAATGGGACAAAAATATCCATTGAGAGGTGCTGAAAATGCGTTGGATTCTTTGCCTTCTGCCGGAAATTGCCGCGGGGGTTTTGCTGCTGATTCCCCTGCTTCTTCTGTATCAGCGGTTCTTTTTTCACAGCTGGAAGCGCACGTTCCTTTATCTGATATTCGGCGCCTATCTCACGGCGGTTCTTTGCTTTGTGGGTTTTCCAAATATTCGCTATATCCGTTTTGATGCCAATGTCAATCTGATTCCCTTTGTTGGCATGGCAGACAGCCTTCAAAATACCCTTCTGAATGTCCTGCTGTTCCTCCCCCTGGGCTTTCTTCTGCCTCTGCTCTGGCAGCGGTACAGGAGCATGGGAAACGCCATGCTGTTCGCCTTTTTTGCCACGCTGACCATTGAGCTTTCCCAGCTCTTTTCTTCCCGGGCAACCGATGTGGACGATCTCATTACGAACTTCATTGGCGCTCTTTGGGGATATCTGCTGGCAAGGGTCTGTACCAAAGGCTTTACAAAACATCTTGGCGCTTCGAATCCGGAATCCCATCTGGTTTTGCTCTGCGGAACCGTTGTCTTTGTGATGTTTTTCCTGCAGCCCTTTCTCTATCCATTTTTTTACTGATAACCCACGGGCTTGCCGTTTCGAGCAGGCCCGTTTTTTCAAAATGTGCTTATCGGGTTAACTCAGCAAATTGTAATTTTACAGTTAGATTGGAGAGTGAAGAGTGGAGAGTGGAGATAACTGAAACTTACGGCTTCCGTGTTTCTTATGCAGAATTCAACGGTATAGATGATAGAGGAAACGGATCTATTTCATTATCTTCACTCTACACTCTTCAATCTCCACTCTCACGCAAATTACAATTTGCCGCAATGCTGAGTCAAACCGATATGCACATTCAAAAATAATTCATTTACCCCTTGACATGGTAGGTAAATTATGGTATAAAACAATTGCCTACCAGATAGGTAGGTATCGTTTTGGAAATCCAACCGCAAAGGAGCGCTTTTTATGTCCAAAATCTACTCGTCCGCCGATCAGCTCATCGGCAAGACCCCCCTGCTGGAGCTGACAAACATAGAAAAGAAATACGGCCTGAAGGCGAGAATTCTGGCAAAGGTGGAATACTTCAATCCCGCAGGCTCCGTCAAGGATCGTGTCGCGAAAATGATGCTTGGCGATGCCGAGGCTGCCGGAATTCTGAAGCCCGGCTCCACCATCATCGAGCCCACCAGCGGCAATACCGGTATCGGCCTTGCCTCCATTGCCGCCGCTCGGGGGTATAAAATCATCATTGTCATGCCAGACACCATGAGCGTGGAACGCCGCCAGCTGATGAAGGCCTACGGTGCCGAGCTGGTGCTGACCCCCGGCGCCCAGGGCATGTCCGGTGCCATCGCCAAGGCAGAGGAGCTGGCCAGGGAAATTCCGGGCAGCTTCATCCCCTCCCAGTTCACCAACCCCTCCAACCCCAAGGCGCATCTGCTGACTACCGGCCCCGAAATCTGGGAAGATACCGACGGCAATGTGGATTTCTTCGTCGCAGGTGTGGGTACCGGCGGCACCATCACCGGCGTTGGTCGGTATCTGAAGTCCAAAAATGCGGATATCCGGGTGATTGCCGTGGAGCCTGCCTCCTCCCCCGTTCTGTCCCAGGGTCACGGCGGCCCCCACAAAATCCAGGGCATTGGCGCAGGCTTCGTTCCTGAGGTGCTGGACACCACCGTCTATGACGAGATCATCCCCATCACCAATGAAGCCGCCTTTGCCTCCGGCAGGGAGATTGGCCGCACCGAAGGCATTCTGGTGGGCATCTCCTCCGGTGCAGCCCTGAACGCCGCCATCCAGGTGGCGCAGCGGCCGGAAAATGCGGGCAAGACCATTGTGGTGCTGCTGCCCGACACCGGTGACCGGTATTTGTCTTCCCAAATGTTTACCGAGTGAGGAATGAATATGATTTATGCAGACAACGCTGCCACGACAAAAATGTCCCCCGCAGCCATCAAAGCCATGACCGAGTGCATGGAAACAGCCTACGGCAACCCCTCCAGTCTCTATTCTCTGGGGCAGCAGGCCCGTGAAATCATGGACGACGCCCGTCAGCGGATCGCCGACTGTCTGGGCTGCACCCCAAGAGAGATCACCTTCACCTCCGGCGGCAGTGAGGCCGACAACCAGGCCATCTTCTCCGCTGCAAAGCTGGGAGAAAAGAAGGGCAAAAAGCACATTATCTCCACCGCCTTCGAGCACCACGCAGTGCTGCACACCCTGGATAAGCTGAGAAAGCAGGGCTTTGACATCACCCTGCTGGATGTCCACAAGAACGGGATCGTCACCGCCCAGCAGGTACGCGACGCCATCCGGGAGGACACCTGTCTCGTCACCGTGATGTTCGCCAACAACGAAATCGGAACCATCCAGCCCATCGCCGAAATCGGGGCTGTGTGCCGGGAAAAGGGCGTCCTCTTCCACACCGATGCCGTTCAGGCTGTGGGACATATTGAGGTGAATGTGGCAAAGCAGAACATCGACATGCTCTCCCTCTCTGCCCACAAATTTCACGGCCCCAAGGGAATCGGCGTTCTGTACGCCAAGAGGGGCATCGTACTGGATAACCTCATCAACGGCGGTGCTCAGGAGCGCGGCAAACGTGCAGGCACCGAAAACCTTCCCGCAATTGTCGGTATGGCTGCCGCAATGGAAGAGGCCTGCGGTTCCATCGAAGAATATGCCAAAAAGATGGTTCCCCTGCGGGATAAGCTCATCGCCGGACTGGACAAGATCCCCTACGGCGAGCTCAACGGTGACCGGGAAAACCGGCTGCCCGCCACAGTGAACTTCTGCTTTGAGGGCATTGAGGGAGAGGCACTTCTGCTTCTGCTGGACGACAAGGGCATCTGCGCCTCCTCCGGTTCCGCCTGCACCTCCGGCAGTCTGGATCCCAGCCATGTACTGCTGGCCATCGGCAGGCCCCATGAGGTGGCCCACGGTTCCCTGCGGCTGAGTCTGGGAAACGACACCACAGAAGAAGACATTGATTATATCATCCGTGCCGTCACCGAGGTTGTCGGATACCTTCGCAGTATCTCCCCCTTCTGGCGGGATCTGGTGAACGGCAAGCGGACTCATATTTTGGCAGAATAGGAGAAATACTATGGCATTGTACAGTGAAAAAGTAATGGATCATTTCCGCAATCCCCGGAATGTGGGTGTCATCGAGGACGCGGACGGCGTCGGCGAGGCCGGCAATCCCGTCTGTGGCGACATCATGAAGATCTATCTGAAAATTGACAACGACACCATCACCGATGTGAAGTTCGAAACCTTTGGCTGCGGCAGCGCCATTGCCTCCAGCTCCATGGCCACGGAGATGATCAAGGGAAAATCTGTGAATGAAGCTCTGCAGCTGAGCAACAAGGCTGTCACAGAAGCGCTGGATGGTCTGCCTGCCCACAAGCTGCACTGCTCCGTGCTGGCGGAGGAGGCCATCAAAAAGGCGCTGAAGGACTACTATGACCGCCATGGCATCGAATACGACCACGCCCTCTTCCCTGACTGCGAAAGCTGCGGCCACTGTCACGCGGAATAAGCGCCCGAAAGCGAGGAAGGACAATGAAGATCTCCTCCCGAGGACGCTACGCTCTGCGCGTGATGGTCGATCTGGCAGAACACAGTGACAGCGGCTATATTCCCATGAAGGAAGTGGCGCAGCGGCAGGAGATCTCCCTGAAATACCTGGAAAAGATCCTGCCTCTGCTGGTTGCAGGCAAGCTGGTGGAGGGCATCCACGGCAAAGGCGGCGGTTACCGTCTGACACGATCCCCCGGGGAATACACCATTGGTGAGATCCTCAAGCTGACCGAGGGCGACCTGGCTCCGGTGTCCTGCCTGGAATGCAATACCGGCGAATGCAGACGCTCGGCAACCTGCCGGACACTGCCCATGTGGAACGAATTGAACCGTCGGACTTTGGAATATCTGGACAGCGTCACCATCGCCGATTTAATGAAATGAGTGAAATAATCCCGGGAACCCCTTTCAAAAAGGATTCCCGGGATTTCCTATGCAGTTATCAGGCCAGATAAATTGTAATTTGGCGGTATCTTCCCTCAGGTCAGAAGCGCCTCCAGATCGGCGCAGAGGGCATCCACGTTCTCCTGCTTTGTGGCCCAGCTGGTGCAAAACCTAACGGCGCGGTGGGTTTCATCCACCCGCTCCTGTTCGCAGAATACATATTTCTCCGCCAGCTTCGACAGAATATCATCCGGCAGGATGGGGAACAGCTGATTGGTGGTGCTCTCCACCAGGAAGGGCACGTTCAGAGACTTCATGCACGCGCGGAGCCGGTCGGCCAGGCGGTCGGCATGGGCGGCGATTTGGAAATAGAGGTCATCGGTCATCAACGTGTCAAACTGGACGCCCAGCAGTCTACCCTTGGCCAGCATACCGCCGTGCTGCTTGATGAGGTAGCGGAAATCCTCGTTGATGGCGGGATGCATAATCACAACCGCCTCGCCGAACAGCGCACCCACCTTGGTGCCGCCGATGTAGAACACGTCGCACAGCCTTGCCAGGTCCGCCATGGTCACGTCGTTGCCCCGGGCTTCCAGGCCGTAGCCCAGGCGGGCGCCGTCCAAAAACAGGTACAGCCCCAGCTCCCGGCACGTCTTTGACAGTGCTTCGAGTTCTGCCAGCGTATAGAGGGTTCCCAGTTCGGTGGGATTCGAAATATACACCAGCTTGGGTTGAACGGTATGCTCGGTGGCGCCGTTGGTGCGGTGGGCATGAACCGTCTGTGCCACCTGCTCTGCGGTGATTTTTCCGTCCTGATGGGGCACCCAAAGCACCTTATGTCCCGTGGCTTCCACGGCTCCGGTTTCATGGACGTTGATATGGGCAGTGTCGGGGCCAAGGGCACCCTGATGGGGGCGCAGAGCGGCATCGATCACCGTCAGATTTGCCTGGGTTCCGCCCACGAGGAAATGGACGGCAATATCCTCCCTGCCGCACTTTTTCCGTATTTTGGCAGCCGCAGCGGCGCAGTACTCGTCCTCGCCGTAGCCCAGGGTCTGCTCCAGGTTGGTCTCCACCAGAGCCTGAAGCACTTTTTCGTGGCAGCCTTCGCTGTAATCATTGTTAAAGTAAATCATTGCTTTTCACACTCCTGTATTTCCCTATTTTACTTCCCCGCCCCTCCTCTGTCAAGGGTGCATAGCAAACCGCTTCGACGCATAGTGTTATTCCGGTAACACAGCATCGGAGGGAAGCCTATGATAGAACCAATTGAGAAGCGCGCCTGTGAACTGGCTGTGTACATCATCGAAACCGGAGCCACCGTCCGGGCCGCCGCCCGGCATTTCGGCATTTCCAAATCTACTGTGCATAAGGATATCACCTGCCGGTTAAAGCAATACGATTTTTCCCTGTACACCCAGGCCAGAGCGGTGCTGGACCGCAACAAAAGCGAACGGCACATCCGGGGCGGCATGGCAACCAGGCAGAAATATCTAAAAAAATGATGATTCCCGTGTCCGGTGTCCTCCGGGCACGGGAATCCTTATGGCAGTTCTCTGGCCCTGCAGGCGTAATCATAGGCAGAGCGGTAATCCCCCAGCTCCCGGAAGCAGCTTTCCAGCAATGCTATGGTCTCCACGGGAAAAGCATGTTCCGCCTGCTTCAGATATTCCGCCGCAACAGCATACTCCTTTGCGCCCATGGCCGCTCTGCCCCGGAGCAGGCACCACAGAGGCTGCGTCCGAAGCTCGGCAGCATCCAGGATCTGGGCGGCTCTGCGGTGGTCTCCCGCCGCCAGGGCCGCATCGGCCCGAAGCATCAGTACATCGTCCACATTGGGAATTTCCTCCAGCCCTGGCATCTCCCCCATCCGACCCAGGAGCAGCATACGGCGATTTTTCAGCTCCGGCAGCCAGGGATGCTCCGGCTCCAGCTCGGCGGCACGCTCCAGAAGCTGGCGGGCATAGACGGTTTTCTGGTTTGCAATGCTCTGCTCCGCAAGGTTGAGATACAGCAGCGACAACAGCAGCGCATGCTCCCGATCGCAGACGCTGTCCGGCGACCGGTATTCCTCCAGCTGCCGCAGTGCTGCGTCATAATCCCCCGCGCCAAGCTGAAGCCAGGCCAGCTCCATGCACCGGAGGTTGGCGGAAACCGCAGTCTCTTCCTCCAGGAAATAGCTCACGGGAAGCCCCAGCCTCCCGGCAAGATATTGCAGCGTGGACATGGAGGGTCTGGCAGTATCGTGCTCGATCTGGGACAGCATGTTGCGGGTGATCTCATTGCCGCAGAGCTGCCGCTGGCTGAGCCCGGATTCCATGCGTGCCTGGCGCAGCTTTTCTCCCAGTGACATGGCTTTCTCTCCTGTAAATCAGATTTACCTCATTTTAACACAATTGCCAAAAGAAATCCAGCGTTACAAAAAATTCATTTGCTATTTCCCGCAGATTGGATTATAACTGTATAGAGAAAAGCAACAACAGAAACAGGAGAATTTTATGACAATTCCATCTTCAAAATATCTGAAAAACAAAGCCAGAAACCGGCTGGCATCCGGCCGTGAGCCCCAGAAGGTCATGCTCTGGTATGTGGGCATATCCGCAGTTCTGACCCTGCTGGTGGCGGTGGTTCGATATTTCCTTTCCACCCAGATCTCCAAAACCGGCGGTCTTTCGAACATCGGCGTCCGTTCCGTTCTCTCCACCCTGGACACCGTCCTGCCCATTGTGCAGATGGTCATCCTCATGTGCCTGGGACTGGGCTACACCGCCGCCATGCTGCGCATCAGCCGCAGGCAGTATGCATCCCCCAAAACGCTGAAGGCCGGTATGGAGCGCCTCTGGCCGCTGCTGCTGAGCAAGGTGCTGCTGGGGCTCATCTGCGCCGGCGCCGCATTCGTAATTGCCTATCTGGCCACTGCGATCTTCCTGCTGACGCCGCTGTCCAATTCGTTTATGGATCAGGTCACACCGCTGCTCAGCGCGGGGACGCTGACACCGGAATCCCTTCTGCAGGATGAAGCCCTGATGGCAGAGCTGTCAACCGGACTGACACCGGTGCTTCTGATTTATGCGGTGCTTTATATCCCGGCTGTAGCCATGATCTCCTACCGCTACCGGATGACCGACTACATCATCCTCGACCAGCCCGGCTGCAGCGGATTCCGCGCCATGCAGCAAAGCAAGCAGCTGATGCGCGGAAATAAGCTAAAGCTGTTCCGGGTGGACCTGAGCTTCTGGTGGTATCATCTGCTTCGGGGACTGGCTACCGGGGTTCTGTATCTGGATCAGATTTTGATCATATTCGGAAAGCCCTTGATGCTGCCCAATGTCGTAACCTTCTTCGGCCTCTCCATTGCCTATCTGGCTGTGGATTTTGCCATCAGCTATTTCTTCCTGAATTACGAGTCCGTCACCATGGCCCTGGCCTATACCTCCATTGCGCCCAGGAAGGAGGAAACCAACACGGCTGTACTGGGCAATATATTCAACGTATAGTATTGTGCTTCTATTAAAAAGCTGCCTGAAATCCACGATTTCAGGCAGCTTTCTTATTTATGAGATATTTCAGGAAAGCACCAGCTTGTCGTCCACTTCGTCGGAGCCGGAGGCCTGACTGAACAGGCCGAGAAGCTGCTCAACGGTGAGCTTCTGCTTCTCCTCACCGGAGACGTCCACCACGATCCTGCCGTCGTACATCATAATCAGCCGATTGCCGTAGGCGATGGCGTCACGCATGTTGTGGGTAATCATCAGCGTGGTCAGATGATCCCGTTCCACGATCCGCTGGGTGGCATCCAGCACCTTGGCCGCGGTTTTCGGGTCCAGCGCTGCGGTATGCTCGTCCAGAAGCAGCAGCTTGGGCTTCTGCAGCGTGGCCATCAGCAAGGTCAAAGCCTGGCGCTGTCCACCGGAGAGCAGGCCCACCTTGGTGGTCAGACGGTCTTCCAGCCCCAGGTCCAGGGTCTTCAGCAGCTCACGATACTGCTCAATCTCATTCTTGGGTACGCCCCAGCGCAGGCCACGCTTTTTGCCCCGGCGGGCTGCCAGAGCCAGATTCTCCACGATCTGCATATCGGCTGCGGTGCCGGTCATGGGGTCCTGGAACACACGACCCAGCATGGGTGCCCGCTGATACTCGCACAGGCCGGAGATATCCACGCCGTCGATGAGGATCGCGCCGGAGTCCACGGGCCAGACGCCCGCCATGGCATTCATCATGGTGGACTTGCCTGCGCCATTGCCGCCGATGACGGTGCAGAAATCGCCGTCGTTGAGGGTCAGGCTGACACCCTGAAGCGCCTTTTTCTCGTTGATGGTGCCAGCGTTGAAGGTCTTATAAATGTTGCGAATCTCCAGCATGTCACTTGCCCTCCTTTTCCATTTTGGCATTCAGCTTTGCAATTCGGGCAAAGGAATTTCTGCTTGCACTGCGCAGATTGGGAATGGCCAGGAAAATGGCAACCACAATGGCGGTGAGCAGCTTCATGTCGTCCGCAGGGAACTTCAGCCACAGGACAAAGACATAGACAATGTAATAGATCACGCCGCCCAGAACCACAAAGGTCAGACGCAGCATGAAATTCAGATGCTTCCCCGCCAGCGCTTCTCCCAGCACTTCGCCGATGATCACGGCAGCCAGACCGATGACGATGGCACCGCGGCCCATGTTCACATCGGCAAAGCCCTGATACTGGGACAAAACACCGCCGGACAAGGCGACCAGGCCGTTGCTGAGGGCCAGACCGATGACCTTCATCCGGTTGGTGTTGATGCCCTGGGCCCGGGCCATATTGCCGTTGATGCCGGTGGCCCGGAGGGCAGAACCATGCTCAGTGCCCAGGTACAGGTACAGCAGAACCACCAGAACCGCGCAGACGCCGGCCACGAGAACAATGGTACGGTTCAGCAGCTTGGCGTTGGAAGTGAACAGGAACTTGACTTTGCTGATGTTCACCGCCTGGTTGGCCTTGCCCATGATGTTCAGGTTGATGGAATACAGGGAAATCTGGGTCAGAATGCCCGCCAGAATATCCGGGATACCCAGCTTGGTGTGCAGCAGGCCGGTGACCAGACCGCAGAGCATACCGGCAACCATGGACATCATCAGGGCCAGCTGGGGATTCCACCCCTTCAGCACCAGCATGATGCACACAGCGCCGCCGGTGGCAATACTGCCGTCAACGGTCAGGTCGGCAATGTCCAGCATTCGGAAGGTCATATAAACACCCAACGCCATAATGCCCCAAATCAGGCCCTGGGCCAGACCGCCGGGACATGCCCGCAGCAGTGCAGCGGGATTCAGAGAAGATAAATAAGCCAGCATAGGATTTCTCCTTATCAAAAAAGTGTTTTATCAATACGCCAAAAACATCCCGGCAAAGGCGAATTGCCGGGATGTATTGGAAATCAGACCATGTTGGTATCAGTCGGTTACGATGGCCTCGTATTCCTCGGGCATTTCAAACGCAATGGCCTCAGCAACGTCGGCATTGTACTTCTTCACGGGGTTGGCTGCGTAGCCAATGGGCATAGTGGAGACATCCGCGCCATTGACCAGGATCTCGTAAGCCATCTCACCGCAGACATAGCCGATGTCGTAGTAGCTGATGGAAACGGTGGCCAGACCGCCGCTTCCGCACATACCCTCTTCGCCGCAGATCACGGGGATGCATGCGGGAGTGCAGATGTTGCTGACGATGGTCATGTTGGAGGCAGCGGTGTTATCGGTGGGGATGTAGACAGCGTCGGCACCCTCGATGGCCGCAGTGACAACCGCCTGGATATCGTTGGAATCGGTGAAGGTGTTGACCGTGGTGGCAACACCCAGCTCATCCATGCAGGCGATGAACTGATCGGCCTGAACCACGGAGTTGGGCTCGGCAGAGCAGTAGATGATGGCAACGGTCTTTGCCTCGGGAACCAGCTCCATGAGGCAGTCGGCATACAGCTGAGCGGGAACACCGTCGGAGGTGCCGGAGACATTCATACCGGTGGCGCCGTCCTCGGTGGCATCCAGCTGCAGAGCAGAGAAGTAATCGGTGACGGAGGTGCCCAGGACAGGGATGGTGTCGGTGGCGGAAACAGCGGCCAGCAGAGCGGGGGTGGCGTTGGCCATGATCAGGTCATAGTCATTGGCAACAAAGCCGGTGACGATGGTGGAGCAGGTGGCGGAATCACCCTGAGCATTCTGCTCGTCGAAGGTGACTTTGTCGCCCAGCTTCTCGGTCAGAGCATCGCGGAAGCCCTGGGTTGCAGCGTCCAGAGCGGCGTGCTGCACCAGCTGGCAGATACCGATGGTATAGGAGGCGTCGTCAGCCTGGGCTGCGGGAGCAATTGCGGCCATGGTCATCACCATAACGAGTGCCAGGGCCAGAGCAAGAATCTTCTTCATGTTTCTTTTCTCCTTTGTTTCATGAAATCCTGTTGATTCCCATGGGGAAAATCAGTAAATATATGATACTCTTTCCCGTAAACAAAGTCAATCGAAAAATTTGATTCTTTTCAACAATTTTTTCGATTTGAGTATTTTGAACAAGTTTCAGCAGAATTACTCTATTTCCCTGTGCATATCGTCAAATCGATGCCAGTCTTCTGCAGGCAGCCGCCAATTCTCTCAGGGTGCTGCAGCTGACCATGGGCACCAGAGCTTCCATGGTCTGCACACTTCTCAGGTACTTCCACTTTCCTTCCGGGATGGGGTTCAGCCAGATTACCTTTCCCGCCTGGCGTTTGGCTTCCAGCACCGCCCGAACCGCCCGGTTCTGGTCGATGGTCTTGGTATCCGAGAGGATGATCAACGTGGCTCCCGCACCGAGAACCGGCGGTTTTCCGCTGCAGAGAACTTCCAGCGCGGTGCCGAGATCCGTGCCCCGGCCATAGATGCCGGAATCCTTGACGAAGCTTCGGAAGAAATCCATATTATAGAGCTGGAAAGCATCTGCCTCCACCAGTTTCTCCGAGAACAGGAAGGTTCGGGAATTTTCCGACACCTGATTGAGAGACTGGATAAACCGCAGGGCAAACTCCGAAAACTGCACCATGGAGCCGGAAACGTCGCACAAAAGCACCAGACGCTTTCTGTGCTGCCGTTTTTTCTTATACTGCAGCCGCTGGAAGGTGCCGCCGGTCTCCAATCCCTTGCGGATTGTTCTGCGGAAATCCAGCTTTCCGGTTCTGCCGCCGTGCTTTCGCTTGGAAGACAGCTCTCCGTTGATCTGCTTGGCGATATTCTGGATAATGGATATCGCCTTCGGTATCTCCGAATCCGGGAACTGCCCCAGATCCCGGTAGAGGATGCCCACTTCGGGGTCTGCTTCCATACAGTTGTCCCCCGCGTTCTCCATGAGCATCTGCTGTTCCAGGATGGTCTTGGTGAATACGGAATGGATGAACTCGCTGTACAGCTGGGGATTTCTCTCCATGTTGCCCTTGTAGCGCTCCATAAACTGCCGCAGGCGCTCTCTGGCTTCCTCCGGCATGGTTACGAAAGTCTCCCGCTGGCTGTCATCAAGCCTTGCCTGCTCACCCACCTGTTCCAGCTCCTGCTCCGCTTCCCGGCGGCGCTGCTCCATTTCCCGCTCCTGCTCCATCTGCTCTTTGGCCTGCTTCCGCATGGCTTCCTCGGAGATGAAAAAGCCGTCGAAGACATTATCAAAGGTCAGCTGCTCCTCCCGGGACTTGGCATAGACGGTGCGCAGGGCAGTCTTTACCCGCTCCCGGTCGCTCATGCCCAACACCGTCAGCATCCGGGCCGCATCGGCGGTCTCCCTGGGGCTGACGCTCAGACCCCGCAGCCGCAGAAGACGGGAAAAATCCGACAGCTTCTCCAGATAGACAATCGGCTCAACCATGGTGATGTCCCTGGCAGTGGCCGCAATGCTCATGGGGCTCCTCATCCTGCTCCAGCGCCTGCAGATCCTCGTTGTTCTTCAGCACGAAGCCCGCCGTCCGGCGCAGGGCGTCGGGGGTCAGCTCCCGGATACCCAGGGCATCCAGGGCAGAAGCCCAATCCAGCGTCTCGGCAATGGAGGGCTTTTTCAGAATGGCTTCGTTGCTTCTCAGCTTCTGCACCGCCAGCGCCACCTGGGCGCAGAGGCGATCCTCCACATGGGGCAGCTTCCGGCGCAGGATGGCCAGCTCCTTTTCCATGTCCGGATAGTCGATGTGCAGATAGGCGCAGCGGCGACGAAGGGCCTCGGAAAGGGGTCTTGCCCGGTTGGAGGTCAGCACCACGAAGGGGACGGTATTGGCCCGGATGGTGCCGATTTCCGGGACGGTGACCTGCATTTCCGACAGCAGTTCCAGAAGAAACGCTTCAAATTCCTCGTCCGCCTTGTCAATTTCATCGATGAGCAGCACCACGGGCTTTTCCGAACGGATGGATTTCAGCAGGGGCCGTTCCAGCAGATACTCGTCGCTGAACAGGGATTTGGTCAGCGCATCCCGGTCCTGGGTGTTCATGTTCACCTGGATGGACAGCAACTGCTTCTGATAATTCCACTCGTAGAGCGCCTTGCTTTCATCCAGCCCCTCATAGCACTGCAGCCGCACCAGCTCCCGGTCCAGGGCAGAGGCCATCACCTTGGCCACCTCGGTTTTGCCCACACCGGCGGCGCCCTCGATCAGCAGCGGACGGCCCAGCGTCAGCGCCACATACAGCACCGTGGCCAGCACATCGTCATAGACATAGTTCGCTTCATCCAGCTTTTGTTTCAATTCCTGATATTCCATGTTCTTCTCCTTATACCATAATTCCCAGAGCCCGCAGCTCCCGGCGGAGTCTTTCCGTGTCGCCCCGGAACACGATGCCCTGCATCCCGGTAAGCATGGCGCCTTCGATGTTGGCAGGCGAATCATCGATGAATACGCACTGCTCCGGCACCAGGCCAAAACGTTCATACAGCCGCTCGTAAATCTCATGCTGGGGCTTCAGCAGCTTTTCCTCGGCGGAGACCATCAGGCCGTCGAAGCACTCCGAGCCGGGAATCCTGGGAAAATACCCCCGCAGGGCAGTGCTGGCATTGGACAGAAGGTAGATGCCATACCCCTGTGCCTTCAATCGACGCACCAGCTCAGCCATCCCCGGCATGGGGGTCAGATGCCAGACATGCCAGGCTTTGATAACCTCCTCCACCGCAGCATGGAGCGATTCCGGCAGCCGGGCGCTTACCCTTTCGATCATTTCCCCCTCCGTGAGGATGCCGCGGTCCTGCTGAATCCATTCCGGGCTCCAGAACAGCTCCTGAAGCAGCATGGTTTTCTCCTCCCCGGTCAGATCAAAATGTTCCAGTATCTCCTCCGGCCTCCACCGGATCAGAACCTGTCCCATATCAAACACGATGTTTCGAATCAATGTGATCCCTCCCCTGTTTTATCGATATGATTCTATCATATTCCTCCGCAATTTACAAACAAAATCCGCGCCGGATGTGTCAGAATCCGGCGCGGTGATGCCTTAGTAAATGGTATTGGTGGGATTGGGGTAGCCGAACTTCTCTTTCAGCAGGGCGTAGTAGGGATTGGGGTCTCCGTTTTGCTCATAGCGCCAGGGATACCCATAGGGAAAATCGTCCTTCGCGTCGCCGGTATGCTGAACAATGCAGTCCGGATGCAGCGCCTCAAACCGTCCCCATTCCTCGGTTCCCACCTTGGAGCGGGCATCCACCAGAACCTCCAGCTCCATGGCGTCCAGCGCCGCCAGGGACTCTGCCTTTGTATAGGCGATGTTCAGCCGCTTCAGATTGGTGCAGGATGCCAGCGGGGTCAGATCCGTCACATAACCGCAGTAGGCGATCTCCAGGAATTCCAGCTCCTTGCAGTTCTGGAAGGGGGTCAGATCGGAGATCATGGAGCCGGAGAGGATGATGGCCTTCAGGTGGGGCATACCAGCAACAAAGTCGCACTGCTTCAGAATCTCATTGTGACCGAAGTCCACATACTCGGCATCCTCGCAGTAGATCAGATTAGCGCTGTTGTAATCGTACAGGCCATAAACATGGCGGATGACCTTCAAATCCGTCAGACAGCCGCCCTCGCCGAACCAGATGCGCCAGACCACCTTGGTGGTGTCCCGGAATTCGTCCCGGAGGGCTGCCATGGTCTCATTGCTGAAGCCGCAGTTGTCCAGAACAAACCGGTCGCAGCCGCGCAGGATGGACAGCGCCATGCGAAGGGTATCCAGAGCGCCCTCTTTCTTGGCAAGCTGCTGACCCTTAAAGATGATCTCGGAGTCCTCTGTGCTGACGGTTTTGCCAAAGAGCTGGAAGCTGTAATGCAGCAGAACCTGGGGAACCTGTGCCTGCAGTGCGGCGGCATCCTCCAGGGTGTAGCGGGTATTTCCTTCGGCATCCATCAGGTAGATGTCCTGCAGCTGCGGAAAGAGGGACAGCTTCTGCGCCTGATCCAGCAGCGCCGACGGTTCGATGCCGGACAAGTCCAGATCCTCCGCCGCGCCCTCACACGGTATGCCGCAGAGACTCACGGTGTAGTCGATGTCGATGCCGGGATTTGCCTGACGGAGCGCGTCAATCTGCTCCAGGGTAAGGGTAGTCTCCGGGAACCGGAGTTCCTTCAGAGAATGCAGATATTGCAGGTTGGTTTCCAGCAGGGCAAAGTCGAAGTCCTCAGGTGTCAGGGTCAGGCTGGTCACATCCGGCGATACCTCGGTACCGCCCAGGAAGACGGTGTACTGGACACTGACCTCGGGATGGGACGCCTTGTAGCTCTCGATGTCAGCATAGCAGGTACTGCCCCGCAGATCCGCCTGACGCAGAGCGGGGTACTGCTCAGGAAAAGACGCCAGATCCTGCCCGGTGACCACCATGGCAACACTTTCCACCGGCGGCTCCGTTTCCGGGGCCTTCTGGGGAACCGGGATGATCTCACACCCGCAGAGCAACGTGGCTGCCAGCACGGCAGCTAACACCGCACCCAAGTATTTTTTCATATCGTACTGCCTCCGTTTAATAAAACTCATCATGCATATCGGTTTTGTTCTGCATATGGACAAATTGTAATTTGGCGGGCAGATTTTTGCTCAGGCCACTGTAGGGGAGGCTATTAGCCTCCCGCCAGGTTTCGGTTCCCGAGTGTTCGGTTGAATGGAAAATTGTTGGACATAGGTACGAATTCGCCCAACGTGATTGCCTTTTGAGGGCTTGCACTGCGCGGGAGGATGATATCCTCCCCTACATTGGATGGGTGGTAATTTGTCCCACCAAATTACAATTTGCTGATAGGAAAAGTCAAGCCATTCCGTATACAATAGTATAACACAATCAGGAAGAATTTAATTCGGGAAAACGAAGGACATACGCGGCGGTATGTCCCTCCCCTCAATTCAGCTTCATATCCCCGGGCTTGACCCAGCCGATTTTTTCAAGGATCAGGTTGAAGGCCAGGGAAAGCACAGCGGGAAGCACAATGCAGGCCATCAGCAGGCCGATCCAATCCATGGCGCCGGGTACCATGGCCATGGCGCCCCGGGCGACGGCTGCCTCCGAAGGGGCCAGCCAGCCGGTGTAGACGCCGATGGGCCCGCACAGGCCGCAGGTGCCCATGCCGGAGTTGATGGGTGCACCGTTCATCTCCAGCCGGAACAGGCAGGTGGCGATGGGGCCGGTGACCGCAGATGCCAGGGTGGGCGCAATCCAGATCCGGGGATTTTTGATGATGTTGGGCATCTGCAGCATGGAGGTGCCCAGTCCCTGGGAGATCAGGCCGCCCCAGCGGTTTTCCCGGAAGGAGATCACCGCAAAGCCCACCATCTGGGCACAGCAGCCTGCCACGGCAGCGCCGCCGGCCAGTCCCGTCAGCCCCAGCACGGCACAGATGGCGGCGGAGGAAATGGGCAGCGTCAGGGCGATGCCCACCAGAACGGACACAGCGATGCCCATCCAGAAGGGCTGCAGCAATGTGGCCTTCTGAATCAGGATGCCAAAGGCATTGGCCGCAGAACCGATGGGCGGGGCAATCAGCTTTGCAAGCACCACACCCACCAGAATGGTGACGGCAGGAGTGACAAGAATATCCACCTTGGTTTTCTTCGAGACCATACGGCCGCATTCGGCGGCAACGATGGCGATAATCAGCACCGCCAGAGGCCCCCCTGCACCGCCCTCGGCATTGGCTGCCGCGCCCACTGCAGCCAGGGAATAGAGCACCATGGGATCGGCGCCCAGCGCCTTACCGATGGCGATGGCCATGGCAGAGCCGGAAACACCCATGGCAAAGGCACCGGCATCCACCAGCATGGGAATATTCAGCTGCTGCCCCAGCGTCTTGATGATGGTTCCGATCAGCAGAGAGCAGAACAGACCCTGGGCCATGGCACTGAGGGCATCGATTCCATAGCGCTTCGCCGCAACGGAAAGAACTCCGTTTTTCGTTTTCAAGATAGCCCACTCCATTTTTGAGATATTGGTAGAATTATACAAAAATTGCCCGGCAATTGCAAGTCACAAAGTCCATGAATTCCCTGCACGATTGCCTTGCTTCTTGTGGCAGATTATCCCGCAGACCGGTATGGGCGAAAAAACACCGCCGCCGGAAATCATCCGATGGCGGTGCTTGCGATTATACCCTTCTCAGGGCTTCGATGGGGTTCAGGTTAGCGGCCTGGGTGGCAGGGAGCAATCCGAAGACCACGCCGATGAGGGTGGAAAAGGCCACGCTGATGGCAATGGCAGGGACGCTGATGGCCACGGGGATCTGCATCAGCCGGGAGATCAGCTCCGCCATACCGACGCCTGCGGCGACGCCGATGATGCCGCCAAGGCTGGTGAGCACTGCCGCTTCCGTCAGAAACTGCAGCAGAATCCGCCGCTTCTTGGCGCCGATGGCCTTCTTCAGACCAATCTCCGAGGTGCGCTCCGTGACGGACACCAGCATGATGTTCATGACACCGATGCCGCCCACCAGCAGGGAGATGCTGGCAATCCATACCAGCTGGGCATTGGTGGACTGACTCATTTTCTGCAGCTGCTGGGCCTGCTCCAGCATGTCCTGACTGCGGTAGTCAAAGGAATCGCTGTCGCCGATGATCTGCCGTTCGGTGAGCAGGTCGGCGGCGCTCTTTCCGGCAGTGGTCATGGCGTCGGTGCTTTCCACCTTCAGCGCCACACTCTGGGGTTCGTCAAATTGATACACCAAAGGCCACAGTGAATCCGGGATGAACACCGATCCGGCAGAGCTGTCGGCATACATCCAGTAGTCATTCATGGAATTGATGGTGGGCTCGAAGCTCTGGGACATGGCCGCCACGCCGATGACGGTGAACACATCGTCCTGAATCTCAATGGCCTGACCGATGGGGTCCTTCCCCTGGAACAGGGTGGACACGGCGTTGGCATCCAGAATGGCCACCTTGCGGAAACCGGAAAAGTCCTCCGCGGTGAAGCCACGGCCGTTTTTGATTTGATAACCGTAGGCAGAAAGGTAATGATCATCCACGCCCAGAATGCTGCCGCTGAACTGGGTATTTTTATAGAACACACTTTCCGAGTAGCTGCGGGAGCGGTAGAGAGAGACCTTCTCCACCCCGTCGATGGCTTCCAGCTCCTGCCGGGTCTCCCCCGTGATGATGCGCACGCAGCTGGGAACGCTGCTCCAGGACAGGTCATAGACATTGCCGTTCTGGTTCAGCTGAACGGTGACCACATTGTTGCCCGCGCCGATGAGGTTTTCCTTGATCTGCTCGTTGGTGCCCTTGATGGTGGAAACAATGGTGATGATGGACGCAATGCCGATGATGATGCCCAGCATGGTCAGCGCACTGCGCAGCTTATGGCTCCAGATGCCCTGGAAGGCAAGCCGAACGTTTTCAAGCATTGTCCTGCCTCCTTAATACCCGTAGAGGTCATTCATGTCGCCCTCTTCCGTGGGTACGCCGGGACGGACATTCTTGCCATAGGGGAAGGCCACCAGATCGTCAGCAGTCAGACCGTCCACGATCTCGATGTAGCTGCCCCACAGGGACTTGCCGGTGGTGACATCCCGCTCTTCCAGCAGGCCGTCCTCACCGCGGATGTAGACAAAGCTTCTGTCTCCCACCGTCCGCAGGAAGGGCTTCTGCAGATAGACGCCGCTCTGGGCGGAGCTTGCCGCATACTGGACGCTGGCATAGCTTCCTTCCCGCAGGTCGGCGGATTCATCCACAAAGACGGTCATGGGATAGCTGGAGGCATTGGGGTTGTCCATGCCGTTATTGCCCTGGGAGTTGGCGGGGATATCGCCGATGGCGGTGATGGTGCCGGTATAGGTCATGCCGTTTTCCCAATCGTTGACGGTGACCTCCTGCCCGATCTCCACACTGCTCCGCTCCAGCTCGCTGATGGAGGCCTCCACGTAGAAGCCGCCGCCGCCGGAGACCTTGACGATGGGCTGCTGGTTCAGCTTGGCCGCTTCCTCATCCAGAACCGACAGCACCGTGCCGTCGATCTCGGCATAGATGTTGCCGTCGCTGAGCTCCCGCTCCATGATTTTCAGCTCGGACTGTGCCAGCTTCAGCTGGATATCCAGATCCTTGATCTTCCTCTCCTGCTCCTGCCGCAGCTTGCGGATTTCGGATGCGGTGTAGCCGCTGCCGATGTAATCCACATAGGGCTCGGTCTCCGTGGGAGTCTCCTCGGGATAGCTGATGTCATCCACATTCCGGGCATCGAAGAAGGAGAAGCTGCCGTCTTCATTCACATGGACGCCCAGCCAGACCAGTACGTTTCCTCTGAGGTAGTTGTTCTCCGTGACCTTGAACACCACATAGTAAGGGCGGCACCGCTTCTGCCCCTCTTCCTCTTCCGGCTCTGTCTCCTCGGTGGGTTCAGTCACCTCCGTTGCTTCGGTGGGTTCCGAGGGTTCGGTGGCTTCTGTGGGTTCGGTGGGTTCCGTGGGTACGGTGGTTTCCGTGGGTACGGTGGGTTCCGTGGGTACGCTGGGTTCGGTTGCTTCCGTGGGATTGGTCGCCTCCGTTGCTTCGGTTGTCTCGGTGGCTTCGGTAGCTTCGGTAGCCTCGGTGAGCTCGGTGGGTTCGGTAGCCTCGGTGGGATCGGTGGCCTCGGTGGGCAGGACGGTTTCGCCATCGAGCACCACATAGTCCATGCTGATCCATCTGTCCTGACCGATACAGCCCCAATCCATATCTGTATCTTCCACAATCACATAGACGGCAACACGCTGATTGGCAGCGGCGACACCCACAACGGGATACCCGGTGCCGGGGCCGCTGCGGACGTTGACAAGGTCATTGCACACCACATAGCCGTAAGCCATGGGGCGCTCCCAGTCAGGCTCCGTGGTTTCTTCGGTGGGCTGGGTCCACTCGTCTTCGGAAATCACAGCGGTAAATGCGATCAGATTCTCTTCACCGGTTATGCTTGCTTCGGTGGGCTGCGTCTCCGGCTCCGTGGCGGCTTCCGGGTCAGTGGGCTGGGAAGGCTCCTCATCCGGGAGAAGCTCTCCAATCTGCTCCTGCAAAAACTCCGTGGAGATCACCTTACCCATGGGAATCCAGCAGATCATGGCCGCAGCCTGGGAGGAACCGTCGTGGCCGTCCTCCCGGTAGAGGGAGTAGTCTCCGTTCCGGAACATCACAGTGGCCGGGGCTGTGGGCTCGGTTTCCGGTTCCGTGGGAGGCACGCCCATGGGAACCATCCAGCTGATTCTCTGGAGCTCCTTGTTGGCTTCCTCCAGATCCAGCTCCAGCTTCTGAATTTCCAGATCCTTCCGCTCCAGCTCCAGCTGGGACAGGGTGGTATCGAAGGACAGCAGCAGGTCGCCCTTCTTCACCTCCTGGCCTTCCTCCACCAGAATATCGGATACGGTCTGGGTGTCCGTCAGGTAGATGGTTTGAATTTTGTCTGTAGAAACGGGGCCGTAGCTCTCCCGGGTGTCGCCCCAATATTCCGTCATGCCCACATAGTCAAAGCTGTACACCTTGACCGGGTCGGCATGGTTCTGCGACAGGTACTTCCAGCCAAAAAAGCCGCCTGCGCCCAGCACTGCAGTCACTGCCAGCGCAATCAAAGCGCCCTTTCCTTTACGCACGGCTGTTCCCTCCTTCCGTTTTCAGTTCTCCGTCCAGAATGTGATAGATCTTATCCGCGCATTCGGCAATGGCGGGTTCGTGGGTAATCATCAGGATGGTCATGCCCTCATCCGAGAGCTTGCGGAAAATCTCCATGACCTGATTGCCCGCCTTGGTATCCAGCGCACCGGTGGGCTCGTCCGCCAGCAGCAACGTAGGCTTCGTGACGATGGCCCGGGCAATGGCCACGCGCTGGCACTGACCGCCGGAGAGCTGGTTGGGGCGGAAATGGATCCGCTCTCCCAGTCCCACGGACTCCAGAGCGGCAATGGCTCTGGCCCGTCTCTCCTTCAGCGGCACGCCGGCATACAGCAGCGGCAGCGCCACATTGTCCACCGCGTCCAGCTTGGGCATCAGGTAGAAGCTCTGGAAGACGAAGCCAATGTACTTGTTGCGGATGTCCGCCAGGGCATTGTCGCTGCTGTTCTTCAAATCCCTGCCATTGAGCTCAAAGCTTCCCGACGTGGGCACATCCAGACAGCCGATGATGTTCATCAGGGTGGTTTTGCCGGAGCCGGAGGGGCCCATGATGGCAAGATATTCCCCCTGCTGTACCGTCAGATTGATGTTTTTCAGAACCCGGACCGTCTGCTTTCCCTGCTCATAGTCCTTGCAGATGTCCGTCAGCTTCAGGATCGTCATGGGTTCATCCCGCCTTCCCGGCTGGATTGGACCTTGCTGGTGGGCGCGCCCTCCTGGCACAGCTCGCTGGGGAAGGCCACGAAATCGCTGTCGGTCAGACCATCCAGAATCTCCTGGGTATCGGTCATGGGATCATACATCCCCAGCTCCACCGTCCGCTTTTCCAGCTTGCCCTGGCCGTTGTCCGCCCAGACATAGGCAGTGCCGTCCTCGTCATAGCAGACGAAGGCGCTGCCGATGGCGATTCCTTCCAATGTGGCAGGCTCCTGGGCTGCCGTCACGGCCATGTAAAGATGCTGACCCAGCAGCATTCCGTCGCTGCTGTCCAGCTCCACATAGAACGGATACCGGCTGGAATTGCCCATCTCGTCGGATTCCATGTACATACTGTTGCTTCCCTGAACGGGGTTATCGTAGTCCACCAGACTGACGGTTCCGGTCCAGGTCTCGTTTTCATCCAGGCGGGAGGTCAGCAGAATCCGGTCGCCCTCCATGATGGAGCCGCGCTGCAATTCATTGAGCACGCCCTTGACCCGGTAGGAGCCGGTCTTCTGGATGGTGATGTAGGGCAGCGGATTGCCCCGGTCGTCGGTGCCGCTTTCGCTGATGGCGGTCACGCGGCCTGTCACCGGGGAGGACACCACAGCATTGTCCAGCAGATGCTCGGACTTTTTCACCTCGGACTGCTTGGTCTTCAGCTTCAGCTCGGCTTCCTTCAGATCGATCTGATTGGTTTGGATCTGCAGGGTGTACTTGAGCTTGTCCGCACTGTTTGCCCGCTCCCGATCCTTTTCCAATTGCGCGATCTGGTCGCCGTAATTGACAATGGAGGCTTCCAGCTGCTCCAGCTCCAGCCGCTGTTTTTCCAGTGTCAGGGTCAGCTGCTCGGTATCATAGGCGAAGAGCTTCTGCCCCTCCTGAACCTCCTGCCCCTCCTGCACGAAGAGCTCCTCCACATTCTTATCTTCATCTTTTTTGACTTCCGTGACACTCTCGGAGACCACAAGCCCATTGAACCGGTCCGTGGGGGCGATGCCACCCAGCTGGGACAGCTCCGATACGGACTGTACATACACCGGGTTTTCCTTCCCGGAACAGGCTGTCAGGGAAAATACCAGACAGGCAAGCAATAACAAAGCGGCACATCGTTTCATACCGTTTCCTCCAATTCTTTTCAGTACGGCGATATCATACCGCATTCCCCCGGAAAAATCAACGGATGGGAAATTAAGGCTTGCTTAAGTTTCTCCGCAGGGGCTATTTTTCGCGAAGCACTTGACATTGGCGCCTTTTTCCGGTTATCATATAGGAAGAGTATGCAAACAATGTACCCGTGAAAGGAGATAGAAACCATGTCTGTACTGCATGTAACAAGTCAGGACTTCCAGGCCGTGGTTCTGGACAGCAGCAAAACCGTCCTTCTGGATTTCTGGGCCACCTGGTGCGGCCCCTGCCGGATGGTCGCCCCCATTCTGGAGGAAATCGCCGATGAGCGCCCGGATGTGAAGGTGTGCAAGGTGGATGTGGATCAGGAGCCGCAGCTGGCTGCCAGATACGGCATCAGCAGCATTCCCACCCTGCTGGTCATCAAAAACGGTAAGATCGTCAACCAGTCCATCGGCGCCGTCCCCAAGGCAAGCATTCTGAAAATGCTGTAAAAAAATCCTGCCGGCTTCCAACGAGGCCGGCAGGTTTCTGTTTCTTTCAGGACGGTATATTGTAATGGGCATATCGGTTTGACTCAGCATTTCGGCAAATTGTAATTTGGCGGCGTCGTTTCT
>CALYTP010000019.1:0-23011 GCA_945486915.1 uncultured Clostridia bacterium | reverse complement strand
CCCATAGGGAGAGCCAAGGTCGCTTCGCTCCGAAGAAACGACACCGCCAAATTACTATTTGGTTGTTTGTTGAGTGAAACCGATAAGCACATTTCGTGATGTTCGATGCAAGATGCCGTACAGCGGCGTTTTGCATGGAATATTAGAAATAGGAGGAACGGAAGGAATGCAAAACGAGTTCGTTTTGGAAATGAAGCACATCACCAAGAACTACGGCAGTAACACCGTCTTGAGTGATGTCTCCCTTTCAGTCAGACCGGGCGAAATCCACGCCCTTCTCGGTGAGAACGGTGCCGGCAAGTCCACCCTGATGAACACGCTGTTCGGTATGCCTGTGATCCACAATACCGGCGGCTTTGAGGGCGAAGTGCTGCTGGACGGTGAAAAGGTGAATATCCAGTCGCCCTTCGATGCCATGCACAAGGGCATCGGCATGGTGCATCAGGAGTTCATGCTGCTACCCGGCTTTACCATCGCCGAAAACATCAAGCTGAACCGGGAAATCACCCGGCCCAACCCTGTCAGCAGGATGATGGGCAAGAACCTGGAGACCATGGATATGGATGCCATGTCCGCAGACGCCAGAAAGGCGCTGGACAGCGTGGGCATGGGCATCGATGAATTCACCATGGTCAACGGCCTGCCCGTGGGCTACATGCAGTTCGTGGAGATCGCCCGGGAAATCGATAAGACCGGCATGAAGCTGCTGGTGTTCGATGAGCCCACCGCTGTGCTCACCGAGTCTGAGGCTGCCCAGCTGGTGTCCGTTATGAAGCAGATTGCCGCCAGCGGTATTGCCATCATTTTCATCACCCACCGTCTGGAGGAGGTCATGGCGGCCTCCAACCACATCACCATTCTCCGGGACGGTAAGCTGGTGGCCACCCGCGCCGCGAAGGATACCTCCATCGTGGAGCTGGCGGAGCTGATGATCGGCCGCAAGGGCGAGAGCATGGTGGATGCCCAGCCCAGAAAGAGCCACAGCGACAAGGTGGCCCTGCGTCTTGAGAATCTGCAGGTGGAAATGCCCGGCGAGATGGTTCGCGGCATCGACCTGGACGTCTACGAAGGCGAAATTTTCGGCATCGGCGGTCTGGCAGGCCAGGGCAAGCTGGGTATCCCCAACGGCGTCATGGGTCTGTACGAAACTGACGGCTCCGTGGAGTTCTTCGGCGAAAAGCTGAAAACCGGCGATACCACCGCCGCTCTGCACGCAGGCATGGCCATGGTCTCCGAGGACCGGAAGGGCGTGGGCCTGCTGCTGGATCAGTCCATTGAGGACAACATCGTCTTCAATGCCATGCAGGTTCGGGGCGACTACCTGAGGAAGATCGGCCCCTTCACCCTGAAGGATACCAGGGCCGTCCGCAATACAGCCAACGAGATGATCCGGGAGCTGGACATCCGCTGCTTCGGCCCCACCCAGGCCTCCGGCACCCTGTCCGGCGGCAACCAGCAGAAGGTCTGCATCGCCAGAGCCCTGTGTATGAACCCAAAATTCCTCTTTGTCTCCGAGCCCACCCGCGGCATTGACATCGGTGCCAAGAAGCTGGTGCTGGAGACCATCGTGAAGCTGAACCGGGAGAAGGGCATGACCGTGGTCATCGTCTCCTCCGAGCTGCAGGAGCTGCGCAGCATTTCCGACCGGATCGCCATCGTCTCCGAGGGCAAGCTGGTGGATATCCTGCCGCCGGACGCCAGCGATGCCGACTTCGGCCTTGCCATGTCCGGCATCAAACCCTCCGAACATAAGAAAGAAGGTTGAGCGCAATGACGAAGAATACGTTGAGAAGAGCCATTGCCCTTGTGCTCTGCCTGGCCGGAATCGTGCTGATGGTGGTGGGCGGCGTCAACATGCCCAGAAAGAGCGCCGACGCGGGAATCAGCCTGCTCAATGACCTGCGGGCAAAGGCACTGATGAATGCAGCCGGTGACGGCATTGTGGAAAGCTATGTGGCCATTGCCAAGAAGCAGGCCCAGTCGGATGCCAAGGCAGCCGGCGGCGGTATGGCGGAGATCCGCGCAGCCGTTGCCGAGGCCGAGGAGCGAGTCCGGGCCGAATACGCGGACGCCGAGTTTACCCAGGGCGCGGAAGCCACCCCGGAACTGCTGGCCGCCGTTTCCGAGTACAATCGTCTGCTGAGCATCTCCGGTGAACTGGAGGAGACGGCAAAGCAGGCCTACATCGATGCCCACTATGAGGAAGCCAAGGCCAGGATGGAAGCCGAGCGCGAGGCGCTGCTTGCCGAGGGCAAGGAAGTCCCCGAGAGCGAAGAGGTACAGGTGGATATGAGCGGCTTCGAAGCCAGCGCCGAAATGCTGGAGGCGGAGGCTGCTGCGGATGCTGCCTTTACCAATGTGGGCGAGGCACTGAAGGCCCTGTACCCCGTGCTGGATGACGATGCCGTCGGCTCCCTGCGGGGAACCATGGAGGCCATCATCTATCAGCCCGGCGATACCTTTGATGTCCAGTATGACCGTTATGCTGCCCAGAGCGGCGCCAGGACCGGCGCCTCCGGATTCCTGATCCGCCATGCCGACGACCTGATCTATGCAGGTCTGGCGGTGCTGGTGGCTGCGGGTCTGGTGGCATTCTTTGAACTGCTGGTGGCGAAGCTGGGCATCCCCAGAGTCATCATCGGTGTGTTCTTTATCCTGCTGTGCTTCATGTGCCTGTGGTACGACCTGTCCCTGGCCACCCTGCTCAGCAACTCCATTGTCCGTATGGGCATGAACTCCATCATGGTGCTGGCCATGGTGCCCGGCATCCAGTGCGGCATCAGCCTGAACCTGGGCCTGCCCATCGGTCTGGTTGCCGGCCTCATCGGCGGCCTGGTCACCATCGAGTGGGGCATCCCCGGCTGGTGGGGCTTCCTGTTCGCCATCGCCGTGGGCTGCATCATTGCCGCCGCCTGCGGCTACCTGTACGCTCAGCTGCTGAACCGGCTGAAGGGCGAGGAGATGTCCGTCACCACCTATGTGGGCTTCTCCATTGTCTCGCTGATGTGCATTGCCTGGCTGGTTCTGCCCTTCAAATCCCTGAAGCTGCGCTGGCCCCTGGGCACCGGCCTGAGAAATACCATCGGCCTGGACGGCTCCAACTTCAAACAGATCCTGAATAACTTCCTGTCCTTCAGTATCGGCGACTTCTTCGTCCCCACGGGTCTGCTGCTGTTCATGGCCCTGTGCTGCTGGCTGGTGTGGCTGTTCTCCCGGAGCAAAACCGGCATCGCCATGCAGGCTGTGGGCAACAATCCCCGGTTCGCCGAGGCTGCCGGTATCAATGTGGATAAGATGCGTATCATCGGCACCACCCTGTCCACCGTGCTGGGTGCCGTGGGCATCCTGGTCTACTCCCAGAGCTACGGCTTCATGCAGCTGTACACCACCCCCCGGCAGATGGGCTTCGTGGCCGCTTCCGCCATCCTCATCGGCGGCGCCTCCACCTCCCGCTGCAAGATCAGCCATGTGATCATCGGCACCTTCCTGTTCCAGGGCGTTCTGACACTGGGTATGCCTGTGGCCAATATGCTGGTTCCCGGCTCCACCTTCTCCGAAACCCTGCGCATTCTGATTTCCAACGGCATCATCCTGTATGCCCTGACCAAGTCCGGAGGTGATTCCCGTGCATGATCTTCGTAAAAAAATTGATGTGAAAGCGGTGCTGCGGGCCAATTCCGTCACCGTCATGTTCATCGTGCTGTGCATTGTCTGCCTGTACTTCTCCGGTCTCACGGTTCCCTATGTGATGTATGAGCTCTTCGGCCGTCTGAGCCGGAATGCCTTCATCGTGCTGGCGCTGATCCTGCCCATCGTGGCGGGCATGGGCATTAACTTCGCCATCACCATCGGCGCCATGGCAGCTCAGATTTCCGCCCTGTGGGTCATCGAATGGGGCATTTCCGGTCTGGGCGGTTTCGTGGTGGCCATGCTGATGACCGTCCCCATCGCCGCGTTCTTCGGCTACCTCATCGGTAATCTGCTGAACAAGATGAAGGGCCAGGAGATGATCGGCGGTCTGATCCTGGGCTACTTCGCCAACGGACTGTATCAGCTGCTGTTCCTGTTCATCTTCGGCAACCTGATCCCGCTGAATGCGCCGGGCCTGGTCATCAAGGGCTCCACCGGCGTTGCCAACACCATCGACCTGTCCACCGAGCGGGGGTTCAAGTATGCGCTGGACGGCCTGTGGCGGGTGGACTTCGGCACCGGACTGTATATCTTCTGCGCCCTGTATGTCGTGGTGGCCATCATCAGCTTCCTGAGAAAGAAGTCCGATAAGACCGCGCTGATCCGTGCTCTGGTCATTTGCGCGGCTGCGTGCCTGGTTTACCAGATTCCCGCGGTTTCCAACCTGTTTGCCATGGTTCAGGTGCCCATGGTCACCTTCGGCCTGGTGGGTCTGCTGTGCCTGTTCAACAACGCCCTGATGAAGACCAGATTGGGCCAGCAGTTCCGTGCGGTGGGTCAGAGCCGAACCGTGGCCAACGTCTCCGGCATCAATGTGGATAAGGTGCGTATCATCGCCATCATGATCTCCACGGTGCTGGCAGGCTGGGGCCAGCTGATCTTCGTGCAGAACATGGGCTCCTTCCAGACCTATGGCGCCCATGAGCAGGTGGGTCTGTACGCCGGCGCGGCCATCCTGGTTGGCGGCGCTTCCATCCGGAAGGCCACCAATGCCCAGGCAATTCTCGGCTGTATCCTGTTCCATCTGCTGTTCATCGTGGCTCCCTCCGCAGGTAAGAACCTGTTCGGCGACGCAGCCATCGGCGAATACTTCCGGGTGTTCATCTCCTACGGCGTCATCGCTTTGGCGCTGGTGATGCACGCCTGGAGCGGTGTTGCCGCCAAGAAAAAGAAGAAGGCTGAATAACTCCCAAACAGCAAACCTCCCCATGGCAAAACCATGGGGAGGTCTTTGTATGCATTACCCGAATTGTGCAGGGATTCACCCCAGCGGGAGCACGGCGGGGAATTTCTCCCATAGGAGCAGGACGGCGATGAGCTGTACGGTCAGGATCAGCGGAACGCCGATGAAGAATCTCGGTTTTCTGGTCTTGTGGTGAAACAGGTACATCCCGGCAAGCACACCGATGCTGCCGCCCAGGGCTGCCACGGTGAGCAGGGTGGCTTCGGGGATGCGCCAGAGATTTTTCCGGGCTTTTTCCTTGTCGGCAAGCATAACCAGCAGTCCCGCCGCATTGATTAGCAGCAGGCAGATCAGAACCAGTTTCATAATGGATTTTCCTTTCGGGAGGGGTTATTTTGAAAAAATATGCGGTTGTACTTCTGGCGGTGCTGCTGCTCAGCGGCTGCGGCACGACACAGACCATGGTGGAGACGGTTTCGGACGAATGGGAAATCCCGGTGGCGGCAAAGCCCAGGGAGATTGCCCTGGAGCTTCCCGGGGAGGCGCTGGCCTGCGCCATGGAGAGCGATACCGGACGGATCTACTTTGGCGACAGCTATGAGATCTGCGTCCAGACATTGTCCTCCGGGGATTTGGGCGCCACGGTGGAGGAGCTGACCGGCTTTGACCGGGAGCGGGTGACCATGCTGCAAACCCAGACCGGAGATGTGGACCGCTGGGAATTCGCCTGGGCCACGGCAGGGGAGCCGGGGGAGCGCCTGGGCCGGGGAGTGATCCTGGACGATGGGGACTATCACTACTGCCTGACGGTGCTCCAGGACGCGGACGTCACCGACTGCCAGATCGTCTGGAGCGAGGTGTTCCGCACCTTTGACCTGGTGTGACCGGCTTTATTCGTACTGACCGAGAACCTCCTTGCAGAGCGCCCTGCATTCGTCGATGACGCTCTGGGGGTAGAGGATCTGTGCTTTGCTGCCGAAGCCGATGACCCAGCTGAGGAACAGGGGAGACACGGCCACCTGAACGGTGAAGACAAAGTGGTCATCCCCGTCGGGGATCAGCATGGTGTCCTTGCCGAAGCGGTCGATGACCACGTTGGAAAGATCCCGATGGAACCGCAGCTTCACCGCCACAGTGTCGCCGGAATACATGCCGAACAGGCGGTTGGCATAGTCTGTCAGTTTCTTGCCCGTCAGCTCCGGGCAGGGCACCCGCTTTTCGCCGGTGAGGGTGATGTCGCTCATGCGGTCCACCCGGTAGCTGGTGATGCCGTGCCGGGGAGAGAGGGCCAGAAGATAGCAGTTTTCGTTGTCCTGGCAGAGGCCGTAGGGGCTGGCGGTGTAGGATTTCTGCCGGTAGACCCGCTTGCCGTCGATGCCCCAGTCGAAGTAGCGGAACCCGATCTGCAGGTTCTGGGCGATGGCCTCCTGAATGGCGTCCACATTATAATAGATGGTCTCATTCATGCTCTTGACCCGGCCGGAGACGTACACATCCCGCCGCACCAGCCGGGCGTCCTGCTCGTTGCACTGGGCGCAGAGCTTTTCGATGAGCTCCCGGGACTTCTTCTCCGTGAGAAAGCGGCTGGACTGGACGGCGTCGATGAGCAGCTTCAATTCCGGCAGCTGGAAGTTCCGGGAGGCGATGTAGTAGCCGCCGTTGCGCCCGGTGACCCGGAGAATGTCGATTCCGAAGTCCTGCAGCACCGAGATGTCCGAGTAGATGGTCTTCCGGTCGCAGAGAATGTTGTGCCGCTCCAGCATTTCCATCAGTTCCGAAGCTCTCACCGGGTGATCCTGGTGGGAGTTTTTTTGCAGGTAATCCAGGATAAAGAGGATTTTGATTTTCTGATTTTCGGATTTTGCCATGACGATGACCTCCCGGGTGATCTGGCGCCTGTAATCAGGGCGTTATTTTGGACTATTCTATCACAGGCCGGGACAAATGAAAATGAAAAAATTGATTTTTTTCCGGAAATGTGATAGCATGACGAAAAAACATTCTCAGGAGGACAAAATTATGCTGTATCTTGGCTGTCATCTTTCCGCTTCGGCGGGCTACGCGGCAATGGTGGAGACGGCGACTTCCATCGGCGCCAATACCTTTGCGTTTTTCACCCGGAATCCCCGGGGCAGCAAGGCGAAGAAGGAGGACCCCAAGGACGCCGCCAGGGCGGTGGCGCTGCTGCAGGAGAACCGGTTTGGCCCCCTGGTTGCCCACGGCGCCTATACCATGAACCTGTGCACCGCCGATGCCGAGGCCAGGGGCTTCGCGGCGGATGTGCTGCTGGACGATCTGCGCCGGATGGCGGCGGTTCCGGGAAATTTCTATAATTTCCATCCGGGCAGCCATGTGGGTCAGGGGCTGGAGGCGGCGGTGGACTACATTTCCGCTGCCCTGCGCCGGGCGCTGGAGCCGGACTACCCCGTCACCGTACTGCTGGAAACCATGGCCGGCAAGGGCAGCGAGGTGGGCGGACGGTTCGAGGAGCTGAAGGCCATTCTGGATGCCGTTGGCTCGGACAAGGTGGGCGTCTGCCTGGACAGCTGCCATGTCTACGACGGCGGCTACGACATTGTGGGCGATCTGGACGGTGTGCTGGCGGAGTTTGACCGGGTCATCGGCCTGAACCGGCTGAAGGCGCTGCACCTCAACGACTCCAAGAATCCCTTCCACAGCCACAAGGACCGCCACGAGTGCATCGGCGACGGCAGCCTGGGCGTGGAAACCTTCCGGAGCATTGTCAACCATCCGGCCCTGAAGGGGCTGCCCATGATCCTGGAAACCCCCAACGAGCTGGACGGCTACGCAAAAGAGATCGCATTGCTCAGACAGCTGGAGAACCGGTAAATTGTAATTTACCGCACTGGCGCGGTAGCGCCCTTGGCTCTCCCTTTGGGAGAGCAGTCAGCCGAACAGGCTGACTGAGAGGGTACTCCGTTTGATGATTGGGAGCGTGCATTGGAACGTGGGACCCTCTCAGTCTGCCCCTTACGGGGCAGCCAGCTCTCCCAAAGGGAGAGCCAAGGTCGCTTCGCTCCGTAACATACCAGCTCCGTGCACCATTGCTCGCCAAATTACAATTTGCCGAAATGCTGCGCAAAGCCAATATCTTAATAAAGAATTCATTTGACATGGCACCGGAAATGTGTCATTCTTAGCACATAAATTTCATACCCACTGCGCATAGGGTTGGAAAGGAGGATACCGTTGACTCTCTTTGTCGAACGCTTCGAAGCATTCCTGATGGCGCTGCCGGAACTGTTCGGGCAGATTTCTCAGGAATATGTGGATTTTTATATCTCTCTGGTGCGCCATGCCTGTCCGCTGCTGGCGTTTCTTCTGCTGCTGCGGTGCGCGCTGCCGCTGCTGACCTTCAAGCGGGAGCCGGAGATCTGGGCGTGGCTGGTGATGCCCGGGGGAGACCGGGTGCCCGTGACCCACTGGGAGAATGTGATCGGCCGGAGCAAAAGCTGTGATGTGTCCATCAGCCTGTCCACCGTGTCCAGAAACCATGCCGTTCTGACCCGGTATGACGACGGAAGCTGGACTGTCACCGATGCCAATTCCAAGGACGGCACCTTCGTCAACGGAAAGAAAATCACCATCTGCGCCCTGCGCAACGGCGACACCATCACCATCGGCGGCGTGGATCTGCAGCTGCAGATCATCACCGCCCAGCAGGAGCGGCTGCAGACCGAGCTGCGCACCAAGGCCTCCGGCGTGGGCGCGGGCTTCATCAACCTGATGATCCTGACGGTGTTTCAGCTCCTTGCCATCATGGGCTTTGCCGTCCACAATGCGGTGGAGGAGTCGGTGCTGGTCATGGAGGGCTTTTTCGGCATCATTGCGGCCCAGTGGCTGCTGTACATTTTCTATCTCGTCATCCAGCGCAGCTCCTTTGAGGTGGAGACCATCGCGTTTTTCCTCTGCTCGCTGTGCATGGCGGCCATTGCCACGGTCTGCCCGGAGGAGGCCGTCAAGCAGCTGATCGCCATCCTGCTGGGTGTGTTCACCTTCCTGCTGGTGGGATGGTCGCTGCGGGATCTGGAGCGGGCAAAACGGTTCCGGTATCTGGCGGTGGCGGCAGGACTGGGTTTTCTGGTGCTGACCCTGCTCTTCGGCAGGGAGTACTACGGCGCCAAAAACTGGATCGTCATCGGCGGCGTGTCCCTGCAGCCGTCGGAGCTGAGCAAGGTCTGCTTCGTCTTTGCGGGCGCTTCCACCATGGACCGGATCATGAGCAAGCGGAACCTCTGGGTCTTCATTGCCTATTCCGTGGTGATCTGCGGCTGCCTGGCCCTGATGAATGACTTCGGCACCGCCCTGATTTTCTTCTGCGCCTTCCTGATTATTGCCTACCTGCGTTCCGGCAGCATGGGCACCGTTGCCCTGGCCATCACGGCTCTGGGCATTGCCGGCATGATGGCCCTGCGGATCGCGCCCCATGCCCTGCAGCGCTTTGCCACCTGGCGGCATATCTGGGAGGACCCCTTCGGCAAGGGCTATCAGCAGACCCAGGCGCTGATGTGCATCGCCTCCGGCGGCCTGTTTGGCATGGGCCCCGGCAAGGGCTGGCTGCAGAAGGTCTTTGCAGCGGATTCGGATATCGTCTTTGCCACCATTTCCGAGGAGTGGGGGCTGCTGCTGGCGCTGATGGCGGTGGCATGCATTGCAGCGCTGGGCTTCTTCTCCATCCGCACCGCCCGGGTGGCCCGCAGCAGCTTTTACAGCATCGGCGCCTGCACTGCAGCGGGCATTCTGCTGATCCAGACCATCCTCAACTGTCTGGGCACGGTGGATATCCTGCCCTTCACCGGCGTGACCTTCCCCTTCGTCTCCAACGGCGGCACCAGCATGATCGGGGCCTGGGGCCTGCTGGCCTTTGTCAAGGCGGCGGACACCCGGCAGAACGCCAGCTTTGCCGTGAAGCTGCGCAGAAAGGCGAAAAAGAAGAAATGAATCGAGTTACCAAACGAACCTGGCTCATGGGACTGTTCCTGGTGATCCTGGTGGGCGGTATGGGCGTGTTCCTGTTCCAGTACATCACCATGGCACCCACCTGGGTCATGTCCTCCGGCTCGCCCCATGTCTATAACAACGGCAACCTGGGCTGCGGCACCGTGGTGGACCGGGCGGGGAATGTGCTGCTGGATCTGGAGTATCAGAGGAAGTATTCCTCCGATGCCACCACCCGCCGCTCCACCCTCCACTGGCTGGGTGACCGGCAGGGCTTCATCCGCGCCGGGGCCGTGTCCACCTATGCCGCCGACCTGGCGGGCTACGACCTGGTGGACGGCGTGTACAATTATACCGGCACCGGCGGAACCGAGACGCTGACCCTCTCCGCCCGGGTGCAGAACGCGGCGCTGAACGCCCTGAACGGGCGCAAGGGAACGGTGGCGGTCTACAATTACAAAACCGGTGAGATCCTCTGCGCCGTGACCTCCCCCACCTATGACCCGGACAATGTGCCGGATTTCAGCCAGGACACCACGGGCGCCTATGACGGCGTGTACCTCAACCGGTTCCTCCAGTCCTCCTATACCCCCGGCTCCATCTATAAGGTGGTCACCTGCGCGGCGGCGCTGGACTGCGTACCGGGTATTGAAACCAAATATTTCACCTGCACCGGACGCTATGCCTACGGTACGGAGGCCGTCACCTGCGAGAGCGCCCACGGTACCGTGACGCTGCGGCAGGCGCTGGCCCACTCCTGCAACTGCGCCTTCGCCCAGGTGGCGGAGCTGGTGGGCAGGAAGAACATGCGCAAATATGTGGATCAGTTCCAGATCACCCAGCCGCTGTCCTTCGACGGCGTCACCACTGCAAAGGGCAACTATGACATTGCCGATACCGGCGCCACCTCCTTTGCCTGGAGCTGCATCGGCCAGCACAGCGACCTCATCAACCCCTGCCGCTTCATGACCTTCATGGGCCAGATCGCAGGCGGGGGCAAGGCTGCGCTGCCGTACATTGTGGCAGAGGTGTATACCGACGGGGAGGTGACCTACCGTGCCCAGACCATTACCTCCGACCGGGTCATGAGCGAGCAGCTGGCACACACCATGCGCGATTATATGCGCAACAACGTGGAGGTGACCTACGGCAGCTGGAAATTCCCCGGCCTGACGGTCTGCGCCAAATCCGGCACCGCCCAGCTCTCCGGGGGCCAGCAGCCCAACGCCATGTTCTCCGGCTTCACCACCGATGCCAGGTATCCTCTGGCGTTCATCTGCGTCATCGAAAACAGCGGCTACGGCGCGGCCAACTGTGTCCCCGTCATGGCGACGGTGCTCCAGGAATGCAAAGCGGTCATCGACGCCGGATATTAAGCGTTGTACCCAATATGGTGGGGTGCAACTTCCATAAATTGTAATTTGGTGAAAACATTTGCCCAACCATTGTAGGGGAGGATAGTATCCTCCCGCGCGGGGGAGCTTCCCAAGTAAGTACTTTGTTGGGCGAATTCGTACAATGCTGGACAATGAACCATTCAACCAAGCACGCAGTTATCCCACGTGGCGGGGTAGTAATTCGCCCCGCCAGATTACAATTTTCCGGTATGACAGCCCGGCTGGGGAGGAACGGAATTTTCCGTTACATCAGCCGGGTGAATCTATTGTGCAGAACAGACAAAAAAATTCTGAAAACGCTTCGGATTATGGTAGTATTTGAACCGTTGACAAATGTCCTCGTATGAGATACAATATCCACAAATTCAAGGGGAGGTAAATGAACATGACTTCGATCCATGCTTTCGGCTTCAAGTCTGGTTCCTGCTGCAGTACTGCCACTGCGGCTGCTTCCTCTGCCCGAATTTGCCACCCAATGGACACTGCCGTCATTCTGGTAGTGTCCATTTGCATTGTGAGCCTGCTGGATGTAGGAGTACGTTTGTGCGCAGTGTGACCGGGTTTTCTTTTGTATGAAGAAACGGTCACGGTTTTTCAGGACTGTGGCCGGTTTTTTATAGCAATCCCAGCAAGTTTATCATCAAAAGGAGAAATGAAAAATGAAAAAGCTTTTCGCACTGGTTATGGCCGTTGCCATGATCGCCTCCATGTTCGGTGTCTGCGCCTCCGCCGAGGCTGGCACCATTAAGATCGGTATGTCCGGCCCCCTGACCGGCGGCGCTGCCGTTTACGGCAATGCTGTTGCCAACGCTGCACAGATCGCTGTTGACGAGGTCAATGCTCTGGGCGGCCTGCAGTTCGAGCTGAACTGCCAGGATGACGAGCACGACGCCGAGAAGGCTGTCTCCGCTTACAATGTTCTGAAGGACTGGGGCATGCAGATGATGTGCGGCACCACCACCACCAAGCCCTGCCTGGCTGTTGGTCCCGAGGCTGCCGAAGACCGCATCTTCATGGTCACTCCCTCTGCTTCCGCCATGGACGTTGCCTACACCGGCGATAACGTCTTCCAGATCTGCTTCATCGACCCCGCACAGGGTTCCATCTCTGCCGGCGTCATCACTGAAAAAGGCCTGGGCACCAAGGTCGGTATCATCTACGACTCCTCCGACGTCTACTCCACCGGCATCCTGGACAGCTTCACCGAAGAGGCTGAGACCCTGGGCCTGGAGATCGTCTGCTCCGAGGCATTCACCTCCGATACCAAGGCTGACCTGACCACCCAGGTCACCAAGTGCAAGGAAGCCGGCGCTGACCTGGTCTTCCTGCCCATCTACTACACCGAGGCTTCCACCATCCTGTCCTACGCCAACCAGATCGGCTATGCTCCCGTGTTCTTCGGCGTTGACGGCATGGACGGCATCCTGGACGTGGAAGGCTTCGACACCTCCCTGGCCGAAGGCCTGCACATGCTGACTCCCTTCGCTGCCGACTCCTCCGACGAGCGCACCGCTGCTTTCGTTGCCAAGTACGTTGAGAAGTACGGCGAGACTCCCAACCAGTTTGCTGCCGACGCTTACGATGTCATCTGGGCTATGTACCAGGCTGCCACCGCTGCCGGCCTGACCGGTAATGAATCCAACGAGGAGATCTGCGAGGCCATGATCGAGCAGTTCACCACCATGACCTACGACGGCATCACCGGCTCTGGCATGACCTGGGACGCTGACGGCTTTGTCTCCAAGTCCGGCTCTGTTGTCGAGATCAAGGACGGCAAGTACGTTTCCGTGGAGTAATTCACCAGCATAACGAATGAAAAAGGGGAGGCCGCCACCTCCCCTTTTTCCCGATAAAGTGAATCAGCGGTTGATAAGAGGGCTCGCGGAGCGATTCCTGTTATCAACTGTTGAAAGGAGAAAAGAGATATGAACATACTCCAGTACATCATCAACGGCCTGAGTATCGGCTCCGTCTACGCGATCATCGCACTGGGCTATACCATGGTCTACGGCATTGCGAAAATGCTGAACTTTGCCCACGGCGATGTTATCATGGTAGGCGCGTACATTTCCTACTGCGTAACCAACTATCTGGGAATGCCTGCACTGGTCAGCGTTCTTGTTTCCATGGTGGTGTGCACCATTCTGGGCATCACCATCGAGGGCCTGGCCTATAAGCCCCTGCGAGGAACCCCCAGCCTGGCTGTCCTGATCACGGCCATCGGCGTCAGCTATTTCCTGCAGAACGCGGCCCAGCTGATCTGGAGCTCCAACCCCAAGAGCTTCACCAGCGTGGTTTCCGCCATCAAGCCCTTCCACCTGTTCGGCTCCCTCACCATCACCGGCGAAGTGGTGGTGACGGTTCTGGTCTCTGTGGTCATCATGGTGGGTCTGACCTGGTTCACCGGCAGCACCCGCATCGGCAAGTCCATGCGCGCCGTCTCCGAGGACCGGGACGCAGCGCAGCTCATGGGCATCAACGTCAATAAGACCATCTCCATCACCTTCGCCATCGGCTCCGCTCTGGCAGCCATAGCAGGCGTGCTGATGTGCTCCTCCATCCCTGTGCTGCAGCCCACCACCGGCTCCATGCCCGGCATCCGTGCCTTCACCGCAGCCGTCTTCGGCGGCATCGGCTCCATCCCCGGCGCCATGCTGGGCGGCATTCTGCTGGGCATCATCGAGACCTTTGCCAAGGCCTATCTGTCCACCCAGTTTTCGGACGCCATTGTCTTCGGCGTTCTGATCGTCATCCTTCTTGTGAAGCCCGCGGGACTGCTGGGCAAGCAGGTGCAGGAGAAGGTGTAAGGTGAGAATTATGAAAAAGACACTGTTGAATAAGGAAAAACGCACCAATCTGCTGACCTACGCTGTGGTGATCATTGCCTTCATCGTCATGCAGACTCTGTCCACTCAGGGCAAGCTCAGCAGCGCCGTCACCGGCTATCTGGTGCCTGTCTGCTGCTACATCGTGCTGGCTGTTTCTTTGAACCTGCTGGTGGGCATCTGCGGTGAGCTGAGCCTGGGCCATGCCGGTTTCATGGGCATCGGCGCCTTCTCCGGCGTTGTGCTGGCCACTTTGCTGAAGGGCACCGTGGAGAGCGCCACCCTGCGCCTGATCCTGGCCATGGTCTTCGGCGGCGTGCTGGCAGGTGTCATGGGCTTCCTCATCGGCATTCCCGTCCTGCGGCTGCGGGGCGACTATCTGGCCATCGTGACCCTGGCCTTCGGCGAGATCATGAAGAATATCATCGGCAATATGTATATCGGCTCCGATGAATCCGGCTTCCGCTTTGCCATCGCCACCGCAAAGCCCAAGCTGGTGGGCAAGGGCAAGTGGATCCTCAGCGGCGCCATGGGCGTCACCGGTGTGAAGAAGCTGGCAACCTTTACCGCCGGCTTCTGCCTGATCCTGTTCACCCTGTTTGTGGTGCTGAACCTGATCAATTCCAAGGAAGGCCGGGCCATCAAGGCCGTCCGGGACAACCGGATTGCCGCCGAGTCCGTGGGCATCAACATCACCGCCTTCCGCATGAAGGCCTTCGTGGTCTCCGCGTTCCTGGCGGGCATGGCGGGCGCGCTGTACGGCCTGAACTACTCCTCCCTGGATGCGGCGAAGTTCAACTTCAACACCTCCATCAACATTCTGGTCTTCGTGGTGCTGGGCGGCATGGGCAATATCCTCGGCTCCGTCATCTCCGCCACGGCGCTGTACATCCTGCCGGAGGCCATGCGCGGTCTGGCGGATTACCGCATGATCATCTACGCCGTTGTGCTGATCCTGGTGATGCTGTTCACCTGGTCGCCCAAGGTCAAGGAAGTGACCTCCGTGATGATGGATAAGCTTCATCGCGTTTTCAAGAAAGAGAAGGAGGCGAAGGTGCAATGAGCAATCATTATCCCAAGAATACCGTTCAGGTTCCCACCTTCAATACCTACCGGGAACAGGACGCCGGCAAGCCTCTGGTGCTGGATGTCCGCAACCTGGGCATCGACTTCGGCGGCCTGACCGCCGTGGACAGTTTCAATGTCTCCCTGGGCCCCACCGAGATCTGCGGCCTCATCGGCCCCAACGGCGCCGGTAAGACCACCATCTTCAACCTGCTCACCGGCGTTTACCAGCCCACCCGGGGCTCCGTGCTCATCAACGGCATCGATACCAAGGGTATGTCCACCCACAAGGTCACCAAGCTGGGCATCGCCCGTACCTTCCAGAATATCCGCCTGTTCACCGATATGACCGTCCTGGACAATGTCAAGGTGGGTATGCACAATCAGATCAAGTGCAATTTCATCTCCAGTCTGTTCCATCTGCCCACCTACTTTGCGGCAGAGAAGAAGGCCAATGAGAAGGCCATGGAGCTGCTGGACTTCATGGGCCTGGCGGACCTGGCCGACCAGAAGGCCGGAAGCCTGCCCTACGGCGTCCAGCGCCGTCTGGAGATCGTCCGTGCCCTGGCCACCAACCCCTCCATCATCCTGCTGGACGAGCCCGCCGCCGGTATGAACCCCAGCGAGACCACCGAGCTGATGCACCAGATCCGCAGAATTCGCGACACCTTCCACATCGCCATCTTCCTCATTGAGCATGATATGAACCTGGTTATGAATGTCTGCGAGACCATCGCCGTTCTCAACTATGGCCGCCTGATTGCCAAGGGCACCCCCGAAGAAATTCGAAACAATCCCACCGTGATTGAAGCCTACCTGGGCAAGGAGGAAGCGGAATGAGTTTGCTGAAAATCGACGATATCCATGTGTACTATGGCGCCATCCACGCCATCAAAGGTGTCTCCTTTGAGGTCAACGAGGGGGAGATCGTGGCGCTGATCGGCGCCAACGGCGCAGGCAAGAGCACCATCCTGAAAACCGTCTCCGGCCTGATGCACCCCCGCAGCGGCTCCATCACCTTCTGCGACGAGAACATCACCCACACCGATTCCTATAAGCTGCTGCCCAAGGGCCTGGCCCACGTCCCCGAGGGGCGGCGGATCTTCCTGCAGATGACCGTCCAGGAGAATCTGGAAATGGGCGCCTTCATCCGCAAGACCGCAGACCCTGCCGATCTGGAAATGGTGTTCAATTATTTCCCCCGGCTGAAGGAGCGCCGCAAGCAGGTGGCAGGCACCCTTTCCGGCGGTGAGCAGCAGATGCTGGCCATGTCCCGGGCGCTGATGAGCCATCCCAAGCTGATGATGCTGGACGAGCCCTCCATGGGTCTGGCTCCCATTCTGGTGGATCAGATTTTTGAGATCATCAAGGAGCTGCACAAGGCAGGCACCACCATTTTGCTGGTGGAGCAGAACGCCCGCAAGGCGCTGCAGATTGCCGACCGCGCCTATGTCCTGGAGACCGGCAACATCACCCTCTCCGGCACCGGCGCAGAGCTGGCCAAGTCCGACGAGGTGCGCAAGGCCTATCTGGGCGGTTAATGGGAAAGATTTTCCAGTCCTTGCATACAATAGAATAAACAAGTCGCAAAAGCTGCCGGGAATTTCCCCGGCAGTTTTTTGTATGCGAGGTGATTGTTTTGTGCCGCAGAAGGGATATGCACTGCTGCTGCCTGCTGTGCTTCGCCCTGGGGATGCTGGTGGGACACTGGATCGATTCCGGGATCTGGTGCTGGCTGGGCGCGCTGGGGCTGGTGTGTCTGGGCTTTTCCATGGCAAGCCGCAGATGACTTCAGGGGGCTGCCTGGAATATGCCGGTTGAACGGAACATATCCTTTCACAGAAACCACGTTGAAGGAGTGTTCCGAATGGAAATGGCTTTTCAAAAAACGGAAATTGCCTGTATTGTCGGCGCGGTGCGGGAAGTCCAGAACTCCGAGCAGACCCAGGAGCTCCGGCTTCCGGACGGAATGCCGGATATCGGGAAGGTACTGTGCGCCTGGGGACAGGTGATCCTGCGCAGCAAGGAATGGCGCAGCGACAGCATCCTCATCAGCGGCGGCATGCTGATGTGGGTGCTCTATACCCCGGAGGGCGGCGGCAGCCCCCAAATTCTGGATGGCTGGCTGCCTTTTCAGATGCGGTGGATGCTCCCGGAAAGCTGCGGTGAGGGCGCCATCCGCATCACCGCCCTGACAAGATTTGCCGATGCCCGGTCGGTGTCCCCCAGAAAGCTGATGCTCCGGGGCGGCATCGGGGTGATGGCGGAGGCGCTGGTGCCCAGAAGCCTGCCGCTGTTCACCCCGGGCCAGGATCCGGAAAATGTGGAGCTGCTGAGAAAGCGCTACCCCGTCCGCCTGCCCAAGGAAGCGGGGGAGAAGCCCTTCAATCTGGAGGAGGAGCTGAACCCCGGCACCAGGCCGGAGAAGCTGCTCTATTACACCCTGCGCCCGGAGATCACCGAGCAGAAGGTGCTGGCCAACAAAATCGCCTTCCGGGGCAACGCCAACCTCCACGCCGTCTGGCTGGGGGAGAACGGCAGCGTCAGCACCCAGGATTTTCCCGTTCCCTTTTCCCAGTTTGCCGAGCTGCGGGGGAGCTTCAGCCCGGAGGCAAAGGTGGATGTGAACTGCTGCGTCACCGATCTGGAGGCGGAGACCAATGAGGCAGGGCTTTTGGCGGTGAAATGCGGCATCGCGGCCCAGTATCTGGTGGATGATGTGCAGGTGCTGGAAACCGTGGAGGATGCCTATGCTCCGGGCAGAGATTTGCGGATGGAGACGCAGACGCTGGAGGTGCCCGCTCTGCTGGAGCGCAGGACGGAGACCATCGGTGCCGATGCCCAGATCGCGGCGGGTTCCCAGCTGGCGGATGTCAGCTTCCTGCCGGATTTTCCCAGACAGTACCGGGAGGAGGGCGGCATGGCGCTGGAGGCTCCCGGTACCATCCAGGCCCTTTTCTACGATGGGGAGGGAAATCTGGCCGCCGCCTCCGCCCGCTGGGAGGGAAAGCTGACCTGGCCCATGGGAGAGGATGCCGCGCTGAGCGCAGTTCCGCTGGCGCCCCAGACGCCCCAGATTTTTGCCGGAGGGGAGACCACCACAGCCCGGGCAGAGCTGCCGGTGCTGCTGACGGCCACCGGCGGCAGGGGAATTCCCATGGTCACGGAGCTGGAGCCGGGGGCGCAGACCGAGCCGGACCCCCAGCGCCCGTCGTTGATCCTGCGCAGAGCGGGTACGGATGGCTTGTGGGAGATCGCCAAGGCCTGCGGCTCCACGGTGGAGGCCATCCGCAGCGCCAACAACATCCAGGAGGAGCCGAAGCCCGGCCAGATGCTGCTGATTCCCGTTCCGTAATATCCAAGAAAGCGCCGTCCCGGGGGAGAGCCGGGGCGGCGCTTTGGCAGACTGTCGCAGTGATGGGGATTTGTCCGCCAACATACAGAATAGCCGCTGCACCCTGAGATTTGCAATCGGAAATTGTCGAAAGGAAGAAAATGCCTTTTGCGGCAAGTCACCGCAGACAATGCCGCACCGGGCCGGTATATTATGGAGCGCCAGTGCGTTCAATTACAATGATTTCGTGTTATAACCTGCTACAGTGGCTGGGAGGGAATGCGTCTTGCTGAATCACAAGTTTTCATATGGTGACAGAGCCCGTTCTTACTCAAACTGTGCGGCGTAGAGCTGATGGTAGAAGCCTTTTTTCTCCATCAGCGTTTCGTGGGTGCCCATTTCCACCACGTCGCCGTGATCCACCACCAGGATCAGGTCGGCGTTCTGGATGGTGGACAACCGGTGGGCGATGACGAAGCAGGTCTTGCCGGTCATCAGACGGCGCATGGCCTTCTGAACCTCCCGTTCGGTGCCGGTGTCCACGTTGGAGGTGGCCTCGTCCAGAATCAGCATTTTTGCGTCGTAGAGCATGGCCCGGGCGATGGTCAGCAGCTGCTTCTGCCCCTTGGAGATGTTGCCGCCGTCCTCGCTGATGACGGTGTCGTAGCCCTGGGGCAGCTGCATGATAAAGGGGTGGATCCTGGCGGCCCTGGCCGCTGCCGCCACTTCCTCCCGGGTGGCGTTCTCCTTGCCGTAGGCGATGTTTTCGAAGATGGTGCCGCCGAAGACCCAGGTGTCCTGCAGCACCATGGCGTAGGCGCTGCGCAGGCTGGAGCGCTTCAGGCTGCGGATTTCCTGACCGTCCACCAGAATCTCACCCTTGTCCACATCATAAAACCGCATCAGCAGATTGATGATGGTGGTCTTGCCCGCCCCCGTGGGGCCGACGATGGCCACCAGCTTGCCCGGGGCGGCGGACAGGCTCAGATCGTGGAGGATGGTTTTCCCCGGTTCATAGCCGAAGCTCACATGGTTCAGGTCCACCTGACCGTTCACGTCCGTGAGCGTCCCGGCGTTGGGAATATCCTCCGTCTCCTCGGTCTCGTCCAGCAGATGGAAGACCCGCTCGGCGGCGGACAGGGCGGAGAACAGCTCGTTGATGACGTTGGCAATCTCGTTGATGGGGCCGGAGAACTTCCGGGAGTAGAGGACAAAGGAGGAGATATTGCCCAGGGATACCGCTTCCATCATGTACAACAGGGAACCGAACATGGCAATGAGGGAGAGGCTGGTGTTGTTGATGAAATTCATGGTGGGGCCGATGGTGCAGCCGTAGTACTCCGCTTCGTAGTAGGCGGTGGCGGCCTCGGTGTTCACGCCGTCAAACCGGGTACCCACAGAATCGGCGTAGGCATAGGCCTGGATGGTCTTCTGACCGCTGAGCATTTCCTCCACGAAGCCGTTCAGGGCGCCGTAGCTTTTGGAGCGGCGGGTGTACCGGGGCTGCACCAGTCTGCGCATATACACCGTATAGAGGATGGACATGGGGATGGTGAAGAGCACCACCAGCGACAGCACCGGGGAGATGACCACCATCATCATCAGCGCGCCCATCACGGAAACAAGGCTGGTGACGATCTGGGTCACATCCGTGGCGATGCAGGAGCTGACCACGTCGATGTCATAGGAGACCCGGCTGATGATGTCGCCGGACTGGTTCCGGTCAAAGAAGCCCACGGGCAGCTTCATCAGCTTTTGGAAGACATCCCGCCGCATTTTCCGGGCGATCCGCTTGCTGATGAAGGTCATGAGGATGTTGATGCTGACGGTCATCAGGGAGGAGGCCACATAGACCAGCAGCATCCGCTTGGCGTAGTAGTAGACACGATCGAAATTGACCTTGCCTGCGCCTGCCGAGGCTTCGTTGATGGCGGAGCCTGCAAAGCTGGGGCCCAGCAGGCTCAGTACGTTGCTGACCACGCTGAGCAGCAGGATCACGGCAATGATCCACCGATAGGACGCCAGATAGCTGAGAATTCGCCGCAGGGTGCCCCGGGTGTCCTTGGGCTTTTTGGCGGTAAATACCTGATTTGCCATTCAGAGGGCACCTCCCATCTGTACCCGGGCAATCTCCCGGTAGGCAGGGCAGCTTTCCATCAGCTGAGCGTGGCTGCCGTGGCCGATGATCCTGCCCTCGTCCAGGACAAGAATGTCGTCAAGATTCATGATGGAGCTGACCCGCTGGGCGATGACGATGCAGGTGCAGCCGCCGTAGTTTTCCCGGATGGCTTTGCGCAGATTGGCATCCGTCCGGTAGTCCAGGGCGCTGGAGGCGTCGTCCAGCACCAGAATCTCGGGTGTGCCTGCCAGCGCCCTTGTAATCAGCAGCCGCTGCCGCTGACCGCCGCTGAAATCGGAGCCGCGGATGGCGGCAACGTGCCGGTACTGCCCTTCGGTGTCCGCAATAAACCCGGCGGCATGGGCATCGGCTGCCGCCTGCTCCATCCGTTCCTGGGAGATGCTGCGGCCGAAGACGATGTTTTCCTCCAGCGTGTCCGCGAAAATCACGTCGTTCTGGAACACCGTGCCGAATTTCCGGTGGAGGGTGTCCTGGTCATAGGTGCGGATGTCCCGGCCATCCAGGAAGATGTGCCCCTCGGTGGCATCGTAGAACCGCATCAGCAGGTTGATGATGGTGGTTTTGCCGCTGCCGGTGGCGCCGATGATGCCGAGGCTGCCGCCCTTTGGGATGGCAAAGTCGATATCCGTCAGGCTGGCCTGCCGATGGGAGCCTGCGAAGGCATCGCTTCCTGCCTGGGTGCTGCCGCTACCGTAGCGGAAGCTGACGTGGTCAAAGCGGATGAAGCTGTCATCCGGGGCCTTCGCGGCCCGGGATTCCGGAATGGGAGCCAGCTCCTCGTTTCTTTCCACCACTGCGGCAATGCGGTAGGCGGAGGCGTTGGCCTTGGACATGAGCATGAAGATGCGGTTGATGCCCATGGCGCCCATGAGGATCATGTTGAAATAGGTGAGGAAGGCAAGGATCATTCCCGGCTGGGTGACGCCGCTGTTGACCCGGCGGGCACCGATGATTACCACCAGCGTCAGACCCACATTCAGAAAGAAGGTCATGATGGGGCCGGGCATGGCCATGATGATGCCGGCCTTTTCCTCATCGTGGGTCAACTGTTCGTTGGAGGCGGCAAACCGCTTTGTCTCGTGCGCCTCCTTGGAGAGGGCCTTCACCACCCGGATGCCGGTGATGTTCTCCCGCATGATGCGCACCACGCCGTCCAGGCTCCGCTGCACCCGGTCATAGAGGGGGATGCCCCACCGGGAGACCAGCACAATGCAGACGATGACAATGGGGGCGATGACGCAGAGAATGGCGGCAAGCCCCCGGTCCATCACAAGGGTCACCAGGATGCCGCCGATGAGCAGCACCGGACACCGGATGCCCATGGCCAGCACACCCCGGATGAAGTTCTGGACATTGTAGGAGTCCGAGGTCATCCGGGAGGTCAGGGAAGGCAGCCCGAATTCGTCCAGCTGATTGCCGGAGAGCCGGAGGGAGTGAAAGAAGAGATCCTTCCGGATGGCAAAGGTGGTATCCGCCGAGATCTTCACGGTGCGGCGGTTGGCGGTGATGTTCAGGAAGCGGCAGAGCCAGGCCAGAGCCAGCATGACGCAGCCCCAGCCAATGACTGCGCCCATGCTTTTGGTGGGGGCCACGTCGTCGATGAGATGCTCCAGCACCGTGGGCAGCAGAAGCTCCACCAGGGTTCCCAGGAACTTCACCAAGACCACCAGAACCGCGCCCCGGGCAAATTTTTTCAGGTACGACCAGATGAATTTCATGTCACAGCCCCCAGCTTTCCAGCAGCTTTTCCAGCAGACCGGCCAGCTGCTCCTTTTCCTCCGGGGAAAAAGCGGCAAAGAGATCCTCCGAAGCCCGTTCTTTATGGATGAGGGCGGCGACCTGCCCCTTTTCCGTCAGGGAGAGCACCACCCGGCGGCGGTCATCATCATCCCGGCGGCGCTCCACCAGCTGCTTGGCCTCCAGCTTGGAAATCAGCTCGCTGACGGAGCCGGGGCGGGTGGACAGCAGCTGCTGGATCTGCTTCTGGTTCAGCGGCCCCTGCCGGAGCAGCGCCAGCACCGCGTCCTGCTGAGAGTGGTGGGATTGGTGATACAGCACATGCCCGCACCGCCGCAGACACCGGGAGAGCTTTTCATCGATGGCTTGTTCGGTTCCCTGTTCCATTTCGGAATCCTCCATGAAAGATAATTTGTTCTGTACCTAATTATATCACCGGGTCAAAAATTGTCAAGGTACAGAACTAATTTGCAAAGCCATTGCAGTGGAGGTTTTGTGACTGGAAATTGGAAATTATCGCACTGGCGCGGCAGCGCCCTTGGCTCTCCCTTTGGGAGAGCTGTCAGCCGAACAGGCTGACTGAGAGGGTACTCCGTTGGATGGTTGGGCAGCGCCTATTGGAACGTGGGACCCTCTCAGACTGCCCCTTTCGGGGCAGCCAGCTCTCCCAAAGGGAGAGCC
>CALYTP010000018.1:0-23861 GCA_945486915.1 uncultured Clostridia bacterium | reverse complement strand
CGCTCTCTCCTTCAGTCCGCTTCGCGGCCAGCTCCCTCGCAGAGGGAGCCTTTGGCGCACCCCGCCAAATTACAATTTACCTTTCCGCTGCGCCTGGCCGATCCGCACATTACAGTATATAGAAATGCCGAAGGAGCCATTCGTTCCTTCGGCATTTGGTTTTTATTTGACCTTCGGCAGATTCCAGCGGAAGTGGCGGGCCAGATTCCGCAGGATCAGGATGACCAGAAAGCCGCCGATCATGGCGATTTCCCGGGAGTCCGTGTGCCGGAGCAGGAAGACCATCAGAATGCCACCTGCGATGGAGGCCACGGCATAGATGTGCTTGACGAAGATATCGGGGATCCGGTTTGCCATCATATCCCGGACGGTTCCGCCGCCCACGCCGGTCATGAAGCCCAGAAACACCAGCAGGAAGGCGTTGTCCGCAAATCCTGCATTGACCCCCGCCATGACGCCGTCCACGGTAAAAGCGGCCAGGCCCAGCGTGTCGAACCAGAACAGGGTCATATCGTAGACCGGGGCGAACCTCCGGGGCATATGGCGGTGCAGGTACGACAGCAGGAAGACAATGTTGGCAACCACCGCCGCCGCCAGCACATAGGTGGGGTTGCGGAACATCATCGGCGGGATTTGACCCACGATCATATCCCTTATCATGCCGCCTCCGCAGGCGGTGGTGACGGCCAAAGCGTTGACGCCGAAAAGATCCATATCGTTGCGGATTGCCACAAAGGCGCCGGAGATGGCAAAGGCAATGGTGCCGACGAGATCAAAAAATGACAAGAGTGTCCAGGGCATGGCAAGACCGTCCCTTCCGGTGGAGTTCCGGGAAATTATACCACGAAACTTGCGCAAACACAAGTGCGTTGCGGTGAATGGACCAAAAGAATTGGATGCCTACCCCCATGCCTCCGCTGGAAGAAAACGCCGATTGCAGAATCCTTGGGCCTGTGATAAAATGATCGCATCCAACCAGGGAGGCGATGCCCATGCAGGAACTGACGATCCGGGAAAAGCAGCTGTTTTATCTGGAATTTCTCAACCGGGAGAACAACTTTCACCATCCGGGCCACAGGCGGGAGCTGCTGCCCTTTGCGCTTTTGCGCGATGCCAACCCCCAGGCTGTGGAGCTGGGGACGGAGTCCTTCTGCGCCGGAATCCAGGGGCACTTGTCTGAGGACCCGGTACGCAATTACAAGTATCTCTTTGTTTCCAGCATCACCCTGTGCTGCCGGGCCTGCATGGACGGCGGCATGGACGAGGAGCGGGCCTACAACGCCAGCGACCTCTATATCCGAAAAATGGACGAGCTTCAGACCGAGGAGGAGGTCATCGCCCTCCATCGGGATATGCTGGAATTTTACCTGAAGGAAATGACCGCCGTCAAAAAACAGAGAATCTGCTCCAAACAGGTGAACGACTGCATCGATTACATCGGCAATCACCTGTATGAGCAGATCAGGCTGACGGACCTGGCGGCTGCCGTGGGACTCAACGAAAGCTACCTGTCCGTATTATTTAAAAAGGAGACCGGCAAAGCGGTCTCCGAATATATCCGCCAACGCCGGGTCGAGGCGGCGGAGGGAATGCTCCGCTACAGCGACTACAGCTACTCGGACATTGCAAATTATCTGGCTTTTTGCTCCCAGAGCCACTTTACCAGTGTGTTCCGGAAAGCCACCGGCATGACGCCCAGGGAATACCGCAGCCGTTATGCTTCGGCCGGGGATGCCTTATAGCACGGGCATGATGATGCCGTTGATGCACACATAGCAGCGCACCTTGGCGTCCTGACGCATTTCCTCACGGTTGCCGGAATGTTTCATGAATTGGAACAGCTTCATTTTGGTTTTCCTCCTGAAAAAGGGTTTGCTTGGTTTGCGGCGTGAGTATACCAGAGTATTTGACTTTCGTATATCATATTTATTGTATTTATATCAAAAGAATTGTGTGAATCGGGTATTCGATGCATTTTTATTGATAAAAGCATATCAAACGTTTACGCTTTTGCCATTTTGCATGGAAAGTGCACAAAAATTGGAAGCGGATTTTTGCGGAATCACTCTGCGAACGCAATTGCAATTTGGCGAATTTGTAATTATAATGTATTCGTAAACTCGGCGGGGTGTGTCCCCAGCCCGCCGGGGCGTTTCCAGAACATATCAGTAAGGAGAGATGTCTATGGGAGATAGAACATTCCGGGGCGGCGTCCATCCCGATGGATGGAAGGAATTGACAAAGGAAATTCCTCTGACCCCCTATGCTCCGGTGGGCGATCTGGTCTTCATGACCAGCCAGCACATCGGCAAACCCGCGGTTCCCGTGGTCAAGAAGGGAGACCCTGTCCTGGTGGGACAGATCATCGCGGAGGCCAGCGGCTTCATCTCGGCCAATGTGGTCAGCTCCGTTTCCGGCACTGTGAAAGCCATCGAGCCCCGGCCCACAGCCTCCGGAGCCATGGGCCAGGCCATCGTCGTTGCCAATGACGGCGCCTACACCGCCGTGGAGGGCTTCGGCCGGGAGACCGATGTGGATTCCCTGAGCAATCAGGAGATCCTGGCCCGGGTCAAGGCCGCCGGCATCGTGGGCATGGGCGGCGCAGGCTTCCCCACCAACGTCAAGCTCAGCCCCAAGGAGCCCGACAAGATCAAGTATGTCATCGCCAACGGTGCCGAGTGCGAGCCCTGCATCACCTGCGATGACCAGCTGATGCGCACCAAGGCGGCGGAAATTGTCGGCGGCATGGAGATCATGCTGCGGCTGTTCCCCAATGCCAAGGGCGTCATCGTCATCGAAAAGAACAAGCCCGAAGCCATCGCGGCCATGCAGGCTGCCTGCTCCGGCAACATCAGCGTCATGCCTGTGCAGACCAAGTACCCCCAGGGCGGCGAGCGCAGCCTGATCAAGGTGGTGGCGGATATCAGCATCAAGGCCACCCAGCTGCCTGCGGATGTGGGCTGCGTGGTGGACAATGTGGCCACCATCCGTGCCATCTACCGCGCCGTCAAGTGGAACGAAGCCCTCATCGAGCGCACTGTCACCGTCTCCGGTGATGCCGTGGTGAACCCCGGCAACTTCATGGTCCGGGTGGGCACCGTTGCCTCCGAGCTGGTGGAAGCCTGCGGCGGCCTGAAGGAAGGCACCCGCAAGATCCTCTTCGGCGGCCCCATGATGGGCATTGCCCTGCCGACGCTGGACTGCGCCATCTGCAAGAACAACAATGCCATCACTGCCCTGACCTTTGACGAGGTGGAGGAGGCGGAGGCCAATATGACCGCCTGCCTGCGCTGCGGCCGGTGCAGCCGCGTCTGTCCCCTGGGTCTTTCTCCCCAGCTGATGCAGGTCGCCGCCAACCGGAAGGACTACGAGCGCTACGAGAAGAAGCTCTACGGCCTGGAGTGCATCGCCTGCGGCTGCTGCAGCTACATCTGCCCTGCCAGACGGCCCCTGATGCAGCTGTTCAAGCTGACCAAGGCCGAGATCATGGCCGCCAAAAAACGGTAAGGAGGGATGCGCGAATGAGTGAACTTCTGAATATTTCCAGCGGACCCCATATCCGCAATCCGCTTTCCACCAAAGCGGTGATGCGGGATGTGCTGATTGCGCTGCTGCCCACCACGGTTCTGGGCATCTGGGCCCACGGTGCTTACTCTGCCATGATCATCGCCGTGTCCATTGCCGCCGCCGTGCTCACCGAGTACCTGTTTGACAAAGTCACCAAGAGAAAGAATACCATCGGCGACTGCAGCGCCATCGTCACCGGCCTGCTGCTGGCCCTGACGCTGCCCGCCAGAGTGCCGGTGTATATCCCGGTGCTGGGCGCCGTGTTTGCCATTCTCGTGGTCAAGTGCCTCTTCGGCGGCCTGGGTCACAACATCATGAACCCCGCCCTGGCAGGCCGCAGCTTCCTGCTGATTTCCTTCGGCACCGCCATGACGGGCTACACCCTGGATTCTGTGGCCGGTGCAACGCCTCTGGCGCAGGTGGCTGCGGGCCAGACCGTGGATCTGCTGGCGCTGTGCATCGGCAATACCAGCGGCGTCATCGGCAGCTCCGCTCTGGGTCTGCTGGTCGGCGGCATCTATCTGCTGCTCTCCGGCGGCATCACCTGGGAGATTCCCACCTCCATAATCGTCTCCTTCACCGCCTTTGTCGCCATCTTCGGCGGTCATGGCCTGTCTGCCGCGTACATCCTGCCCCAGATCCTGGGCGGCGGCCTGCTGATGGCGGCCTTCTTCATGGCCACCGATCCCGTCAGCAGCCCCTCCACCACCAAGGGCCAGCTGATCTTCGGCGCCTTCACCGGCATCCTGATTGGCCTGTTCCGGGTCAAGGGCGCTTCCGCCGACTCCACCACCTACGCGGTGCTGCTGGCGGACCTGGTGGGACCGGTCATCGATGACCTGTTTGTCCCCATTCCCTACGCCTACTACATCCCCAAGGAGCGCAAGAAGGCCATTCCCAAGCCCGTTATCATCCTGCTGTGCATCACGTTGGTTGCAGGCGTGGCTCTGAGCGGTGTGTATGTGCTGACCGCCGACCGGATTGCGGAGAACAAGGAAAACGCCAACCAGGCAGCCTTCCTGGAGGTGGTTCCCGATGCCGCTTCCTTTGACAAGGACGATGCCGTCCGCTCTGCCATTGAGAATGCTCAGGGCACCTACGGCAGCGTGACCATCGAAAACGCCGTGGTGGGCAAGGACGCATCCGGCAATGTGGTGGGCTATGTGGTCCATGTGTCCAACTCCGATTCCTTCGACGGCGGTCTGGCGCTGGTGGTGGGCATCCGTGCCGACGGCAGCCTCAACGGCATCGCCTTCACCGAGCTGCACGAGACTCCCGGCATGGGTATGCGCTGCGGCGAGGCGGAGTTCATGGATCAGTTCGTCGGTGCCCAGGCTGAGCAGTTCACCCTGAACAAGGGCGGCGCTTCCTCCGGCCCCGACGGCATCGATGCCGTCAACGGCGCCACTGTCACATCCAATTCCGTGGTGAACGCGGTCAACGCGGCGCTGCGCTTCTATTCCGAAAATCTGAAGTAAGGAGGGGAAGACATGAAAGCTTATTGGGAACGAATTACAAACGGTATTTTTAAGGAAAACCCGGCACTGATCCTGATGCTGGGCATGTGCCCGACGCTGGCAGTCACGACCTCCGCCATCAACGGCCTGGGCATGGGCCTGAGCTCTCTGGTGGTTCTGGCCATCTCCAATGTGGTCATCTCCCTGCTGCGCAAAATCATCCCCGATGAAGTCCGGCTTCCCGCCTTCATCGTCGTGGTGGCGTCCTTCGTTACGGTGGTGGAGCTGCTGATGGAGGCCTACATGGAGTCTTTGTATGCCGCTCTGGGTATCTATATTCCCCTGATCGTGGTCAACTGCATCATCCTGGGCAGAGCCGAAGCCTTTGCCTCCAAGAATCCCCCGCTGCTGAGCCTGTTCGACGGCCTGGGCATGGGTCTGGGCTTCACCGGCGCGCTGGTCATCATCGGTGCCATCCGGGAGCTGCTGGGCGCGGGCAGCATCTTCGGCTTCCAGATCGGTTTCTTTGAGCCCATTGCCTTCTTCGTCCGTGCCCCCGGCGCGTTCCTGGTGCTGGCCATCCTGGTGGCCATCATGAACGCCATCGGCATCAAGACCCGGGCCAACAAGATCACCGAGGGCTGCGACGGCTGCTGCGCAAGCTGCAGTTCCGCCTGCGACAAAAAGGAGGCTAACGTATGAAAAGTCTCATTACCATCATTGTGACCACTGCGCTGGTGAACAACGTTGTTCTGAGCCAGTTTTTGGGCATCTGCTCCTTCCTGGGCGTGTCCCAGCAGAAGAAGGCATCCTTCTCCCTGGGCATGGCAGTCACCGTGGTTCTGGTGGCGGCCTCCGCGGTGGCATCCCTGCTGTATACCTATGTTCTGGCGCCGCTGAACCTGGACTACCTGAAGACCATCGTTTTCATCCTGGTCATTGCCGCCCTGGTGCAGATGGTGGAGATGTTCCTGAAGAAGAACGCCCACGCCATCTACCAGAGCCTGGGCATCTACCTGCCCCTCATCACCACCAACTGCGCGGTGCTGGGCGTGGCGCTGACCAATGTGCAGAACGGCTACAACCTGATCGAGTGCGTGACTGCCGGCCTCGGCACCGCCATCGGCTTTACCGTGGCCATTGTCCTGCTGGCTGCCGTCCGTGAGCACCTGGATGAGGAAGCGATTCCTGCTCCCTTCCGGGGCGCTCCCATTGTGCTGCTGTGCGCAACCCTGATGGCCATGGCCTTCATGGGCTTCAGCGGCCTGTCCTGAGGAGGTGACCGGAATGAGTCTGATTGTGATTTCTACCCTGGTCGTTGGTCTGGTGGGTCTGGTTCTGGGCCTGGCGCTGGTCACTGCCGGCAAGAAGTTCTATGTGGAAGTGGATGAGCGGATTCCCCAGGTGCGCGACTGCCTCCGGGGAAGCAACTGCGGCGCCTGCGGCTATGCAGGCTGCGATGCCGTTGCCGAAGCCATTGTCAAGGGCGAGGCCCATGCGGATGCCTGCCCCGGCAACAGCTCCGAGAACATCGCCAAAATCGCCGCCATTATGAACATCGAGTCCGTGGATCAGGACCCCCAGGTGGCCTTTGTCCAGTGCGCAGGCACCTGCAATGCCACCAAGGCAAAGGCAAACTATGTGGGCATTCATGACTGCCGTGCCGCCGCCCTCAGCGGTCTGCCCTTCATGAGCTGCGAATATGGCTGCCTGGGTCTGGGCAGCTGCGTGAAGATCTGCCCCCAGCAGGCCATTTCCATTGTGGATGGTGTGGCTGTGGTGGATAAGCGCAAGTGCATCGGCTGCGGCCTCTGTGCCAAGACCTGCCCCAAGGGCATCATCGGCATGCACGACCGCGCTGCCGCCGTCAGCGTCCGCTGCTCCAATAAGGACAGAGGCCCTGCGGTGAAGAAGATCTGCTCCGCCGGCTGTATCGGCTGCGGCATCTGCGTCAAGCAGTGCGAACAGGACGCCGTCACTTTGGAAAACAATGTGGCCCGGGTCGATCCCGAGAAGTGTGTCGCCTGCGGCAAGTGCGTGGAGAAGTGCCCCACCAAGGCAATCCAGTATGTCTGATTTTTCGGCGGCGAAGCCCCGCTCCGCCGCCGGACAGAAAAGAATGAAAAAAAGGAGAGATGAACGTGAATAGCAATCACGGAAATCCCATGAAAACCGTCCTGAATGATCTGCTGAAATGGATCGTCGGCTTTGTTGTCAGCGCGGCGATTCTGGGACTGTGTGTTTGTGTTTACAACAACACGACGGCTCCCAAGGCCGTGGAAGGCCAGGTGTTCACCGGGACAGCCAAGGGCATGATGTGCGACATCGTGGCGGAAGTCACGGTGGACGACGGCAGGATCGTGGATGTCAAGCTCACCGGCGCGGATGAGACTCCCTCTCTGGGCGGTGTTGTCCTGGAGGAGATGCCCGGGAAGATCCTGGAGGCCCAGTCCGCCGACGTGGACGCCATGGCCGGCGCCACCATCACCGCCGATGCCGTCCGGGCTGCCGTGAACAGCGCCCTGGAGCAGGCCGGCCTCTATGTTCCCGCTGAGGAAACCACCGAAGCTTCTGCGGAAGAAGCCGCCGAGGCAGCCGCATCCGGCCCTGCCCTGGCGCAGATTATGGCAAGCTATACTGCCAACAAGGATAACGACTACATTGTGGATTATCTGGAAACCGATCCCTATCTTGTCAGCCTGTACGAGGGCTTCGGCTTTGCCAAGCAGTACGGCAGCGCCCGTGGCCATGAGTACTGCCTGGAGGATCTGAAGGAGACCGCCCGTCCCCATCCTCTGGCAAACTGCATGACCTGCAAGACCTCCGACTTTACCGAGCTGGTGCAGGCCCAGGGCGTCAGCGCCTACAGCCTGGACTTTAATGAGATCATTGATTCCATGACCGAGAATGTGGGCTGCTACAACTGCCATGCAGATAAGGCAGAAACCGGCGAGCTGGTGGTCACCCACGACTATATCATCGACAAGCTGGGCAGCGAAATGGATACCATCGACGCTGCTACCCTGTCCTGCGGCCAGTGCCACATCGAGTACTATTTCGAGCCCGACACCAAGGCCACCACCATTCCCTACACCAGTGTTGCCGAAATGACCCCCGAGGCCATGCTGGAGTACTATGACGCCATCGGCTTCTCCGACTGGACCCAGCCCTCCACCGGCACCGGCCTGCTGAAGGCGCAGCACCCCGAAATGGAGACCTACCTCAACGGCAGCATCCATGCCTCCATGGGCATGAGCTGCGCCTCCTGCCATATGGAAAAGGTCACCGGCGAAGCCACCTATACCAGCCATACCCTGGTCAGTCCTCTGGACAGCCCCGCCATCCTGGAGACCTGCGCCACCTGCCATAAGGGCGTGGATATGGCCGAAAAGGTTCATACCATCCAGGCGGAGGTCACCGCCCGGGAGACCGAGGTCGGCAACAAGCTGGCCGTGTTCAAGGAAGCCCTGGCCGAGGCCGTGGCCTCCGGCACCTGGGCGGAGGAAGACCTGAACAATATCCGCACCATCCACCGTCATGCCCAGTGGTTCTTCGACTATCAGTATGTGGAGAACAGCGAGGGCGCCCACAACTCCAGACTGGCCTATGAATGCCTGGACAAGGCCGATGCCCTGATCGCAGAAGGCATGGCCGCGCTGGGTGCTGCCTCTGAAACCGAGGCCGCCCAGAGCTTCATCCCCCTTTCCGAGGCCGCTGACGGAACCTACAGCGCCACTGCCAAGGGCTTTGGCGGCGACATCACCGTGGATGTCACCCTGACCGGCGGCAAGATCACCGACGTGAAGGCTGTGGGCGACAGCGAGACCGCAGGCCTGGGTTCCGTTGCCGTGGAGAAGCTGCCCGGCAAGCTGCTGGCGGCACAGTCCCTGGATGTGGATGCCATCTCCGGCGCCACCGTTTCCAGCAACGCCATCTGCAAGGCCTTCACCGACGCGCTGGCCCAGGCCAACGTGGACGCGGCTGCCCTCACCGGCACCGAAAATCAGGGTGAGGCCGCCAGGACCGCCGAGGTCCGGGATGTGGACGTGGTCATCGTCGGTGCAGGCGGTGCCGGTATGTCCGCCGCCATCACCGCCAAGCAGGCAGGCATGAACGTTCTGGTGCTGGAAAAGATGCCCTATGTGGGCGGCAACACCACCAAGGCCACCGGCGGTATGAATGCTGCCGAAACCCATTATCAGAAGGAACAGGGCATTGAGGACAGCGTGGAGCTGTTCGTCTCCGACACCATGAAGGGCGGCCACGAGATCAACAACATCGACCTGGTCACCACCATGGCCGAAAACTCCGCCGATGCCATCGAATGGCTGGATGAGCTGGGCGCACCGCTGCCCAAGGTCTCCTTCTCCGGCGGCGCTTCCGTCAACCGTATCCATGCTCCCGCCGACGGCAGCGGTGTGGGTGAGTATCTGGTGAATGCCTTCTCCGGCATCCTGGATCAGATGGGCATCGAAGTCATGCTGGAGACCAAGGCCGTTTCCATCCTTATGAATGACGGCACAGCCTGCGGCGTTATGGCCGAGGGTACCGACTGCGACTACACGATCCATGCCAAGGCAGTCATTCTGGCCACCGGCGGCTTCGGCGCCAACGAGGAAATGTACTGCACCTACCGTCCCGACCTGAAGGGCACCGTCACCACCAATGCCCCCGGCGCCACCGGCGACGGCATTGTCCTGGCGCAGTCCGTGGGCGCCGACCTGGTGGACATCGAGCAGATCCAGCTGCATCCCACCGTGGAGCAGACCACCAGCATCATGGTCACCGAGAGCGTCCGGGGCGACGGCGCCATCCTGGTCAATCAGTCCGGTGTCCGTTTCACCAACGAGCTGCTGACCCGGGATGTGGTCTCCGCCGCTGAGCTGGAGCAGGAGGGCTGCTATGCCTACATCATCTTCGACCAGCGCCTGCGGGAGGGCCTGAAGGCCACCGAGAAGTACATCAAGAACGGCATCGTCACCGAAGCGGAGAGCATCGAAGCCCTGGCAGAGGCGCTGGGAATGGACCCCGCTGTCCTGAGCCAGACGCTGTCCGACTGGAATGCCGCTGTTGCAGCCGGTGAGGATACCGCCTTCGGCCGCACCACCGGCATGGAGCACGACCTGTCTGTGGCTCCCTACTACGCCATCAAGATCGCCCCCGGCATCCATCACACCATGGGCGGCGTCAAGATCGATACCGAAACCCACGTCATCAACACCGACGGCGAGATCATCCCCGGCCTGTTCGCGGCCGGTGAGGTCTGCGGCGGTGTCCACGGCGGCAACCGCATCGGCGGCAATGCTGTGGCGGATATCGTTGTCTTCGGCCGCATCGCCGGTGCCAATGCCACGGAGTATGCCACCGCAGAATAATCCATGAGCAACCGCAAACTGATTCTCTTTGTTTCTCTGATCCTGATTGCCGCTGTGGTTGCGGGAGCCGCTGTCTGGCTTCTGCGCCCGGCGGGTGCGCAGGTGGTGGTCACGGTGAATGGCCGGGAGTACGGCACCTACGATCTGCGCAAAGATCAGACCGTCAAAATCACCGGTGATGACAACAGCTGGTATAACCTTCTGGAAATCAAAAACGGCAGAGCGGCCATCATTGAGGCCGACTGCAGCAATCAGGTATGCGTCTATACGCCGCCCCTGAGCGAGGATACTGTTGGCATCATCGTCTGCCTCCCCCACGGCGTCGCCGTGGAGCTGAGATAACAAAGAGAGGGGAGCCTGCGGGCTTCCCTCTCTTGTCAAAGGGCTCCTGGTCATTCCGGTTTGAGGGTCACATCCCTGGAGGTTTCCATGAAGAAACTCAAAAAAAGCATTTCCTTTCTCTTTTCCATGAAATTTGCCCTGGCGATCCTGTGCCTGTTCGTCATCGTCTGCATCATCGGCAGCGTGATTCCCCAGGGGGAGATCGCGGCTGTGTATGAGAAGTCCTACCCCGGCTGGAGCGGACTGATCCTGGCGGCTGGGTTTGACGACACCTTCCGCAGCCCCTGGTTTGTTGTGCTGACCATCATTCTGTGTGTGAACCTTCTGGGCTGCAACCTGATCCATTTTCCTGCGATTCTCCGGAAAATGCGCACAGAATCCCCAAAAACCCCGGCGGAGGGAGACTATCCGCTTCTCACCGGCGACCCTGACAGATTGCTTCGGGAAATGGGCTTCCACGCACATCAGGAAACGGACGGCTGCCGCTACGCAGTCCGCAACCGCATCGGTTACTGGGGTGCCTGGCTGACCCACCTGGGCATTCTCATCATCATTGTGGGCTTCGCCCTGGGGCAGATCTTCACCGTCAAGTACACGGTTTACGGCGCTCCCGGACAGGAGAAGCCGGTGGGGGATACCCCCTATACGCTTCGGATCGACGACTTTTCCATTCTCCTGCGCCAGGACGATACGGTGGAGCAGTACCTGTCCAGGCTGACCCTCACCGACACCCGGACAGGGGAGAGCCACAGCGGCGAGGCCTCTGTCAACCACCCCTGGGATGTGGAGGGGCTGCGGCTCTATCAGAATTCCACCGGCTGGGCCGCCGATGTGGCGGTCTACCGGGGCGAGGAGCTGCTGCAGGCCGAGACGGTCTGCGCAGGCGAATACCTGACCGTGAAGGATCGGGAGGATCTGCTGGTCATGTTCCGCGCGTTCTACCCGGACTATGTCCTGGGCCCCGACGGAATGCCAGCCACGGCTTCTGACCGGGTGGAAAACCCCGGCTATCTCTACGCCCTCTATTACCAGGGCGAGATTCTGGGCATGAATGTCCTGCAGGAGAATGAAAAAATCACGGTTTCGGACTATACCATTCTCTTTGCCAACCCCCGGCCCTATACCCTGATCCAGATCAAGCACGATCCCTTTACCTGGCTGGCGGGCATCGGCGGCGGCGTGCTTCTGGCGGCGCTGTACATTGCCTTCTATCTGCGTACCGAGGAGATCTGGCTGACCCCCGGGGAAGACGGCTGGGTTGTCAGCGGCCGCAGCCGGAAGGGGAGCCTGCTCTTCCGGGAGAAGCTGACTGAAAAAATAAAAATGTGCAATGAGGTGACGGTATGAATTTCCTGCAAATCGAATCCATTCTCTTTTATGCGGCGCTGATCTGCTATGCCGCTTCCATGGTGCAGTTTTTTGTGTTCTTTGCACTGAAAAAGGACGAAATGGGCAATTATGGCAACATTCTGATGACCGTTGCCTTCTGCCTTCATACGACGGCGCTGGTTGTCCGCGGCGTCGGCGCCGGACGGCTCCCGCTGACCAACCAGTATGAATTTGCCACCAGCTTCGCCTGGGGCATCTGCCTTTGCTATCTGGTGTTCCAGTGGAAGTTCAGCTTCCGTGCCCTGGGCGCCTTTGTCACCCCGGTCATCATCGTCATCATCGGCTATGCCGCCCTGCAGAACAAGCAGGTTCGGGAGCTGATGCCCGCCCTGCGGAGCGGTTGGCTGGCGCTGCATGTGTCCACGGCCATCATCGCCTATGGCTCCTTCGGCGTCTCCTGTGCCGTGTCCGCCATGTTCCTGCTGCGGGAGCGGATGCAGGATTCCGCGTTCTGGCAGAAGAACGTGCCGGAGGGAAAGAAGCTGGACTTAATCAGCTACCGCGCCGTGTCCCTGGGCTTCCTGTTCCTGACCATGGTGCTCATCACCGGCGCCATCTGGGCGGAGCAGGCCTGGGGCAGCTACTGGAGCTGGGACCCCAAGGAGACCTGGGCGCTGATCACCTGGTTTATCTATGCCATCTATCTGCATCTGCGGATTTCCAGAGGCTGGAAGGGCAAGAGCGCGGCAATCTTCGCCGTCATCGGCTTTGTCTGCGTTGTCTTCACCTACATCGGTGTCAACACCCTGCTGCCCGGCATCCACAGCTACGCCTGATGAAACAAAAATCTGCTGCCCCACGTTTGTGAGGCAGCAGTTTTTTATGAGGGGATCAGTGCTGAATTTTCTGTTCTTCCTCGCCGTCCTCACTGCCGGAGCCGAAGGTGGGGGTGATTTCGGCATGGAGGCGGATCAGGGCATGGTCGTGGTTGTGGACGACCCGGCATTGGCGGTCAAAGAGCATGCAGGCCTCGTCGCCGGGGGTGCAGGCGGGCCAATGGGGGAGGCTGTCGCAGTTGGGATTGCCGGTGCGGGCGAAATTCAGCCAGGCATCGGACATCTGCTGTTCCAGCAAATCGCTGACTCCGGGCTCATTGCACACCGGAACCAACGAGGTATTGTGGAAAACAAAGGGAATCTCGCTGCAATGCCAGGCAATGTGACCGCCGTCATAGGGGAAGGTGTAGGTGAACTGGTAGGAATAGGTGGCGCTTTCGGGACATTCGGACTTCCTTTCCACAAAATCCATGGTGGGGTTCCGGAAAACGGAATCCACAAACAGCGCGTCGCTGGGGTCCTTGTCGGGGTAGCTGACAGCAAACAGCGCTGCAATTTCCCCGGCGTGCTCTCCGTAGCGCTTTTTCATCATGGCGTCGATGGCAGCCTTGTCCTGCTTCTGCGCTTCGGACAGGGCGGGCATGAAGCTGAATTCACCCAGAGCTGTGCCGATCATCACGGGGATGGTTTTGGCGTGCTCCCGGAAGCCCACCCGCAGAGGCTCGCCCAGGAAGAAGTCATTGGCCATGGGGCAGCAGCCCACGTAATGTCCCATGGCGGCCACACCGGGGGCGACTTTGCCATAGCTTTCCGCCAGAGCGTGATAGGGGACGGTTTCCAGCTCCTGCACCTTCTTGCAGTGCAGATCTTTCATCAGCGCCTTGACGATGGCGGTGCCGTCGGAGTCACCGCAGTCCATATAATGGTGCATGATGCCGCTCTGGATGATGCCCTTGTGGAACAGGCCGTCTGCCGCCGGGGTCTGCATCAGCGTCCAGATCTTCATGCCGCCGCCGGACTGGCCGAAGAGGGTCACGTTATCCGGGTCGCCGCCGAAGAAGGCGATGTTGTCCCGGATCCACTGCAGGGCGGCAATGATATCGGAGGTGCCCGCGTTGGCGGAGTTTTCGTATTCCTTGCCGAAGGGGGACAGGTCCAGATAGCCAAGAATGTTCAGCCGGTGGTTCAGAGAGACCACCACCACATCGCCGTATTTGCTCAGGTTCTCGCCCTCATAGGCCACCTGTTCGATGGAGGAGCCTGCGAAGAAGCCGCCGCCGTGAAGCCAGACCATGACGGGCTTTTTGGCGTTTTCGTCCAGGGACTGGGTCCAGATGTTCAGGTACTGGCAGTTTTCATCCATGGGCCAGTAGCGGTGGGGGATCATCACCTCATTGCTGGGCTCGTCCTGCTCCAGCAGCGGGCAGACATAGCCATAGGCCAGGGCGTCCTTCACACCTTCCCAGGCAGGCACAGGCTCCGGCTGGTGGAACCGCTTTGCCACCGCGTAGCGGATGCCGTGGAAGGTGTAGGTTCCGTCCACCACAAAGCCCCGGAGCTTGCCGGCTTTGGTGGTGACAATGGGCCCGGACTTGTCGCAGAAAAATGTTTTTGCCATGGAATTGCCTCCTTTTGTTTTTATGTGCTTACCGGCTTGCTGCGGCAGAATGGAAAATTGTAATTTGGTATGGTCATTTGCCCGGCCATTGTAGGGGAGGATATCATCCTCCCGCGCAGTATAACTTCCCGATCATGCACTTTGTTGGGCGAATTCATACCGGCACCGGACGTTTTACCATTCAACCGAACACGCAAAATCCATCAGGTGGCGGGAGGCTGATAGCCTCCCCTACGATGGATGGGCGGTAATATTTTACAAAAATGCCGCGGCGACGGCGAAAACAACCGCTGGGAGCATATTGGCGACCTTCAGCTTCTTGCCCCATACCAGATTGACGCCGACGCAGAAGATCAGGATCGACCCGATCATGGAAAGGTTTCCCAGCGCGGCCTCGGTCATCAGCGGACGGATCAGGCCCGCCAATGCGGTGATGCTCCCCTGAAAAATGGCCACGGGAATGGCGGAGAAGATGCAGCCTTTGCCCATGGAGCAGGTCATCACCAAAATGATGATCAGGTCCAGCACCGCCTTGGCGGCGAGGATGGAGTAATCCCCCAGAATGCCGTCCTGAATGGAGCCCACAATGGCCATGGCGCCGATACAAACGGTGAGGGAAGCGGTGACAAAGGCGTCCACAAATCCCTTGTCCTTTGCATTGCCGGTTTTGATTTTCAGCCACTGGCCGAACCGCTCAAAGGCACCCTCCAGATCCAGGAACTCTCCTACAAGAGAACCAAGGGCGAGACAGCCGATGATCAGCATGGTGCCGCCGCTGACAACGCCGGTGCCTTCCACGGTGAGCATCCCCTCCAGCGCCCCGGCGATGCCCAGAAACAATGTGCATACGCCGCAGGTCTTGCACAGGGCATCCTGGACGCTCTCCTTGAAAAAGCGTCCGAAGACCATGCCGAGAATGCCGCCGGCGAGAATTGCCAGGGTGTTGATGATGGTTCCCAGTCCTGCCATGGTAAATCGTTCCCTTCCTGCGAAAAATGTCGGAACAATTATACCATCCCCGCAGGAGAAGTCAAGGTACGCTCTGCGGAAACAGAGCGTACCAAAGGTTCAGTCGCCGGAGCCCATGCCAAAGTAGGGATAGCAGAAGACCACATTCCCGTCTTTGTCATAGCAGGTGAAGGCCCAGTCGTCGGTGACGGTGATGAAGCCGTCTTCGATGCCGATGTTTCCGTTGGCGCGGAACAGCTCGGTCCCGGCATCCGGGGTCAGCAGCCGCTGCTCGCCGCTGAAGCCGTAGGCATCATAGGCCAGCAGGTATTCTTCTCCGGTGCACGGGTCTTCCAGGGTAATCAGCTCCCCGAAGGACTGGGACAGCAGATTCAGATCCTTGTCCACTGCCTTGGTGATCCAGCGGCTGTCTTCGTTGACACTGACGACATAGAGTTCGCCGCAGGGATAGGCGTAGTTGCCGTTGGTGAAGGACAGGGTTTTGTTCCCGGTCATCTTGTGCAAAACAATTCCGTTTTGGGTGTCTTCGTAGAAAACATCGCCGCCAAGATAGGTCCAGCTGTCATCGATATCGGAATAGAGCTGGCGGCCTTTGGCATCATAGAACGCGGCTTTGCCGTCTCTGACGATCCGGATGCAGTCATCATTGGTGCCGTAGGCATCGTCGAAGTCCCAGGCAAACAGGGAGCCGTTCCGGTCGATGACCACGTTGGTGGAGACGCCCGCAACACGGTAGAAGGTGGAGTTCAGGGCAAAAATATCGCATCTGCCGTCTGTCTCGGTATTATCCACGGGGGACAGGTCGGCATGATACAGTTTTACGTGCCAGTCCTGGTCGTAGCTGAAGATGAGGCCGTTGCTGTCCAATGTCATGTAGGAATCCGACTGCATCAGGACATTGTGGTCTTCGTCGATGAGGATGTAGGTGGTTTCGCCCATGTCATTGGTCTGATAGCAGCAGGTGAGGCCCAGGACGTGGGTGTCGGGAATATAGGTAATGCCGTCAAAGGTGAATTGCTCCTGGGTTGCCGCCAGCTGGAGATCCCTATCAAACAGGTCAAACGCCACATCATCATAATCCCGGATGCAGAGCAGGAGGTCTCCCACGGGGTAAATGGAGGAATAGCTCAGTTCGGAGACGAAGCTGCCGTCTTTGGAGACAAAGCCGGATTTTCCGTTCTGGTCGGTTACGATCCACAATGACCAGCCGTTATAGCGCAGGGCGTCAATGCTGGTGTAGATGGGATCGGTGATGAGCTGGCCGTCGTGATTGTAGAACCCCATCAGGCTGCCTGCCCAGTAGTCGTAGGTGCCGTCGTTTTCCCAGCTGCCGTAGAGATCGGGTCCCTTGTAGGCATAGAGCAGACCATAGTCATCGGAGGCCTCCAGACGGTCGTGGGGGCAGTCGAAGAGGGTATAGGTGGCCTGGGTGCCGCCATTGGGGGAGTAGCCGGAGTAGTCGGTGACGATGTCGGCTCCGTCGGTTTCGGCCTCGCCCGGGACGGAAACGGCAACGTAGCCTTCGAGGTTCAGAAGCGTTTGCCCGGCGTCGGAGACCAGCCAGTCATAGAGTTTGCGGGCAGGGGAGTCGTCAGGCTCGTTGGCGGAGATGCAGCAGTAGTAGCCGTTGATGTATGGGTATTCCCCGCTGCGGATGGTGTCCGCGCTGGGCAGGACGCCGTCCACCGCCAGGATTTTCAGACCCTGGGCCATCTGCATGTCGGTGGCGTAGTAGTAGACGGTGTAGCCGATGGCGTTGGCGGAGTTGTCATAGCCGCGGACGGCATCGATGAGGCCCGACATTTCCCTGGGAATCATGGTGGCGGGGGCATCCATCATGGGCGTGCCCTGCATCACCAGCTTTTCCATCATCACCTGGGAACCGGCGGTGGGGTTGCGTTGGAAGGCGACGATGGGCAGATCCTCGCCGCCCACTTCCTTCCAGTTGGTGATTTTACCGGAGTAGATGCCCTGAAGCTGCTCGGAGGTCAGGGAATTCACAGGGTTATCCGCGTTGACCACGAACACCAGCGCCTCTTTGGCGATGGTCTCCATCAGGTAGGGAAAGGCGGCGTGGGCCATTTCGTCGAAAACCTCGGCCTTGGGCTCCGCGGCGATGACGATGTCGCACTGACCGTCCCGGAGGTTGCGGAAGGACTGGGTGGTGCGGTTGAAGTTTATGAGGCCGGAGACTTCCTCCCGGCTCTCGCCCAGCAGCACGCTGGCAATGCCCTGACCCAGGGGCACCAGGGAGGTGGAGCCGTCCAGAATGGGAAAATTCTCCCGGGTGAACCGGAAGGCCTCGTCGGCGTGGACACTGGGGAAGTACGCCGCGCCCAGAATCAGCACGGCGGCCAGGAGCAGGGAAAGAATTCGTTTCATGGGAAAGCCTCCTTTGTGATTTTTTCCTTGGACTGATCGGTCATGCTCGTAGGGAATGTATTTATGCATTCCGCTGCCCGTTGCCGGAAAATGCGGAACGGATAAATCCGTTCCCTACGAGATAAACAGCAATTGTGATTCTCGAGTTAACTCTTCGAATTGTAATTTAGCGAACACGCCACTGTAGGGGAGGCTATCAGCCTCCCGCCACCTGATAGATTTTGCGTGTATGGTTGAATGGTAAAACGTTCGATGCCGGTATGAATTCGCCCAACCAGGTACATGATTGAGGGTTTGCACCGCGCGGGAGGATGATATCCTCCCCTACAGTGGCTGGGCATAATATCTCGCCAAATTACAATTTGTCCTTATGCTTTTTCATTATAGCATATCCCGGGAAAGGGAACCATTACTTTTTCCTTAATTTTTCCATTTTTCCGCCGCAAAAATACCCCAGTCCGAAGACTGGGGCGGGATTTATTGTGCGACGGGGGCATCCTTCCGGTGGATTTTTGCTGCCAGGAATGCCACAGCCAGGGCGAACAGGGCGATGGCGCATTCGATGGCCCAGATGGGAGTGCCGACACCCTGGAGGATGATGGCCAGGGCGTCCGCCAGGGCATGCAGGCCGATGGCGGCAGCGTACAGCCAGAGTTTGCCGGGCGTCACCACAGCCTGCCAGACCAGTACGGACAGGCCGATGTGCAGCACCACGGCACTGATCCGCTCCGCAATACCCACCAGGAAGTATGGGGCGGGGGTGGTGATCAGTGCCTGAATCTGGGCATGGATGGTGGCAAGCGCGGTGCCCTCCAGCGGGGCGGTGAGCTGGTCGATGGTGCCTGAGTTGATCGCCTGAGCCATGATCAGATATTGCATCATGCCCACACCCAGAATCAGCAGCGCCTCAATGCCGCCGTGACCGGCGCCGTACATGAGGGAGGTACTGGGGGTGTTGTGCTTTTTCTTCAGGAGCTTCATGGCGATGAGCCGCCCGGTCTCCTCAAAGACACCGGCAGCCAGACCGCCGTAAAGTGCATAGAGCCAGGTGTTTCCCTGAATGACCGCACCCAGGGGAGAGGTCAGCACCAGCCGGTGCAGGATGCTCTCCAGCACCATGGCGGACAGAAAGAAGGTCAGACAGCCCGCAAAGAATGGAACTACGGAGGTCCCCAACTTTTTGCGGAAAAAAATCAGCAGTCCGACGGGAATCAGTACGCCGCACGCTGCCGAGACAGTCATGCAGAAAATAGACAATGTGGATACCTGCATAGAAATTCTCCTCTTCCTGAATGGTTTTGGCTGTCCCACCCGGGTGGGACAGCCAATCGGTTACTTCAGCTTCACAGCGGTGCCGTAGGCGATGACCTCGGCGGCGCCCTGCATCACGGCAGAGGAACCGAACCGGATGTTGATGACGGCATCGGCGCCCATGGCGGTGGCTTCATCCACCATGCGCTTGGTGGCAATCTGGCGGGCCTCCACCAGCATTTCGGTGTAGCCGGTGATCTCACCGCCCACCAGGGTCTTCATGCCGGCCATAAAATCCTTGCCCAGATTTTTGGACTGGACCACGGTTCCCTTCACGATTCCCAGGGCCTCCACTTCCCGTCCGGGTACATAGTCAATATTGAGCAGCAGCATCTTCTTCTCCTCCTTGAATTTCCTTGAGTCTCTCTTTCAGAATGATATAGATGGGAATGATGATTCCCAGATCTACCAGTGCAATGATGAGCAGCAGTGTGCCCAGAAAACCGGTAATGTCGAAACAAAACCGGATATACAGCGTGACGATGGCGGTGACGGCAGCCAGCAGGGAGTAAAAAACAGCGCTGAAAATGGCGTCTTTCCGCTTCTTTTGCTGAGAATCAGTAGATTTTTGCATCTTCTTCCTCTCCCTTGTCGATTTCCTTCATCCTCTGACGCAAAGCGGCGAGAACGCCGATGATGGCGGCCAGGATGATCCCGGTTGCCACCACCACGACCACTATGCCGATCAGATCACCCAGGCTTTCGGTGAACAACGTAAACAGGATCACAGCAATGTACAGCGCCAGAAGCACGATTACAATGGCCGCGCAGGCAATGGGGGCCAGCTTTTTAGTATTTTTTCGCATCGTCGATTTCTCCTTTCTGAATTTCCCGGATTCTTTGGGTCAGCGCCAGCACTGCGCCGATGCCCACAGCCGCCAGGATGAGCATCAATGTGGCAATGAACCAGAAGGGGGGCGCATCCTCCGGGGCAACCTTCATGCCCCACAGCATCAGAGCGCCCAGAGCGAACATCAGCCCCACCAGAATCACCGTGACAATCACCGGAGCCACATACCGGACGCGGATGTCCATGGCTTTCACATCCGGGAAGCTGGTGCCGCTGCGTTCCAGCTGTTCCATCCGGCTGAGCAGCTCCTCGGTGTCCAGCTGGGTGATGGGGATATCCTGCCGGGACAGCTCCTGGCACAGCCCAATGGCCTGCTGCAGATTCCGCTGCTCCCGCTCCAGGGTGATCAGGTGCCGCCGCATACCGTCGCCCACAGTGTGGGTGCCGGAAAACATCTGCCGGATTTCCTCGATGGGCACATCCAGCTTCCGCAGCAGCCGGATGCGGCGCAGAATGTTCACATCCTCCTCGCCGTACTCCCGGTAGCCGTTCTCCGCGTTGCGCTTGGGTGCGATGAGTCCCTGCTCCTCATAGAAGCGGATGTTCTTCTTTGTGATCCCCGCCAGGGCCTCGACCTCGTTGATCTTCAACCCTAATCACCGCCTTTCTGACCATACTATAAACCTTCCATAAGGGGGAATGTCAAGAGAAAAATGGAAAAAAGACAAAAATTCTGCAAAATCCCGGCAGGCAGTGTTCCCGCCCCCCGCCGGAGGGCCCGACGCGAACTTGCTTTTTGGGTAACTCTATGGTAAACTGATTTCAATATTCCAAGGAGGAGGACGATCATTTTGACCGCATTGGAATCGCTGCAATCGATCTATGATAAATACGAACAGAAGCTGGCTAAGGCGATCCGGAAGGCATCGGCATTTGCCGGGGCCTTCAATATGGGCGACGACCCCAGAAAGGACGCCTGCAACGAGGTGTTTTATGAAGAAGCAGCGCAGTGGGCTGTGGATTTCCTGACCGAAGACCATGACCAGGCTGAGACTGCAGAAGCGGTGCGTTGGATTCTGGAATACCCGGCAAAGCACCGGCAGGCGGACACCTACTGGTATACCTACGCCGCCCAGAAGCATGCCGCCGGGCTGATCCCAAAGCTCTCCCGGGAGGATGCATCGCAAATCCGGCAGATGTTCCTGGATTCCTATGAGAAGAAGGATATGCTCCCCGTGCAGAATGAGATCCTTGCACTTCTGACCCGGCAGGCAGGGCAGCAGGAGGAGAAAAAAGAGAAGCTGCTGCGCACCTGGGGCATTCGGGTGATCCTGCTGCTGGTGGGACTAACCATTGCCCATCTGGGGGTGACCCTGTTTCTGCTGGCGGATCTGGGCTCCGACCCCTTCAATGTGATGATCCAGGGCCTGCACCGGCTGGGCATTGCCCCGGTGACCCATGGGACGGTGCATATTGCCGTGTCGCTGCTCATCATCCTGGTGCTGCTGGTGGTGGACAGAAGCTATGTCCGCATCGGCACCTTCCTTTGCATGATCCTGGGCGGACCCATCATCGATGTGTTCACGCTGCTGCTGCAGGGCCTGGTGAACAGCGGTTCTGCCATGGCGGTGCGGATCATCGCGGTGGTGCTGGGCTGCGGCATTCTGGCCTTCGGCATGACCATTGTCATCAAGTCCCAGGCGGGCACCGGCCCCAATGACCTGGTGGCTGTGGTCATCAGTGACAAGACAAGGTGGAAATTCGGCCCTGTGCGAATCGCCGTGGACATGGGCTTTGCGCTGACCGGCTTCCTGCTGGGGGGCACCGTGGGCGTGGGAACCCTGATCTGCATGGCCGTTGTGGGCCCGGTGGCGCAGGTGTTCATGCCCGTCTCCGAAAAGCTCTGCGGACGGTTCCTGCATACATAAAAAATGGGATTATTGGTTTTGCTCAGCTGCTTGTTTGTTGAATTTACCGGTGCGTTGAATGGAACCCGGCGGCGACAATCGCCCAGCCACTGTAGGGGAGGCTGTCATTGATCCCTGGTTCCATTCAACGTACCGTCATATTACAGTTGGCCTGTTGCCTTAGGGAAACCGATAAGCACAAAAATACATATCTCACAGCCGCGGCGAAAGCTGCGGCTAATTTTTTGCAAAACGGAAAAAATGGTGGAAATTTTATAAAAATGTAGAAAATCATACAAAAAGAATCGGTACAAAAAGTGGCAAATTGGCAGATTTCATAAAAAGATTTTGGGAATCTTGTACAAAAGCCGAATTGAAAAAACTGGGTGAAAATGGTATCATGTCAATAATTCCTGTAAACCAATGGGAAGAAATCTGTGTGCCGGGGATTTCCCCGCACCGTAATAAGGAAAGGAAAAACAACATGAAGAAGATTCTCTCTATGGTTATCGTCGTTGCCATGATGATCGCTGTCTTCGCCTGCACCGCCGGCGCAGAGCAGGTCGGCACCGGCAAGACCGTCGGCATCGCAATGCCCACCCAGTCCTCCGAGCGCTGGATCAACGACGGCGCCAACATGAAGGCTCAGCTGGAAGCTCTGGGCTACGAAGTCCTGCTGCAGTACGGCGAGGACGACGTGCAGGCTCAGGTTTCTCAGATCGAGAACATGATCGCCTCCGAGGTTGACTGCCTGGTTATCGCTGCCATCGACTCCGGCGCTCTGACCGGCGTTGAGGCTCAGGCCAAGGAAGCCGGCATCCCCATCATCGCTTATGACCGTCTGCTGATGGACACCGACGCTGTTTCCTACTACGCTTCCTTCGATAACGAGGGCGTGGGCCGCGTCATCGGCGAGTACATCGAGCAGGCCAAGGATCTGGCCAACACCACCGAAACCTACACCATCGAGTTCTTCATGGGCTCCCCCGACGACAACAACGCTGTTCTGCTGTACAACGGCCTGATGAAGGTTCTGAAGCCCTACCTGGACAAGGGCACTCTGGTCTGCAAGACCGGCCGTACCTCCTTCGAGGACACCTGCATCCTGCGTTGGTCCCAGGAGACCGCTCAGCAGTGGTGTGAGAACTACCTGTCCGGCTTCTACGCTGACGAGGATCTGGACATCTGCGCCACCGCTTTCGACGGCTTCGCTTACGGCTGCCGCTCCGCTCTGGAAGGCGCCGGCTACACCCTGGAGAACTGGCCCCTGATCACCGGTCAGGACGCCGAGCTGATGGCTTCCAAGAACATCATCGCCGGCTACCAGACCATGTCCATCTACAAGGACACCCGCCTGCTGGCTGAGAAGTGCGTCGGCATGATCGAGGCTGTTCTGAACGGCACCGAGCCCGAGATCAACGACACCACCACCTACAACAACAACGTTCTGGTTGTTCCCTCCTACCTGTGCACTCCCGTGGCTGTTGACCAGAGCAACTACGAGGAGATCCTGATCGGCGGCGGCTACTACACTGCTGAGCAGCTGGCTGGCTAATCTTTTCTCTTACATTCCGCAAGAGGCGGCGGCTTTGCCGCCGCCTCTTTTCTAATTGTTTCAGGTTTCCCCCGAGAAACGCCGCTTCCCGCGGCGGCAAAAAGGAGTCGAAAGAATGTCAGAATATATCTTGGAAATGAACCACATTACCAAAGAGTTCTCCGGGGTCAAAGCACTGGATGATGTCAATCTGAAGGTGAAAAAGGGCGAGATCATGGCTATCTGCGGCGAAAACGGCGCGGGTAAGTCCACCCTGATGAACGTCCTGTCCGGCACCTACCCCTTTGGTACCTACTCCGGCGACATTGTCTACAACGGTGAGGTCTGCAAGTTCCGCAACCTCCGGGACAGTGAGCAAAAGGGCATCGTTATCATCCATCAGGAGCTGGCACTCAGCCCCTACCTGTCCATTGCCGAGAACGT
>CALYTP010000017.1:0-24128 GCA_945486915.1 uncultured Clostridia bacterium | reverse complement strand
ATCTGCATTTTGTTGAAATAGTACAATCGTTTCGTGTTTTCAGATACGCCCTAGTCTTTGATGAAAAGCTCACAAAGATTTCCGAGGATGATTTGCGTAAAACAAGGCGGAGGATGCAGCTTGGCTGACGCCAAGCAAAGACGACAACGCAGTTTTACACAAATCAGACCAGAAAGATTGTGAGGTTTTAATCGAAGAATAGTATTATACGGGTGTTTCCTGGTGCTTGATTCCGTTGGCACGGATCAGCTTCACGGATTGATCCAGATACACCTTATAGGTGATGGACAGCAGCGCGGTGCGCAGCAGCTCCTTTTCCTCCGTGTGGGTTACACCGATGAACTCCGGGGTTTCCTTCATCCCGCAGGCGTACTGCAGCAGGTTTTCCAGCTCATCACAGAAGTAATCGTAGGCAACCTCCAGGCTGTAGCTGTTTTTCTGGATGCCGATCATCAGCCGGATATCCTCCAGAGGCATGACGGTCTTGATGTAGGACAGGAAAATGAGATAGGCCAGGGACTCCCGGGGATAGGATTTCTTCACCGGGCCGGGGATGATCTTCTGCTTGACGTAGTTGCTGACCATGGAGCCGGTGACGGGGGCGGGAATATAGCGGCTGACATACCGGGTGACCTGTTCCAGATGCAATCCGAAATCCGGCAGCTCCCGGTATCTGGGCAGGTGAAATTCGGTGACAAATTTCTGAATCTCCTGCTGTTGCTGTGCATTCATTCGGAATATCCCCCTTTCTCTTGATGGAAACTATCCTATAACTTTTCCCCGGAATTGTCAACAGGTTTTTCAAAAACCGATTGACAGGTATTATAAAACGTGTTACTATGTAGCCAGCCTGAAAATTAGGAGGTTATTCCCATGATTCGCTTTGCTGCCGACTCCTCCTGTGATCTTCCCGGGATTCCTGGGATGGAGATTTCCTTTGTCCCCATGATTATCTCCACCGACGAGCGGAGCTTCACCGATAATGCCCATCTGAACATCACCGAAATGCTGGACTATCTGGCTTCCTACAGGGGTCGATCCTACACCGCCTGCCCCAGCGTGGACGGCTGGATGACCACCTTCGAGGGCGCCGACGAGATCTATGCCCTCACCATCACCAGCGGTCTTTCCGGCTCCTACAATGCCGCCATGGCCGCAAAGCAGCTGTACCTGCACGACCACCCCGATGCCAAAATTGCCGTCTTCGACAGCCTGAGCACCGGCCCCGAGCTGCTGCTGATTCTGGAAATGCTGAAAAAGCTCACCGATGAGGGCCTGCCCTTTGAAGCGGTGGAATCACAGATCCGGGAGTATCAGGAGCACCTGCGCCTGTTCTTCAGCCTGCAGTCCCTGCACAACCTGTCCCAGAACGGCCGGGTCAGCAAGGTGGCTGCCGCAGCCGTGGGCGTGCTGGGCATCCGCATCGTGGGTACCGCCAGCCCCGAGGGCACCCTGGCCCAGCTGGGCAAGTGCCGCGGCGACCGGAAGGCCATCCCCGAGCTGATGTCCCACATGACCGAGGCAGGCTATCAAGGCGGCAAGGTCCGCATCACCCATGTGGAAAACCCGGAGCTGGCGGAGAAATACGCCGCAGCCTTCCGGGAGAAATGGCCGGATGCCGACATCGCCATCTCCCTGAGCGGAGGCCTGTGCAGCTACTACGCCGAGCGCGGCGCCGTCCTCATCGGCATTGAAACCAAATGATACAACCCGGGCATCCCAAGAAACGGGATGCCCGGGTTTTCATTCGGAAAAAATATCAGCAGTAAAAAGATGCAGAGCCAAAGAAAGAAATCCACTTTTCAATGACTTCGCTGCTTCTGGCTTCAATAATCATCATAATATTTCGAAGGGTTCGTGCAGGGATTTGGGAATTGTTATTGCACAGGTAACAGCCTCCGGCGGACGTGATCCAGATTTTTGTCGCGTTTGCAGTTGGTGCCCCCTGAGAAACATGGACATGGACAGGTTCCAGTGGTTCATTCTCGTTTGCCCAGAAATAGACCCAGTAAGAACCGATCTTAAAAACCTGCGGCACTGTCAAATCCTCCTTCCTGTGCAAAGCGAAGAATCAGATGGGCGGTGGAGCGGATCACTTCCTCATAGCGGGAAAGCTCTGCCTCCGTGAAGCCGGAAACATCCTGCCACCGGTAGCCGGGGAGAATACAGGAGGCGCAGTGAAAGCAGTCTTTTTCATCCGGCTTTTCCACGTATACCTTCACCGTATTGTCCGGGCGCATTTCCGAGTGGACGAGCTCGGTGGAATCGTCAAGGGTCAGGAATGGGTACATCATTTTGATTCCTCCATTAAAAAAGCACAGAATCGAACAACGTGCAGGCAGAATAATTGGTTTGATATTATTATACCATAACATTCGTATATTCGCAATGACAAGAAGCCTGCAAAATCATTTCGCGCAGCGTACGAGCATTCTTTCCCTGCACCAACCCATGTTTGACAATGGGTGATTTTATTGTATAATGGAGGGTTGAAAGAAATGATTCCTGTGACTTTGGAGGATTACCTATGAGAATGAGAAAAATGCGGAATCTGGAGCCGCGGATGGAGCGGTGCGCGGCCTACCGGATCGCCGAGCCCGCCGCCATGAAGGGGAACTGGCGCTCTCTGAAGCCCGGCTGCACCGCGCTGTGGGTGGAGGTGGGCTGCGGCAAGGGCAAGTTCACCGCCGAAACCGCCCAGGCTAATCCCGATGTGCTGCTGATTGCTGTGGAGCGCTGCCGGGAGGCCGTGGTGGTGGCCATGGAAAAGGCCCGGGATATGGGACTGACCAACGTATTCTACATCGATCTGGACGTTGCCATGATGGAGGATTTCTTCGCCCCCGGGGAGATCGACCGTCTGTTCATCAACTTCCCCGACCCCTGGCCCCGGAAGAAAAACGCCAAGCGCCGCCTGACCCACCGGGGCTTCCTGGATAAGTACTGCCGGGTGGTGCGCGAAGGCGGGGAATTCCACTTCAAAACCGACAACGCCCCCCTGTTCGAGTTCAGCCTGGAGGAATTTGCCGCCTGCGGCCTGGAAACCAAAAACGTCACCCGGGACCTCCACGCAAACGGCATTGTGGGCATTATGACCGGCTACGAAGAAAAGTTTTACGGTCTGGGCACCCCCATCAACCGCTGTGAGGTGGTCTGCAAGCCCTTTGTCCTGCCCCCCGAGGAGAAAAAGGCCAACCCTGAGGAGGATGCCCAATGACTTACTTCGCAGGCAGCTGCGATGTGGCGGTGATCGGTGCGGGCCATGCGGGGATCGAGGCGGCGCTGGCCGCGGCAAGGCTGGGACTGCACACCATCCTCTTTACCATCAATCTGGATGCCGTGGGCAACATGCCCTGCAACCCCGCCATCGGCGGCACCGGCAAGGGCCATCTGGTGCGGGAGCTGGATGCTCTGGGCGGAGAAATGGGGCTGGCTGCGGACCATAGCTGCATCCAGTACCGGATGCTCAACCGGGGCAAGGGCCCTGCCGTCCATTCCCTCCGGGCCCAGGCAGACCGGGCAAAATACAAGCTCTACATGAAGCACACCCTGGAGCAACAGGAGCATCTGGAGCTGAAGCAGGCCCAGATCACCGAAATTCTCACGGAAAACGGCGCGGTCTGCGGCGTCCGGACCCAGCTGGGGGCGGAGTACCCCTGCAGGGCCGTCATCATCGCCACGGGCACCTATCTGGACGCCACCGTCATCACCGGAGAGTGCGTCATCCCCTCCGGCCCCGACGGGATGCACCCGAGCCAGGGTCTTGCCGACTGCCTGAGATCGCTTGGGCTGAGCCTGCGGCGCTTCAAAACCGGCACACCCCCCAGAGTCAACCGCCGCAGCATTGATTTTTCCAAAATGGAGCTCCAGCCCGGTGACGACACCGTGGAGCCCTTCTCCTTCCGCACGGAGCACAAGGTGAACAATTCCGCCGTGTGCTACCTGACCTACACCAACGAGGAGACCCACCGGATCATCCGGGAAAACCTCCACCGCAGCCCCATGTACGACGGCACCATCTCCGGCGTCGGCCCCCGGTACTGCCCCAGCATTGAGACGAAGATCGTCCGCTTTGCCGACAAGTCCCGGCATCAGCTCTTCATCGAGCCCTGCGGTCTGGACACGGAGGAAATGTACATTCAGGGCTTTTCCTCCAGCCTGCCGGAGGATGTGCAGCTGCAGATGCTGCGCACCATTCCCGGTCTGGAGCACGCGGAAATGATGCGCCCGGCCTACGCCATCGAATATGAATGCGTGGACCCCACCCAGCTTCTGCCCACCCTGGAATGTAAGAAAATCTCCGGTCTCTACGGCGCAGGCCAGTTCAACGGCACCTCCGGCTATGAGGAGGCCGCCGTACAGGGTCTGGTGGCCGGCATCAACGCTGCCCTGAAGCTCCAGGGCCGTGACCCCATGATCCTCACCCGGGACACCAGCTACATCGGCACCCTCATCGACGATCTGGTGACCAAAGGCACGGAGGAGCCCTACCGGATCATGACCAGCCGCAGCGAATACCGTCTGCTCCACCGGCAGGACAACGCCGACCAGCGGCTGACCGGGATCGGCGCCGCCATCGGTCTGGTGCCCCAGGAGCGTCTTCATCAGGTGGAGGAAAAGTACGAAGCCGTCCGCCGGGAGCGGAATCGTCTGGAAGCAAACGGCATTCCCGGCAGCGAAGCCCTGAACCGGATGCTGGAAGCAAAGGGAAGCACCAAGGTTTCCAACTCCGTCCGGCTGGCCGATCTGATCCGCCGGCCGGAAATCGGCTATGACGACATCGCCCCCTTTGACCCCCAGCGCCCCGCGCTTCCCAAAGCCGTCACCGAGGAAGTGGAGATCCAGCTGAAATACGCCGGGTATCTGCTGCGGCAGGAAAAGCAGGTGGAGGAATTCCGGAAGGAGGAATCCCGGCTGCTGCCCGGCGACATCGACTACCAAGCCATCACCGGCCTGCGTCTGGAGGCCCGGCAGAAGCTGGCCGAGATTCGCCCCATGTCCATCGGTCAGGCCGGAAGAATCTCCGGCGTCAGCCCTGCGGACATCGCCGTGCTGCTGATTTACCTGGAAACCAACGGCCAAAAGAAGCAGCCCGCAGGAACTTCTCAGATGTAAGCATCAAAACCACCGCCTCCGGCATATACTTTCCGGAGGCGATGAATTTGGCAATTGTAAAAACCGACGTACCCATGACTTCTGCGCTGTGCAGCCAGACCATTGATGACATCGTGGCGGAATATCCCTTCTGCCGCAGTGAAATCCTGACCCAGACGGCCTTTGAACGGCCCGTGAAAACCCTGGTCATCGGTCAGGGCCCACGAAACGTGCTGTTTTCCGCCGCCCACCACGCCAACGAGTGGATCACCACCCCTGTGCTTCTGAAATTTGTGGAGGAGCTGGCGGAGGCCATCCGCAGCGGCGGACAAATCTGGGGTGTGGATGGCAAGATCATTGACAGCAACTGCACCATCCATACCGTGCCCATGGTCAACCCCGACGGGGTGGATCTGGTCACGGGAGCCATCAGCCCGGGCAGCCTGCAGTACGCGGCAGCCGAAGCGCTGGCGGCCTTCTATCCCAGCATTCCCTTCCCCAGCGGCTGGAAAGCCAATCTGCTGGGGGTGGACCTGAACCTGCAGTACCCCGCAGGCTGGCTCAGAGCCAGAGAGATCAAATTCAGCCAGGGCTATGACCGGGCCGGCCCCAGGGACTATGTGGGCCGGGCGCCGCTGACCCAGCGGGAATCCCGGGCCATGGCCCAATACACCGTGGCGGTGGACCCCAGGGTCACCCTGGCCTTCCACACCCAGGGACAGGTGATCTACTGGCAGTTTGACGACTACCAGGTGGCCGGCGCCCGGGAGCTGGGGGAGGAGCTTGCCCGCGTCAGCGGCTACGCGCTGGAGGATGTACCCTACGAATCCAGCTTCGCGGGCTACAAGGACTGGTTCATCCAGACCTTCCGCCGCCCCGGCTACACCATCGAGGCAGGCCTGGGAGAAAACCCCCTGCCGATTTCCCAGTTTGATTCCATCTACCGGGACAATCTGGGCATTCTCGTCACCGCAGCACTGGGTCTGCCCGGGGGCGCATAAGAGAAACCATAAGACACAAAAGGAGACACCATGGTCGTATTTTTCGATATCGACGGAACCATCATTGACAGCCCCACAAATCAAATCCCAGAATCCGCCGTCCGGGCAGTGGAAAAGCTGAAGGAAAACGGCCATGTGGCCATCGTCAACACCGGGAGGCCTTTCTATCAGGTGGATGCCCGGGTCAAGGAAATGGCCTTCCGGGGCTTTGCCTGCGGCTGCGGCATGGAGGTTCTGCTGGATGGGCAGTTTCTGGTGCGGGCAAAGCCGGATGCCGCCCTGCGCCGGAAGGCCGTGGCCTGCTCCCGGAAATACGGCATGCGCTCCTTCTATGAGACGGAGGACGGCGGCATTCTGCTGGACGGCGAGCATTCCCGCCATCCCATCATGTCCCGGGAGGTGGAGCGGCTGCGGGATGTGGGCTTTCCCATCCATACCCTCACCGACCCCAACGACCCCGACTTCGTGAAGTTCGTCACCTTCCCCGTGGAAGGCAGCGATGTGGATTCCTTCCTCAGAGAAATGGAAACGGATTTCACCATCATTGCCCGGGAGAATACCATGTATGAGCTGGTGCTGAAGGGCTTTTCCAAGGCCGGGGGCATGGAGACAATCCTGAACCGGCTGGGAGCTGACCGGGAGCAGACCATGGCCATCGGCGACAGCACCAACGACCTGCCCATGTTCGCCCTGGCCGCCCACAGTGTCTGCCTGGGCAACGGTGCGGAGGAAGCCAAGGCCGTCTGCGAATATGTCACCGCCGATGTCCTGGACGACGGAATTGAAAAAGCATTGATCCATTACGGATTGATTTAACCAAGACTGCCCAGCCTCTGTGGGGGAGGATCGTACGCCTCCCCTACCAGGGTGTAACATATAAAAATTGTAGGGCTCCTCTAAAAACTACCCTTTTGCGGTTTGGACGGATCTTTTGCCCTAACAATGCGTTTTGAAAACACCGCAATACACAAAGTATTCCGGTATTTTCAAAACTTTTGTTAGAACAAAATCTCTCGCCCAAACCATCAAAAAGTAGTTTTTAGAGGTCGCCTGTAATTTATCGCTCCGCGCCGTAGGGGCCGATGCCCACATCGGCCCTTTCACGTGGTTGGCGCTTCGCGATGGGGCGATGTGGGCATCGCCCCCTACGGGGTTGGTGCATTATTACGACAAATCGCCAAATTACAATTTTTATGTGTTACAGCCTATTACGAGGGTGCGGCAAATCATTTTTTACAACAAAAATGCCATGACAGGGCAAAAACCTTGTCATGGCTTTTTTATTTGGACAGCTTCAGAATCACATCGCAGACGGCATCCACTTCTGTTTCCGTAAGCTCTGCGTACATGGGAAGCGTCAGTACCTGGGCGGCAGCTTTTCTGGCGATTGGTGTTTGACCACGGTCATATTTGCGGTAAGGCTCCATGTCGCAGACGGCGGGGAAGAAATATCTCCTTGTGCCGATGCCGTGTTTTTCCAGTTCCTCTGCCAGATCGTCCCTGCTGAAGCCCGCTTCCTCCGGGTCAATCCAGATGGGAAAATAGGTGTAATTCGGCTTCACACCTTCGGCAAACCGGTTGATCCTCACGCCTCTGACCCCATCCAGCCGGGACAGGTATTGCTCATAGGCCCGTTTTCTGCCTGCCAGGTATTCCCGCATATGCCGCAGGTTGCACAATCCCATGGCGGCGGAGAATTCGTTCATCTTGGCGTTTCCCCCCACCCGGCCCACTTCCCCGGCACCGCCCAGGCCGAAATTCTGGAGCTGCCACAACGCATCCGTCAGGCAGTCATCCCGGTAGGTTATCAGGCCGCCTTCCGCACTGTGAAAAGCCTTGGTGGCGTGGAAGCTGAACATGGAGGCGTCCCCGAAGCTGCCTGCCCCCTGCCCCCGGTATGTGGCTCCAAAGGCATGGGCCGCATCGTAGATAACCTTCAGATCGTGTTTTTTTGCGATGGCCTGGATTTCCTCCACCCGGCAGAAATTGCCATAGACATGCACCGGCAATATAGCGCAGGTTCTTTCCGTGATGAGCGTCTCAATCTTCTCCGGGTCCATGGTGCAGTCGTCCTCCCGGATGTCGCAGAACACCGGGGTGAGACCGCAGCGGACGATGGCGGCCACGGTGGAGACGAAGGTAAACGGTGTGGTGATGACTTCACCCTTCAGCTCCATGGCCTGCAGCACCAGCTCCAGCGCCTGATGCCCGTTGACGGCGCTGACGGCATGGTCTGCCCCCAGGTATTCCGCCGCCCGGCGCTCCAGCTCCCGCGCCTTTTCGCCGTGGTTGGACAGATACCGGCTTTCCCACAGAGGGGCGATTTCCGCCATGTACTCCTCCATGGGCGGCATGGAGGACCGAATCACAGGAATGTTCATGATTTGCTTCCGTAGTGCTCCACCAGCCAGACCATGGCCTGACGGTAGCCGTCAAAGCCCTGACCCTTGATGGTGTGCTTGCAGGCAAGACCCGCATAGGAAACCTGCCGGAAGGGTTCTCTGGAATCCACATCGGAGATGTGCACCTCCACCGCGGGGATGGAGACGGCCTTCAGCGCATCCAGAATGGCCACGCTGGTGTGGGTATAGGCGGCGGGATTGATGGCGATGCCGTCCACCCTGCCGTAGGCCCACTGGATCTTGTCCACCAGGTCGCCCTCGTGATTGGACTGGTACTGCTCCACCTCAACCCCCAGGTCTTTGCCCCAGGCGTCCAGCATGGTCAGCAGGTCGGCAAACGTATTCTTGCCGTAAATACCCGGCTCCCGAATGCCCAGAAAGTTGAGGTTGGGGCCGTTGATGACGAGAATTTTCATAATACGCTCCTCCTGTTATGTTTCCTGCAAGGCGCAGATTTGGGCAATGGTCTGCTCTACCGCAGCGTCGTTGGAGATAACGGCATCGGCAAAGCGCCGGTACATGGGCTCTCTGACTGCATACATCTGCTGCAGCTTCCCTGTCTGGGACAGCGGCCGCCCGTGGGTGGGCAGCTTATTCAGGTCCCGGGTCAGCCAGAGGATGGTGCCGTTCTGGTGCAGCAGCGGATAATTCCGCTCCCGGGTAACGCAGCCGCCGCCGGTGGCGATGACCAGGCCGCTCTGCTTTCCCAGCTCCGCCAGGGTATCGGTTTCCATCTGCCGGAACGCTTCCTCGCCGTCGGTGGGGATGATGTCGGTAATCTTCCTGCCCACCCGCTCTTCCAGAACGGCATCGGCATCCACAAAGCGCTTGCCCTGCATGGTTGCCAGAGCCTGTCCCACGGTGGTCTTGCCGCAGCCGGGCATTCCAATGAGGACAGTGTTTTCCATCTGCGCGCGGAGAAGGCCGTGGATTTGGGCGATTTTCCCGTCGGGAATCTGCACCCCGGCAAACCATTCGGCGCTTTCCTTGGCCTGGGCCACCAGCATCCAAAGGCCGTTCATGGCAATCAGGCCCCGGCTTTCCGCGTCCAGCAGCAGCTGTGTTCTGGCAGGATTGTACACCACATCCAGTACGCCCTCCAGCTTTTGGAACCGCTCCAGGCTGATGGGGCTGACCCCGGTTTTGGGATACATGCCCACCGGGGTGGTATTGACGATGACGGCGGCATCGGCGTTAAGGTGCAGGTTGTCATAATTGTTCTCCCCGGAGCGGGAGATCACCACGACCTGAGCGCCCATTTCTTCCAAGACAGCTACCGCCGTATTGGAGGCGCCGCCGCTGCCCAGCACCAGCACCTTTTTCCCCGCCACGGTCAGCCCGCTTCTGAGCACCATGGAGCGGAAGCCAAAGTAATCGGTGTTGTGGCCGATGAGGCTGCCGTCGCCGCGCCGGACGATGGTGTTCACCGCCCCCAGCCGCTTCGCCGTGGGGGAAAGCTCGTCCAGGTAGGGAATCACATCCTTTTTATAGGGGATCGTCACGTTGAGACCGGTGAAGCTGCCGTTTTTCAGAAACGCTTCCAGCTCCTCCGGCTCCTTTTCAAAAAGGGTATACTCGTAGGACGCCAGATGGGAATGGATCTGCGGAGAATAGCTGTGACCCAGCTTCCGCCCAAGAAGTCCGCACTGCATGTCAAACCACCTCTGTATAGCTGCCCAGATACTTGAATTCCTCGCAGAAATCCTCCAATTCGCACATCAGCTGCACGAATTCCCCGGAATAGATGGAGGTTTCCAGGTCAAAGTAGAACATAAACTCAAATTCCCGGTCCGGCAGGGGCCTCGATTCCAGCTTTGTCACGTTGATGCCCAGGGTATAGAGCCTTGCCAGCACCTTGTAAAGCGCGCCGGGCTTGTGGTTCAGGATCATCATGATGCTGGTCTTGTCCGAGCCGGGGTAGATTTCCAGGTTTTTGCTGATGCAGATAAACCGGGTGCGGTTGTTGCCCTTGTCCTGCACCGAGGAAGCCAGATTCTCAAGGCCATAGAGCTGGGCGCAGGAGCGGCTGCTTAGGGCCGCCACATCCTTCCGTCCGGATTTCGCCACCATTTCCGCCGCCACCGCCGTGTTGGCAACGGCAACCACATTCACCCCGGGCAGCTTGCTTAAGAAACCGCTGCACTGGCTGATGGCCTGCTGGTGGGAGTAGATTTCCCGGATGTCTGCCAGCTTTGCACCGGGGTTTGCCAGCAGGTTGTGGTCCACCTTCAGGCGGAAGGTGCGGACGATGGAGAAATTGTGCTGGATCATCAAATCATAGACCTGGTTGACGGAGCCTGCCGTGGAATTCTCAATGGGCAGGATGCCGTACTGGCACATGCCCTGCTCGATGGCGGAGAACACCGCGTCGAAATTTTTGAAGTAGAGAATCATGGGACTTTTGAAAATTTTTTCACAGGCCAGCTGGGAGTAGGCCCCCTCCACACCCTGACAGGCCACCATGGGTGCCTGGGGAAAGAGCTTGGGAGTATTCTCGATGGCCTGGGTGATGGCATGGTACAGCGGCGTCTGGTGGCCGTTCCGCTTGGCCTGATAGCTGCGGCTCAGCTCAAAAATGGTGGAGTAGAGGCTTCTGGTATAGCCTGCCATCTCAGGGCCGGCCTTTTCCGCCATGGTCTGCAGAATTTCCCGCTCCCGGGCGGGCACGAAGATTGGCAGATTCCGCTCCCGCTTGTAGTCCGCCACCTTGGCGCTAATCTCCATCCGGGCGCAGAACAGCTTCACCAATTCTTCATCGATTTTATCAATCTCGGCTCTCAGTTCGGTAATATCCATGAGGCTCCTTCTTCCTTCTGTTTTGCTTTATCGGTTTCCTTGGTGGGATATTCGGGATTCTTCGGGTTTCTTCCAGCCGTTTTGCAGCAGCATATCAAAAATGGCAATGGCGGCGGCGGCCTCCACCACCGGCACCGCCCGGGGGACGATGCAGGGATCATGGCGTCCCTTGACAACCAGCTCCCGGTTTTCGCCCTGGGAAAGCGACACGCTCTGCTGGGGCCGGGAGATGGAGGGGGTGGGCTTGAATGCCGCCCGGAACAGCAGGGGCATACCGCTGGTGATGCCGCCCAAAATGCCGCCGCAGTGGTTGGTGGCAGTGACCACCTTGCCGTCCTCCATGCGGAAATCGTCGTTATTCTGGCTTCCCCGGAGGGCAGCCGCCGCAAAGCCGATGCCGAATTCCACGCCCTTAACAGCGGGAATGCCGTAGACGATCTGGGCAATCCGTCCTTCCACACCGCCGAACATGGGTTCTCCCAGTCCGGCAGGCAGTCCCGTGACGGCGCACTCGATGACGCCGCCCACGCTGTCCAGGTCCATCCGGGCAGCGGAAACCGCCTCCCGCATTTTTGCTCCGGCCTCGGCGTTCAATACGGGAAAATCGGTGCCCACGGCATCCAGTTGGGGCGCCATCGGGTCAAAGGCCGCGTCCTGCACCCCGGCAATCGCGGCGATGTGGGCACCCACCCGGATGCCGTTCTCCTCCAGCCATTGTTTGCAGAGGCCTCCCGCAATGCACAGCGGTGCCGTCAGCCGGCCGGAGAAATGACCGCCGCCGGATACGTCCTGATAGCCGCCGTATTTGATCTGGGCGGTGTAGTCGGCATGGCCGGGCCGGGGGCAGTCCATGAGATTGGCATAGTCCCCGGAGCGGGTGTTTTTGTTGCGGATGATGGCGGCAATGGGCGCGCCGCAGGTGAAGCCGTTCAGCACACCGCTTAGAAATTCCGGCCTGTCCTCCTCTTTGCGGGGGGTGGACCAGTCATTCTGACCGGGAGCCCGGCGATTTAAAAAGGCTTGCAGCTGCTCCAAATCCACCGGGAGCCCTGCGGGGATGCCGTCCAGGGTCATGCCGATGGCAGCGCCGTGGGACTGGCCGAAAATGGATAATTTCAGATGTTCACCGTAGGTACTGCTCATAGCTGCCTCCCAGTTTTCGGTATTCTTCAAAGAATTGGGGATAGGATTTCTGGACACACTCCGCCCCCAGGATGGTGACGTTTTCGGTGCACACCGTGGCGGCGATGGCGGCGGACATGGCGATGCGGTGGTCGTTCCTGGCATCCACCGTGCCGCCAATCAGCCCGGTTCCATACACCGTCATGATGGTTTCGTCCGCCTCCGCCCTGCCGCCCAGACTGCGGAGCATGGCGATTACGGACTCCACCCGGTCGGACTCCTTCAGCCGCAGCCGGGCGATGTTGGTAAATTTTGCCCCCCGCTTACAGGCGGCGGTGACGGCAAGAATCGGCACCAGATCAGGAATGTCCGATGCATCGATGGTCAGGTTTTCCTTCAGCCCCGGCAGCAGCTTTGCCACGGCCCGGTCGCCCTGGGCAGAATCGGAAGAGAGGTTTTTCACGGTTACAGCATTTCCCAGCGCCCTCGCTGCCAGGAAGAACGCGCCGTTGCTCCAATCTCCCTCCACGTTCACGAAGCCGGGGGAGGTGAATCCCTGCATCCCCTGGATTCGGAAATCCTTTATGTTGATTCCGAACCGTTTCATAGCCTTCAGCGTCATGGTCACATAGGGGGCAGATTCCAACTTCCCAGTGATTTCAATTCGGCTTTTCCCCGGAATCAAGGCACAGGCAAATAAAAGCCCGGTGATGAACTGGCTGGAAACGCCGCCGCTGATGGTGTATTCCCCGGGGCGGAGCTTTCCCTGACAGCGGATGGTTGTTTCCGTGGGTCTTGAGAGCCGGCAGCCCATCCGCTCCATTTCCTCCCACATGGGGGAAAGGGGGCGCTGAGGCAGCCGCCCTTCCATCTGAAATACGGTGTCTACGCCCAATGCCCCCGCCACCGGCAGCAGAAAGCGCAGGGTGGAACCGCTGTCGTGACAGGGAAGCACGGCGGAAGACGGAATGCACCGGACGGGGGAAACCGTGTAGCCTTTTTCCGTCCGCTGAATTTCCGCGCCCAGCGCACGCAGACACTCGGCGGTGGCTTCGATGTCCCGGTTGGTATCCGGGCAGCGAAGGGTGGTCTTCCCATCCGCAAAGGCGGCGCAGATCAGCAGCCGGTGGGCCTGGGATTTGGAGGGGATGGCGGTGATTTCGCCGGATAGTTTTTTGGGTGTAATGGTAATATCCATATCAAAGTCCTGAGCGCACAAAGGCGGTGAGGTTTTCCACCGGGTTGGGAACGATGTCACAGTGGCCGATGGTTGTGGGGATGATCAGAGGGACGGTGCCTCCCAAGCGCTTTTTGTCGGAGAGCATATACTGCACCAGCTCCTCCGCCGAATATTCGGTATGGACGGGAAGGCCGTAGGCGGTGAGGGTGGCCTCCACGGCGGCAGCGTCATCCGCAGAAAGCATGCCGTTTTTCGCGGCAGCCCGGCAGACCATGGCCATGCCAATGGCGACGGACTTTCCGTGGGACAGGCCGAAATGGCTCCTGGCCTCCACGCCGTGGCCGATGGTGTGACCCAGATTCAGCTTCATCCGCTCGCCGGTGTCAAATTCGTCCTGCATCACCACATCCCGCTTCAGCTCCACGCAGCGGCGGATGACGGCCTCCCGGTCAAAATCCGGTCCCGCCTGGGTCAGATAGTCGAAGAATGCCCGGTCGTAGATCACACCGTACTTGATGACCTCGGCACAGCCGTCCCGGAAGATGTCCTCCGGCAGGGTTTTCAGGGTATCGGTATCGCAGAGCACCAGACTGGGCTGGTAGAATGCCCCCGCCAGATTTTTTCCCGCAGGCAGATCGATGGCGGTCTTGCCGCCAACGGAGGAATCCACCGCCGCCAGCAGGGTGGTGGGCACCTGGATGAACTTCACCCCCCGCAGGAAGGTGGCCGCGGCAAAGCCCGTCAGGTCACCCACAACGCCGCCGCCCAAAGCCACCAGCAGATCCGAGCGGGTCAGCTGGTTTTGGGCCAGAAAATTCAGCAAATCCAGATACGTTGCGCCGCACTTGCTCTCTTCCCCTGCGGGGAAGACATAGGAAATGACTGCAAATCCCGCATCCCGCAGACTCTTTTCCGCGGCGGCGCCGTGGCGGGGATAGACATTGGTCTCGCTGACGATGCAGACCTTTTTCACCTTGGGAAATTTTCTTGCCTCGGCTCCCAGGGTCGCCAGCAGGCCGCCGCCGATGAGGATGTCATAGGAGCGGGAGGCGTTCACGGTTACTTTTTGCATCCGTCCACCTCTTCCTTCCGGCGTTTGCCCTCGTCCAGCAGCCGATAGAGCCGGTCGGCATCCCGTTCCTGCAGCGCATCCCGATAGGCGGTGAGACTGCCGATATACTGGTCCAGCTCAAAGAGCAGATTCTCCCGGTTTTCCAGGAACAGCTCTGTCCACATGCCCGCGTTCAGCCAGGCCACCCGGGTCAGGTCCCGGTAGCTTCCGGCGGAGAAGCCCTTGTGCTCCAATGCGGTGGGGGACTTGATAAATGCGTTGCTCAGAATGTGGGGCATTTGAGAAGTGAAGGCGATCATCCGGTCGTGATCCGCCGCCGTGGTGACGGAGAAGAAGCCGAAGCCGCAGGGGGCAAGCGCATCCTTCACCCGCTGCAGCAGCGCCATATCGTCGTACTTGGGCGGCACCAGCACCATGGGCGCTCCCTGGAACAGGGTTGCCCGGCTGTACTTGAAGCCGGAGAACTGGGAGCCTGCCATGGGGTGGCCGCCCACAAAGGTGAAGCCATACTGCTCCGCCAGGGGGAAGCACCGGGCGCAGACCTCCTGCTTGATGCCGCAGCAGTCGATGACGAGAGCATCCCGGCTGACCAGAGGGGCATTTTCCTCCAGCCAGTCGGCACAGCCCTTGGGATAGATGGCCAGCAGCAGAAGATCGCACTGGGGGACGGTGGTTTCGTCCAGCCTGCCGTCCACGGCGCCGGAGAGCATGGCAAAGCGCAGCATCTGCTCGTCCCGGTTTTTCACATAAACCGTGTGGCCCGCCAGCTTATAGGCTCTGGCCAGGGAGCCGCCGATGAGGCCCAGGCCCAAAATTCCAACAATCATACCATAACCTCACGGATCTGCTGCACCTTGCGGCTGACTTCCTCAAACTGGGCAGGGGTCAGGGACTGGGCGCCGTCGCACAGGGCACGTTCGGGGTTGTTGTGCACCTCGATCATCAAGCCGTCGGCGCCGCAGGCAGTGGCAGCATAGGCCATGGAGGGTACCAGCCGGGATTTTCCGGTGGCGTGGCTGGGGTCGATGACCACCGGCAGGTGGCTCAGCTCATGGAGCACCGGGACGCAGGACAGGTCCAGGGTGTTTCTGGTGGCGGTTTCAAAGGTGCGGATGCCGCGCTCGCAGAGGATGACGTTCTCATTGCCCTCGCTCATGATGTATTCCGCGCTCATCAGCAGCTCCTGCAGGGTGTTGGCCAGGCCGCGCTTTAAGAGGATGGGCTTTCTGGTCTTGCCCACTTCCTTCAGAAGGTCAAAATTCTGCATATTCCGGGCGCCCACCTGAATCACGTCCACATCGTCAAACAAATCCAGGGTGTTGATGTTCATCAGCTCCGTGACAATGGGCAGTCCCGTGGCCTCCTTGGCCTTCAGCAGCAGCCGGATGCCCTCGGCGCCCATGCCCTGGAAGGCGTAGGGAGAGGTGCGGGGCTTGAAGGCGCCGCCCCGGAGGAAGTTAGCTCCGGCCTCCTTGACAGCCATTGCCACTCCGATGATCTGCTCCTCACTCTCCACGGAGCAGGGGCCGGCAATCATGCCGAAATAGCCGCCGCCGATTCTGGTGCCGCCGGCTTCGATGACGGAGTCCTGGGGATGGAACTTCCGGTTTGCCTGCTTGAAGGGCTCGGACACCCGCTTGACGCTCTCCACAATTTCCAGACTGTTCAGCAGCTCCATGTCCACCCGGCTGGTATCGCCGATGAGGCCCAGAATGGTGACCTCCTGGCCCTGGGAAATGTGGACATCCAGATTCATGTGCTTCAGCCAATCCACCAGATGGGAGGTCTGGTCGGGGGTGGTGCCGTGTTTCAGAATCGCGATCATAATTTTACAGCTCCTTACAAAAATAACGCCGCACGGCGAATCGTGCGGCGTTAAAGAATCGATTTTTGGCTTCTGTCGGAAGCTTTGCAGCACAAATCGCTATTACTTTTTCCGGGTAAAAAAGTAATAGTAGCCAAAATAAAACTGTGCAGCAAAGGATACAGCGTTCATTTCTTTGGCCTCCAACGGAAACTACAAAAATTATATCACCACGCCGTATCGATTGCAAGCACAAATTTACAAAATGTGCATATCGATTTGCCTCAGCATTGCGATAAATTGTAATTTGGCGGTGTGCACCAAAGGCTCCCTCTGGGAGGGAGCTGTCAGCCAAAGGCTGACTGAGGGAGAGAGCCCCGGTTCTTTTGATGCGTAACGAGGGAAGCGCTGGTGGTCGACCAACGCTCTCTCCTTCAGTCCGCTTCGCGGCCAGTTTCATTATGGAATGATTGCCACCGGCAATCATGACTATTCTGATTCGCTGCGCGGAGCACCACCCTCGCAGAGGGAGCCTTGGTGCACGCTGTTCGTTACTCGGTTCCATGCAACGCACAGATAAATTACAATTTGCTGCGTTAACCCGACAAGCACATTACAAAATTCAACCGCAAAAGCAGCCCTCCGTCCCACCCCTCCGCCAAAGGCAGAAAAATGCGAAAAGCCGTAGACTTTTGCGAATGAATGTTTTATAATATATTGCTACAACAGTAACCATGTCTGCCCAGCCCCTGTAGGGGAGGATCCTCCCCTGCAAAGGCATGGCAAAATATTTGAATGCACCCAAAAAATGTACAATGGCCTGGCAATTTCTCATACCTGCAAAACGAAAGGAGGATGGCCATGATCGAGACGGAACGACTGCTCCTGCGGGAGTACACCATGGAGGATTTTGACGCACTGTATGAGATCCTCTCCGACCCGGAAACCATGCAGCATTATCCCGCCCCCTACACCCCGGAGAAAACCGCAAACTGGATCACCTGGAATCTGGAAAACTACCGCAAGTACGGCTTCGGCCTCTGGGCGGTGGTGCTCAAGGAAACCGGGGAATTCATCGGCGACTGTGGGCTGAGCCTTCAGAACATCGACGGGCAGCAGCTCCCCGAAATCGGCTACCACATCCATAAGAAATACTGGCGCCGGGGCTTCGGCAGCGAGGCAGCCCGGGCTGTCAGGGACTGGGCCTTTGAAAACACCGATTATGACACCCTCTACTCCTACATGAAGTACACCAACATCGGCTCCTACTCCACCGCCCTGGCAAATGGAATGCGGAAGGTGAAGGAGTACCCCGACCCGAAGAACACCATCTCCTATGCCTGTGCCATCACCCGGGAGGAATGGCAAGCCCTGAAAAACAAATAGCAGGAGGAAAACGCCCATGGCGGATTATCTGGAAAAACTGAATCCCGAACAGCGTGAAGCGGTGACCACCACCGAGGGCTGTATCCGTGTGGTGGCCGGCGCAGGCTCCGGCAAGACCCGGACATTGACGGCCCGCTACCTGTTCCTTGTGGAGGAGCTGGGCATTTCCACTGCCAACATCCTCTGCGTCACCTTTACCAATAAGGCCGCCGGAGAAATGCGCAAACGGATTCGCCGGAGTCTGCCGGATCAGGATCTGGGACGGATCACCACCTTCCATGGCTTCTGCGTGGGGCTTCTGAAGGAGGACTGCCATGTGGTGCAGTATCCCAAGACCTTCCTGGTGCTGGACGAGGAGGACAAGCAGGCCATCCTGAAAACCGTCTTTGAAGACCTGGGCATCACCGGCCGGGACATGACCATTCAGGAGGCCGTGGATCACATCGGCTGGCGCAAGGGCGGCCGGGGCTATGTGCAGACCCTCATCGATCCCAACCTGGGGAGCCTGCTGGAGCTGTCCAACTCCGCCTCCACCCTGAAGGACAAGGTGCTCTACCGCTATTTCTATGAGCAGCGCAAATGCTACGGCCTGGACTTCGACGATCTGGTCTATTTCACCCTGTACATCCTCAAGCACGACAAGGACACCCGGGAGAAATGGCAGCAGCGGCTGGAATACATCATGGTGGACGAGTTCCAGGACATCGACAAGGATCAGTATGAGCTGGCGGACATCCTCAGCGGCTACCACAACAACCTCTTCGTGGTGGGCGACCCCGATCAGACCATCTACACCTGGCGGGGCGCGGACGTGAAATTCATCCTGGAATTCCCCAACCGCCATCCCGGGGCAAAAACCATCTATCTCAACACCAATTACCGCTCCATCCCCCAGATTCTCTCCGCCTCCAACGCCCTCATCGACAAGAACCGGGACCGGCTGAAGAAGGAGCTGGTGGCCGTCCGCGATGACGACCGCCTGCCCCTGTACTTCCACGCCAAGACCAGCCAGCTGGAGGCCGACTGGATCACCGCCAATATGCGCGCCCTCCACGAAGGCGGCATGGCCTATGCGGATATGGCGGTGCTCTACCGGGCGCACTACGTCTCCCGGGCGGTGGAGGAATCCCTCATCAAAAACAAGATCCCCTATGTGCTCTACTCCGGCGTGGAATTCTACCGGAGAAAAGAGATCAAGGATGTGTTATGTTACCTTCGCATGATCTATGCCGAGGACGACATCAGCTTCCTGCGCACCGTCAACGAGCCAAGGCGCGGCGTGGGCAGAACCAGAATCGCGGCGCTGAAGGAGCATGTGGCCCTCCACGGCGGCACACTGTACCAGGCGCTGATCGCCCTGCTGGAAACGGATCTCTTCCGTCGCTGCCACGCCAAGGACTACGTCCGCATGGTGGAAAAGTACCGGGCGATTTACAGCACCATGGAGCTGACCGAGCTGCTCACCGGCGTGCTGATGGACAGCGGCTACGAGACCGCCCTGCGAAACAGCGGCGAGGAGGAGCGGCTGGACAATCTGGCGGAGCTGAAGCAGGCCATCTACGACTTCTCCCGGAAGGCGGGAGAGGAGGTCACCCTGGGCAACTACTTGGATCACGCCGCCCTGTTCACCAACATGGATCAGGCCGAGCGCACCCAGGCCGCCAAGCTGATGACCGTCCACTCCGCCAAGGGTCTGGAATTCCCGGTGGTGTTCCTCTGCGGTCTGTCCGAGGGCATCTTCCCCGGAAAAAGAGCCAACACCCGGGAAAAGCTGGAGGAGGAGCGCAGGCTGTGCTATGTGGCCTTCACCCGGGCCAAAGACCGGCTGTTCCTCTCCGACGCCGCAGGAAGCAACTACGACGGCTCCTTCCGCTATCCCAGCCGCTTCCTGTTCAACGCGGAAAAGCAGAATGTGGAATATGTGGTGCCCCTGGACCCGGAGCTGGAGGAAAAAGCCCTGACGGAAATCCGCAAAACCGAGGACACCGTCCCCCGCCCCCAGGCTCCCTGCGAGCTCATCGGTAAGCGGGTGCGCCACGCCGTCTTCGGCGAAGGCACCGTCATCGCCGTCCCCCGGGATCAGGAAGGCGTCATTGTTCACTTCGACAACATCCTGACCCCCAGAACCTTCGGCGCAAACGCCAAGCTGGAATATCTGTAAGGAAGAACCCATGGAAAAACACGTTTTGATTCTCAGCGATTTTGTGGGCTACGGCAATGTGGCCATGGCTACCTCCAGGGCCGTGCTGACAAAAATGGGCTGCACCGTGTTCTGTCTGCCCACGGCGCTGATCTCCAACACCTGGAATTTCGGCAGCTGTGCCACCCTGGACACCACGGACTACCTGCGCCGCTCCCTGGCCAACTGGGAACAGCTGGGTTTCCGGCTGGATGCCGTACTCATCGGCTACATCGCCGACGAAGCCCAGGCGGAATTCCTGGCGGAGCAGTGCAAAAGGTGGCATGACCAGGGGATACAGGTGTACCTGGACCCCATCTTTGCCGACAACGGAAAGCTCTACCGGGGCATCACTGAAAAGCAGGTCAGCTTCCTGCGAACGCTTCTGCCGCGGATGGACGGCATCTTCCCCAACGCCACGGAGAGCTGCTTCCTGGCGGGCGCGAAGACCCCGGTTCAGGCCCTTTCCGTTCTGGGGCAGATGACGGACGGCAAAATCATCATCACCGGTGCCGGCAATGCCGTCCTCCTCCGGGACGGACAGTTAGAGCAAACACTCCCCTATACCCCCGTCCCCGGCAGCTTCTCCGGCGCAGGGGACGCCTTCACCGCTGTGTGTCTCGGCGGCATTCTCGCCGGCAAATCTCTGGAAGAAAGCGCCCAGACTGCCATGGAAACCACAAAAATCTGGATCAAACGCAGTCTGGAAGAAGGCTGGCAGGGCATGGGCCTTCCCGTGGAGCGGTACTTCTGAAAAATGCAAAACACTGTCCCCCAAGCAGGAAGGGACAGTGTTTTTTTGCCGATTGGATTGACCCGCTCATGTAGGGGAGGATATCATCCTCCCGCCACGTGGGTCAACTGCGTGTTCCGATGAATAGTATTTTGTTGGACATGGTACGGAGCAAAGCGACCTTGGCTCTCCCTTTGGGAGAGCTGGCTGCCCCGTATGGGGCGGCCTGAGAGGGTCCCACGTTCCAATACACGCTCCCAACTCTCAACCGGGGTGCCCTCTCAGTCAGCCTGTTCGGCTGACAGCTCTCCCATAGGGAGAGCCGAGGGCGCTACGCGCCAGTGCAGATTGCAAGTTTTTGCATTAACAACCCACTACAGCAGTTGGTTTATTGCACGGTACAATTCATCGGACAAATCTTCAATCGCTGAGCTTCTTCAGCTTCAGGATGAACTTCACCACATTCAGGGCGCATCTCTGGGCCTCGGCGCGGGTGACGCCCTCGGGGTCGCGGAGGGAAGCCACCAGCGTTCTATTCTTGATTTCGCCGGGCATCAGCACATCCACCTGGGCGCGGATGCGGCAGGCATCGTTCCGGATGTTGGGGAATTCGGGGCAGGCGCCCTCGTGCATCCACCAGTCGGTGATGACCACGCCGTCATAGCCCCATTCCTCCCGGAGGATCTGCGTCACCAGCTCATAGTGGTAATGGCTCCAGACACCGTTGACCAGATTGTAGCTGGTCATCAGGCACCAGGGGTCAGACTCCTTCACGGCGATCTCAAAGCCCTTCAGGTAGATCTCCCGCTGGGCCCGCTGGGACACCCGGGAGTCGCACTCGTTGCGGTTGCGCTCCTGGTTGTTGCAGGCAAAGTGCTTGGGGCAGGCGGAAACGCCCTGGCTCTGGATGCCCCGGATCATGGCGGCGGCGATTTTGCCGGTGAGAAGAGGATCCTCGGAGTAGTATTCAAAGTTCCGGCCGCAGAGGGGATCCCGGTGGATGTTCATGCCCGGGCCCAGCAGCATATCGGTGCCCTGGAGCACCATCTCCTTGCCCAGCAGCCCATAGAGCTCTTCCACCGCCTCCGGGTCAAAGGTGCTGGCCAGCGCCGTGCCGCAGGGCAGCAGGGAGCAGATCTTCCGCACCCGGATGCCGGAGGGGCCGTCGGTGGTGATGACCGTGGGAATGCCCCGGGACTTGAGCCTTTCGGTGACGCCGCCGAAGCTGCCTGCGTTGCCGGAGGGGCCGCTGGGGTCGTTCATCAGGCCGTAGCCGTGGGTGATGTCGTCCAGCTCCTCATCCGTCAGCTGGGCAACGAACTGCTCGGGGGTGCACCTGCCCAGCTGAATATCGCCGAAGGTGTAAGCTTCTTCGCCTGCGCTCAGGGGCGCGGGCAGATGGTTCAGAATTTCTTCCTTCAGATCCTTGGTTGCGGTGGGCACAGGCTCCAGCACGGGCTGGCCGCCCCGGTTGACCATCCGCAGGAAGCTGTTCTCTTCCCGGACGGCGTTGGTCTCGCACAGAGTACGGATCACCTCGGTGTGCTGCTTGACAATGCAGACCACCGGCGCCACATCCCGGACGCTGGTGCCCGCCTGGATGCAGTAGCTGCCGGATTCCAGCACGAAGCTGTGCGGATGCTCGCTGACGCCGGTGTCGTCAAAGGACGCAATATCCGCCAGGTCAAACCGGATGACCACCTCCTCCTCAGCGCCGGGAGCCAGAAGCTTTGTCTTGCGGAAGCCTGCCAGCACCCGCCTGGGGTTGCCCAGCTTGCCGCAGGGCAGGTCTGCATATACCTGCACCACCTCCCGTCCGGCCCGATCTCCGGTGTTGCGCACCAGCGTATGGACGGTGATCTCATTGCCCCCCACCTCCGCCTGACTGGTCAGGGAAAAGGTGGTATAGCTCAGACCGAAGCCGAAGGGGAAGAGCACCTGCTCCGGGGCAAAGGTCTCGAAATAGCGGTAGCCCACATAGATGTCTTCCACATAGTTGTTGAAGCGCTCGCCGCCAAAGTTGCCGCTGGAGGGGTAGGCCTCGTAGCTTCTGGCGATGGTGTCCGTCAGCCTGCCGCTGGGGTTGACGTCGCCGGTGAGCACATCGGTCAGCGCCCGACCGCTTTCCATGCCGCCCTGCCAGGCATAGACAATGGCGCCGATTTTATCGCCGTAGTCCTCCGTCCAGCTCATATCGATGATGTTGCCGCAGTCCATGACCACGGCCACCCGGTCGAAGTAAGCGGTGACGGTATCCAGCATCCGGCGCTCCCGGTCGGTCAGGTAGAAGCTGCCCTTTTCCAGAATGTTTTCCCTGGCTTCGCCCGCGGCTCTGCCGATGACCACCAGCGCCAGACTGCAGCGCTGGGCGGCGGCTGCGGCATCGGCGTCCTTCAGGGGCATCTCCGGCAGGCTCATGGGCCACTGGCCCCAGAAATAATCCTCCCGGGGCGCATTGCCGGGCAGATCCCGCCAGGTAACGTAGGCCGAGGCCAGGGCACCGTCAATGTGCACCCCCCGCTCCACCAGACTCTCCATCAGGTTTTTCTGGTAGGGCGGGATCACGTCACCGCCGCTGCCGTAGCCCACGGTGAAGTAGTCAATGGCGCATCTGCCAAAGACGGCCACAGTGTCCTCCCGGCGGATGGGAAGTGTTCTGTTTTCATTTTTCAGCAGCACAATGCCGTCGGCTGCCAGAAGCCGGGCCTTTCCGGCGATCTCGGGCACCGCCAGGCTGCCCCGGATTTCCGATTTGTTCAGCGCCTGTTCCAGGCCGGTTTTCCGTCCCGCATATCTGATCGCGATTTTTCGGAGGTTTTCAAACAGATTCATATGATCAATGCCTTTCTGACAAGTGAGATTGTTTTCACCGCAAAATATTCCGGCATCTGCATTATATCACGCCGGGAAGGAAAAGAACAGGACTTTTTTCTCCGGTTTTTTGAAAAAACTGCTTGACTTTCTCTGCAAAATCCTGTAAAATACTCAAGTCTGCGAATGCGGACAAATCCTTGCTCACGGCGCGACCGTGGGCCAAAAGTCCAAAAGGAGGTGCAATCAACATGGCTAAGATCACCGGTAAGTATGAGGTGCTCTACATCATCGACCCTGCCCAGGGCGAGGAGGGCATCGCAGCACTTGTGGAAAAGTTCAAGGCAATGGTGGAGGCGGAGGGTACTCTGTCCAGCATCGATGAGTGGGGCAAGCGTCGTCTTGCATACCCCATCAACGATCTGACCGAGGGCTACTACGTTCTGATGAACATGGAAACCAAGCCCGAGTTCCCCGCAGAGCTGGAGCGTGTGATGAAGATCACCGAAGGCGTCCTGCGCTGCCTGACCACCGCTGTGGAGGAGTAA
>CALYTP010000016.1:0-27298 GCA_945486915.1 uncultured Clostridia bacterium | reverse complement strand
TAATGCTTTTTCTGACCAACTTGCTGCTTGACTTTCCATAGTTGGTCTACATTGGATGGGTGGTAATTTGCCCCGCCAAATTACCATTTATAAAAAGCGCCTGCGGGGAGCAGGCGCTTTTTGTGGTTGGGATATGGGTTGTCAGTTATCGCCCCGGTTGTAGCCGTTCTTCATGTGCAGGCTGGCTTCGTGGACGATTTTGTTCAGGGCAGCGGTGGTCAGCTCCCGGGCCTTTTTGCAGATCTGCTCGTTGGCCTCCCGCATCAGGCCGAAGTCGTTGGCATCGGTCATCTTCCGGTCGTATTCCATCACCAGCCGTCTGAGCTCGGTGAACATGGCATTCTGATACCGCTCCACATGGGGGATACAGGCTGCGTAGTTGGGGTCTGCCAGAGCGCCGATGAGGCGGCTGGCCCAATAGAAATTGTCGGTGGAAACGTCCATCTCCACCTGGGAGATATACTTCGGCAGCTTGTCCACGTTGGGATACACGGGGATCATGGCGTCAAAGGAGGTGGAGCCGTAGCAGATCCACTCCAGCGCCCGGATTTCCTCCGGCAGCCCATCCCGGATCTGGCAGATGGCGGTGACGCCGGTGCGGTTGATGCCGATGGTCCGGTACTGCCTGCCGGTGCCCTGGTTCCGGGTGGAATAGGGATTGTAGGGCGTACCCTGATAGTAAGACGACAGCAGGTACTTCACATCCTCCACGGTGACCTTCCGGTCAGGCACGAAGGACCAGGGGATGTTGTCGCTTTCCGGGGTGAAATCGGCGTTTTCCCCATCCCAGCGGTACTGCTTCGGGGCCAGATACCGGCCCATGAACCAGGCTCTGGGGGTATTGTAGATGTGGTCCATGTCGCTGTGGGAGCCGAAGATATCCCGGGGATTGCAGGCGCCGTTCTGGTTCAGATCCAGATGGTTTTCCGCAATGAATTCCCGCAGGTCGGCGGAGCACAGGTGCTCCCGCTGATCGCCGAAGGCATCGTCAAAGTCAAAGCCGTCCATGGCGAACTGGTTGGGGGCGATGACGCATTCGTTGTCTCTGACCCTCCTGGCCATCCAGTGGTGGCCGCCGATGGTCTCCAGCCACCAGACCTCGTTTACATCGTTGAAGGCAATGCCGTTGGATTCATAGGTGCCGTACTGCTCCAGCAGGGAGCCAAGCCGGAGCACGCCTTCCCTGGCGCTGTGGATGTAGGGCAGCACCAGCACCAGGATGTCCTCCTCGCCGATGCCGCCGGGGATGTCCTTTTCGCCCCGGCCCTTGGCCTTCCGGAATCTCACCAGCGGATCCGCCGCCAGCACCCGGGGATTGGAGGTGATGGTCTCCGTGGCGGTCATGCCAACGCCCGCCGCATTGATTCCGGTGGCTGCCCAGATGCCCTCCTTGGGGTCCACACTGGGGCAGGCGGTGTAGCGCATGGGGTTCTCCGGCAGCTCTACCTCCACATGGGAGATCACGCTTTTGTATTTCTTCGGCTGCTTTTCCGGCTCCACCACCACCGTTTTCTTCACGTCGAAAAAGCCGTCGTCGGTTCTGGCGATCATGGTGGAACGGTCATTGGTGGCATCCTTGCCGACAAGAATGGTTGTACAGGGCATATGGGTTCTTCCTTTCTCATGTATTGACCCAATTATACCAGTCTCCGGCCCCCATGTCCAGTTGTTTCCACGCAGGGAACGGAGGTCACGGGAAAATATCCCATGGGGGATGCCATAACGGGATGTTTTTTGTTCATTTTTTGTACAAAAATGCAGGTGAATTTTTGTGCATTCTATGGTATAATCGGGCACCGTGAGGAATTCTTACAGGAGGTAATCCCATGTACGTTTTGTTATTCTGCTTCTGGCTGCTGCTCAACGGGAACGTGACCCTTGAGATCGTGCTGCTGGGACTGGCTGTCACGGTGCTGATGGCCCTTCTGGAGTACACCCTATTCGGTTACACTCCGAAAACCGAAGGAATGCTCCTTCGGAAGGCGCCGGTTTTCTGCGCCTACATCCCGGTGCTGATGTGGGAGATTCTGAAGGCCGGGTGGGCTGTTTCCAAAGTCGTCCTCTTCCGGCGCTACAAGGTCACACCCACCCTTGTGACCTTCCGCACCGATCTGAAAACCGAATTCGGCAGATTTCTGCTGGCCAACTCCATCACCCTGACCCCGGGCACCATCACGGTGCAGGTGAAGGGGGATCGGCTGACGGTGCACTGTCTGGATAAGTCCATGCTGGACACCTCGGATGACGGCGTTTTCCAGCGCTGGATTCGGAAATTGGAGGCATAAGATGAGAGGATTTGATTCTTTTCTGATCGCAGTCCTGTTTTTCCTGTCGCTGGGACTGTTTTTCTCGCTGATCCGCGCCATGCGGGGCCCCAGAATCGCCGACCGCATTCTGGGCATCAACATGGCAGGCAGCCTGACCACCGCCATGATCGCCGTGCTGGCTTTGCTGCTGGAGCAGAGCTGGCTGCTGGATGTGTGCCTGATTTACTGCATGATCAGCTTCCTGGCTGTCATCGTGCTGGCCAAGGTGCGCATCGCATTCCACGAAGAAGGGAAGGAAGAAACCGATGACTGATACCGTTCGATACTGGATCGCGGGAATTCTGATAACCGGTGGACTGCTTTTCGCCGCGGTCAGCATTCTGGGCGTATTCCGCTTTCGGTTTGTCATGAACCGGATGCACTGCGCCGCCATTCTGGACACCCTGGCCATGGCGCTGATCCTGGGAGGTCTGATGGTGGCGTCCTCCGATATGCGCTACATTCCCAAGCTGGCAGCGGCGCTGCTGATGCTGTGGATCGGCAGCCCCGCCGCTTCCCATCTGGTGGGGCGCATGGAGATCTCCACCGACGAAACCGTCCCGGAACATATCCAACTGGAGGAGGACGAATATGGATCTGATTGAACTGACGCTGCTGGGACTGCTGGTGGTCTGCGGAATCTCCACCTGCGTTTCGAAAAACCTGCTGGTTTCCCTGGTGATTTTCATGGCCTACAGCATCATCATGTCCGTGGTGTGGGTGCTGCTCCAGGCCCCGGACCTGGCCATCACCGAGGCCGCCGTGGGCGCGGGGGTTTCCAGCCTGCTGCTGTTTCTGACGCTGAAAAAAATCCGCGACATCCGCAAGGAGGCCCACGATGAAGAAACGTGAATTTCTCGTCTGGCTGAAAAGCTGGGACGAAGGACAGCTTGATTTCACCCAGGCCCTCCCCGAATGCCGGGAGATTCCCCAATCCGCCGGGGAGGTGGATCACCCCTGGAAGCTGGAGGCGGTGAACCGCATCGAATCCGGCGAGATCCGCAGCTTCCGGAAAATCTACCCCTTCTTCGCTGTGATGCTGTGTGCCGTGATGATCGGTTTTCTGCTGCTGACCGTTGCCAACCTACCCTCCTTCGGAAGTGCCGACGCCCCGGCCCACAATGAGGTCATGGAGCGGTATGTGGAAAAAGGCATGGAGGAGACCGGAGCGGTGAACGTGGTGGCTGGCGTGATCCTCGACTACCGCGCCTTCGACACCCTGGGCGAATCCCACGTCCTCTACACCGCTGCCACCGCCGTGTTCATCCTGCTGCTGAGCCTGAAGGGAGATGCCGAACCGGAGCGGGAAAAGAAAATCATGCAGACCGACCCGCTGCTGCGCAGCACCGCCCGGATCGTGGTGCCGCTGGTCATCGTCTACGGCATCTATGTGATCTTCAACGGCCACTTAGGCCCCGGCGGCGGCTTCGCCGGAGGCTCGGTCATCGGCGGCGGACTGATTCTGTATGCCATCACCTTCGGCTTTGAGCCGCTGGACAAATTCCTGAATCTGCGCAGCTACCGGATCATCGTCCTGTGCGCGCTGTGCTTTTACAGCTTCGCAAAATGCTATTCCTTCTTCTGCGGCGCCAACCATCTGGAAACCATCTTCAGCCCCGGAACCCCAGGCAGGATTTTCTCCGCCGGGCTGATTCTGCCGCTGAATGTGGCTGTTGGCATCGTGGTGGCCTGTACCATGTACGGCTTCTATTCCGTCTTCCAAAGGGGGCGCATCTGATGCTTCAGACACTCTGGGACAGCCGCATTCCCTGCATTGCGGTGATCCTCTTTGCGGTGGGCTTCGCAACCTTGCTGCTCCACCGGAACCTCATCAAGAAAATTCTGGGCCTTAACATCATGGACACCGCCTCCTGCCTGCTGCTGACCTCCATCGGCTACATCGACGGCCGCACCGCCCCCATCATTGTGGACGGTGTCACCGATGCATCCGCCTACGTCAATCCCCTGCCCGCAGGTCTGGTGCTCACCGGCATCGTGGTGTCCGTTTCCGTCACGGCGGTGATGCTGGCGCTGACCATCCGGTTGTATCAGCGCTACCACACCCTGGATTTGGACGAAATCTACATGATCGCCCGGAGCGGTGAGAAAAAGGAGGGCACGAAATGAGCTTTTTCGCCAATCTCCCCCTTTTCTGCATCGTGGGCAGTCTTGTCTGCAGCGTTGTCTGCTCGGTGCTCAGCCGCAGGGCCGCCCGATTCCTCTCCATGGCCCTGTCCGCCGCCGTGGCGGTATCGTCACTGCTGGTGCTGGGACTGGTGCTGAAAACCGGCGAGCCCATCACCTACATCATGGGCCACTTTCCCCACCCCTGGGGCAACGAGATCCGCTTTGGCATTCTGGAGTCCTTCTTCTCCTTTGTTTTTGCATCCGTCATGTTCCTGTGCATGCTGGGCGGCAAGCTTCACCTGCAGCTGGATCTGGACCAGCAGAAGGGGCAGTTCTACTTTGTCAACACCTGCCTGATCCAGGCGTCGCTGCTGGTGCTGGCCTGCACCAACGACATCTTCACCGGCTATGTCTTCATTGAGATCTGCACCCTGGCCTCCTGCGGCATCCTGATGATCCGCCAGATCGGCAGAACCACCCTGGCCTCCGTGCGGTATATGATCTTCAGTCTCATTGGCTCCGGCCTGTTTCTGCTGGGCGTGATTTTCCTCTATGCCATCACCGGCCATCTGCTGCTGCCCAGCCTCCACGATGCCGTGGCGGTACTGGCGCAGACCGAAGCCTACCGGATTCCCCTGGGCGCTTCCATCTGCCTGATTACCGTGGGACTTGCCATCAAGAGCGGCCTGTTCCCCTTCCACTACTGGATGCCCGACACCTACGGCTATGCCACCCCCTGCTCCTCGGGCATTCTCTCCGGCATCGTGTCCAAGGGCTACATCTTCTTCCTGCTGAAGGTGATCTTCACCGGCTTCGGCCCGGAGGTGTTCTACAGCAGCGGCGTGCAGAATGTGCTGTTTGTCTTCGGCGTCTGCGGTATGATCTTCGGCTCCGTGGGAGCCATCCGGGAAAACGACATCTTCCGGATGCTGGCCAACTCCTCCGCCGCCCAGATCGGCTATGTGTATCTCGGCATCGGCATTTCCCCGGAGGCGGGCATCGTTGCGGCGCTGTTCCACATCCTGACCCACGCGGTGACCAAGCCGGTGCTGTTTCTCTCCGCCTCCCGGCTGTCCGACGCAGCAGGCGGCAGCAAGCGGTTCAAGGATCTGCAGGGCAGCGGCTATGCCTTCCCCCTGGCAGGCGCCGCCTTCTCCCTGGGAGCCCTCAGCATGATCGGCATTCCGCTGACCATGGGCTTCATGTCCAAATTCCTGCTGGCCATGGCCGCCATGCAGATGAAAAAGAAGCTGGTCATCACACTGCTGACTCTGGCTGTGAGTACCATCCTCAACACCTTCTACTTCGCCAGAACCATTATTCGGCTTTACACCCCCGGCACTCCGCTTTCATCCGGCATGGTCACAAAGGCGCAGCCGCCCTTCGCCGCCGCAGCCGTCTGCTTCAGCGTTCTGAATCTAGCGGCGGGCATCTTCGCTTCCCCGCTGATTGGCATGCTGCAGCAGGGACTGGAATTTTTCGGAAAGGTGGGTTAACCCATGATGTTGATCCTGATTCTGCTTCCTGCGCTGGCAGGAATCGCACTTCCCTTTGTACATGGCAAGCAAAACAAGCACCGTCTCACCGCCGCTGCTTTGACAGCGGAGGCGGTGCTGACGGCGGTGATGCTGCTGCGCCCTCAGCAGGAGGTTGTCCTCTTCTCCATGACGGACAGCCTGACCATCGCCCTGCGGATGGATGGCATTTCCAGGCTGTTCATGGCCATTGCCGCCTTCGGCTTCCTGCTCACCGGCATCTATGCCTTCCGCTATCTGGAGAACGAGGAAAACGACGACAAATTCTTCAGTTTCTTTCTGCTGTCCCTGGCGGCGCTGATGGGCATGGATTTTTCCCGGAACCTTATCACCATGTACCTCTTCTTCGAGATGATCACCCTGCTGTCCATGCCGCTGGTGCTCCACGACCGGACAGCGGAGGCCGTTCGCGGCGCCCTGAAGTACCTGTTCTATTCCATCGCCGGTGCGTTTCTGGCCCTGGGGTGCATCTTCTTCCTCTCCCGTTACTGCATCACGCTGGAATTCACCCCCGGCGGCAATCTGAACATGGAAGCCCTGGAAGGTCATGAGACGCTGGTTCAGATCGCGGTATTTCTGGGTGTTCTGGGCTTCGGCGCCAAGGCCGGTATGTACCCGCTCCACGGCTGGCTGCCCACGGCCCACCCCGTGGCTCCCGCACCTGCCTCCGCCGTGCTCTCCGGCATCATTGCCAAGGCAGGTGTGCTGGCCATCATCCGCGTCATCTACTTCTGCGTGGGTGCCGATTTCCTGCTGGGCACCTGGGTGCAGAAGGCCTGGATCGGCCTGGCGCTGCTGACGGTGTTCATGGGCTCCATGATGGCCTACCGGGAAAATGTGTTCAAAAAGCGGCTGGCCTACTCCTCCGTCAGCCAGATCTCCTATGCGCTGGTGGGTCTGTTCTTCCTGACCCCGGAAAGCGCCCTGGGGGGACTGCTGCACGTGCTGTTCCACGCCACCATCAAGGTCTGCCTGTTCCTTACGGCAGGCTCCTTCATCCACAACACCGGAAAGCACCGGGTGGAGGAATTCGTGGGCTTCGGCAAGTCCATGCCCAAGACCCTCTGGGCCTACACCTTTGCTGCCCTGGCCCTCATCGGCATTCCCCCCGCCTCCGGCTTCGTCAGCAAATGGTATCTGGCCCTGGGTGCGCTGGACTCCGGCATGGCGGTTTACAGCTGGCTGGCTCCCGTGGTGCTGCTGATCTCCGCATTGCTCACGGCAGGATATCTGCTGCCCATCACCGTCTCCGGCTTCTTCCCCGGTGAGGGTGCAAAGCTGCCGGAAGCCAACGACGAGGGTGGCTGGCAGATGGTGGCTCCCCTGTGGATTCTTGCTGCGCTGACGCTGCTGCTGGGACTGTGCTCCGGGGCTCTGGTGCCCGGGATGCAGGCGCTGGCGGACAGTCTTTTCTGAGGTGGCTCCATGAATGAACGATTTTTTCTGATCGCGGTGCTGCTGCCCATTGTCTGCGGCATGGCAGTGCCGCTGGCGGAGAAGAAGGGGCAGCGGGCGATGTACCTCTATGTGGAGGCCGTCACCGCCGCCACCTCGTGCCTGGTCTGGGCGCTGATCCTCTTCGGCAGAAACGGCAGCTTCACCCTGGTGCAGCTGACACAGGATCTGGCGCTGACATTGCGCTTTGACGGCCTGGGGCGGTTCTTTGCGGGCATCATTGCCACCCTCTGGCCCCTGACGGTGCTGTACGCCACCGAGTACATGAAGCACGAGGAGCGGCTGGGCGCATTCTTCAGCTTCTTCACCATGACCTACGGCGTGACCCTGGGTGTTGCCATGTCCGCCAACCTCTTCACCATGTACAGCTTCTATGAGCTGCTGACCCTGGCCACCATGCCCCTGGTGATGCAGCCCATGACGAGAAAAGCCGTCCGGGCGGCCAAGACCTACTTCGCCTTCTCCCTGGGCGGCGCGGCCTTCGCCTTCACCTCCATCATGTACCTCATCGGCAACGGCTGCAGCGGCGGCTTTGCCCCCGGAGGGATGCTGGATGCATCCGGAAAGACCGACCTGATGCTGGCATTTTATCTCGTTGGCTTCCTGGGCTTCGGCGTGAAGGCAGCCGTGTTCCCCACCCACCGGTGGCTTCCCAAGGCCTCGGTGGCACCCACCCCGGTGACGGCGCTGCTGCACGCGGTGGCGGTGGTCAAGTCCGGCGCCTTTGCCGTGATCCGGCTGACCTTCTACGCCTTTGGCACCGACCTGCTCCGGGGCACCTGGGCGCAATATGCCGCCATGGGCTTTGCGGTGTTCACCATTTTCTATGGCGCCTCCCGGGCCGTGAAGGAGCAGCACTGGAAGCGGCGGCTGGCATACTCCACCGTGGCGAACCTCTCCTACATTCTCTTCGGCGTGACCATGATGACCGGCGCAGGCCTCACCGCCGCCCTGCTGCACATGGCCTTTCACGCGGAGATCAAGATTCTGTCCTTCTTCTGCGCCGGCGCCGTGCTCCACGGAACCGGACGGGAATACCTGCCACAGCTGAATGGTCTGGGCAGGAAAATGCCCGTCACCTTCGGCTGCTTCACCGTATCCGCCCTGGCACTGACGGGCATCCCGCCGTTTTCCGGCTTTGTCAGCAAATGGTATCTGCTCACCGCCGCGGCGGACAGCGAAAACGGCCTTGCCTATTTCGGCGCCATGATCCTGCTCTTGGGCGCGCTGCTGACCGCCATCTATATGCTGGGCGTGGTCTGCCGGGCCTGGTTCCCGGGGCAGGGCACCGAGGACGAGAAGCTGGCCGGCGAGAAGGAAGTCAGCTGGCGGATGACGGTACCCATGGTCATTCTCGCCGCCGGGATTCTGCTCACCGGCATCTTTGCCCAACCCATTGTGAACGCGGCCCTGGCCATTGCCGGGGAGATGGGATAAGGAGGAATTCGATGACTCTCTGGATATTTGTTTTCTTCCCCATGGTTCTGGCCTTCGGCTGTTATGTTCTTCCAAAGTATCGGGAGCGCATGGCCATCGCCGCATGCCTGGCGGAGCTTGCCTTTGCCCTGTGGATCGTTTTCAGCCCGGACAGAACTTCCGACCTGCCCCTTGTGGGAAATCTCACCCTGACGGTGGACGGCTTCCGGCGGGTGTACATCGTGGTGATCTGCCTGATGTGGGCGCAGACGATGATGCTGTCCCCGGAGTACTTCCGCCACCACCACAATCTGGGGCGGTACTACTTCTTTAACCTCATGACCCTGGGAGCCACCCTGGGTGTGTTTCTGGCGGCGGATCTGTATACCGCCTTTGTATTCTTTGAGATCATGTCCTTCACCTCCTTCACCTGGGTCATCCAGGAGGAGACCCCCGGCGCCCTCCGGGCGGCAAAGACCTATCTGGCGGTGGCCGTCATCGGCGGTCTGGTGGCCCTGATGGGGCTGTTCCTGCTGCAGCACGAGCTGGGCACCACGGAAATCGATAAGCTCTATGACCTCTCCCGGGACTGCCCCAACAAGGCGGCGCTGTATGCCGCAGGCGGCTGCATCCTCTTCGGCTTCGGCGCCAAGGCGGGCATGTTCCCCCTGCATATCTGGCTGCCCAAGGCCCATCCCGTGGCTCCCGCGCCTGCCTCGGCGCTGCTGTCCGGCGTGCTGACCAAGTCCGGCATCTGGGGCATTCTGGCCATCTCCTGCCATCTCTTTCGGTATGACCCTGCCTGGGGCACGCTGATCCTCGCCCTGGGCGTCGTCACCATGGTGCTGGGCGCGGTGCTGGCGCTGTTCAGCATCGACCTGAAGCGGACCCTGGCCTGTTCCTCCATGAGCCAGATCGGTTTCATCCTGGTGGGCATCGGCATGATGGGGCTGCTGGGGGAGGAAAATGCCCTGGCTGCCCGGGGCACGCTACTGCACATGGTCAACCACTCCCTGTTCAAGCTGGTGCTGTTTGAATGCGCCGGTGTGGTGTACTTCAACCTGCACAAGCTGGATCTCAACGAGATCCGGGGCTTTGGCCGGAAGAAGAAGCTTCTGAATCTGTGCTTCCTGCTGGGAGCCATGGGCATCGGCGGAATTCCTCTGCTGAACGGTTACGTCAGCAAGACCCTGCTGCACGAGGCCATTGTGGAGGGTGCGCCCATCTACGGCTGGCCGCTTACCGTAGCAGAATGGCTGTTCCTGATCTCCGGCGGCATGACCCTGGCCTATATGACCAAGCTCTATGTCTGCATTTTTGTGGAGAAGCATCCCACCCGGCAGGCGGAATTCGATGCCCAAAAACGCTATATGTCCCCCATGAGCACTCTGGCTGTGCTGATCCCCGCGCTGCTCCTGCCCATTCTGGGGCTGACCGCGCCCACTACCATGGACGCCATCGCCGACCTCGGCACCGATTTCCTCCATGGCGGGCATCTGCACCACGCGGTGCACTACCTGTCTGCTGCCAATCTGAAGGGCGCGGGGGTCTCCATCGTCATCGGTGCTGCGCTGTACTTCGGTTTTGTGCGGAAGCTGCTGATGCAGGGCGGGAAATACGTCAACCGCTGGCCCGAAAAGCTGGATCTGGAAAACCTTGTGTACCGGCCGCTGCTTCTGAACTGGCTGCCCGGCATTTTCGGAAGAATCAGCGCCCTCTTCGGCGAGAATCAGATCACCGGCCCCGCCGCAAAGCTGGTGCTGCGAATCAGCGGCATTCTGGGAAGACTGTTCTGCGATCTGCCCGACGCCATCGTCCTGCTGCTGGGCAAGACCGTCTACCGTCCCGCCGGGGAGAACTCCGACGACAAGGTCTATGCCTCGCTGTCCTATCGGCTGGGCAAGGATCTGGACGCCCTGGCCATTGCCCAGGGCAAAGAACGCCAGGGCGGCAGGCACTACGCCCATCTGTTCTACCGGAGTCTGGACACCCTGCAGAAGACCACAGCCCGGATCACCGGAAATCTGTCCTTCGCCCTGCTGATGCTCTGCGCCGCCATCTGCCTGATTTTCGTGTACATGATCGTACTGCATAACTGATGCCCCCAGTCGCGGCGGACAGTATGCGCCTGATGGAATCATCCCAGCTGCTGCAGCAGGGGGAACACCTAAAAATTGTAATCTCTCGCACTGGTGCGGTAGCGTCCTTGACTCTCCCTTTGGGGAGCCAAGTGCGCTTCGCTCCATACGATTTGCGGAGTTCTATCGGAGAATGGTACCTTTTTCATTATCTCCACTCTACACTCTTCAATCTTCACTCTCTCTTGTAAACCGTAAATTGAAATCCCGGCTGCAAATAAACGCAGCCGGGATTTGGTTTTCTATATTTAATTGAATCGGACAACCAGATGAGAGAACTTATACACACCCTTGACCATTTTTCTGCCGGGGACACCGGGGATGTTGACGAAGGTCAGCGGGGTGTAGCGGCGGAAATGGTCAGCGCGCTTTTTGTTGATGGCCTGGCATTCCTTCCACATTTTGTTCAGGTTTTCATCGGCCTCGTCCGTATCGTTCAGACGGCTGAAGACGGTGGCAATGCCGAACATCATGAACAGCTCATGCTCCAGGTAGCGCTTCAGGTTCCGGTTCTCGGGCTTGGTTCGCTCCACAACGGCAAAGCATTCCCGGGCAACCAGCAGCTGGTGCTTATAATTGCGCTTGGTGGCTTCGTTGGCAACGGACTGTCCCTCTCTGCCGATGGTGTAGCGGTACAGGTCCATGTCCAGGTAGTACAGGGTCTTCACAAAGGGCAGCACGGAGCAGACCATCAGGTTATCCTCGTAGAAGGTGTGCAGAGGCAGGTCCATGCCGCTTTCGCGCATGCATTCGGTGCGGAAGGTGCAGCTGTGGATGGTCAGCAGCTGGTGGGGCAGGAAGCGCTTCACCTCGTCCCAGCCGAAACGGCGGCCCTCCGGCAGCGCATTGGCATAGCGGATGGAACGGTCGCCCACGCCGTCATGGTGGACATAATAGTAGTTGGTGACCATCAGGTCCGCCTCGCAGGTTTCCAGTGCGTCCAGGAAGCGCACGAAATCCTCGGAAACGCAGTCGTCGCTGTCCACCACCTTGAAGTATTTGCCGGTGGCGTGCTTCAGACCCTGGTTGATGCCGGCGCCGTGACCGCCGTTTTCCTGATGGATGACCCTGACGATGTCGGGATATTTTGCGGCATATTCATCGCCGATTTTCCCGGTATCGTCCTTGGAGCCGTCGTCGATGACGATGATCTCCACCCGGTCGCCGCCCTTCAGGAGGCTTTCGATACAGTTGCTCATGTACGCCTGGGAATTATAGCAAGGGACTGTTACAGTCAGAAGTTTCATATAGTTACCCCTTTTTGGTTTTTCTTTCCCGTAAATTCTACCATTTATCCGAAGATTTGTCAACAGCAGCATATTCTGCTGCAATATGAAAATGAGAAGCATTTTCATATTGACATTTTCCATAAACGCAGTATAATATGAGAACTGTTATCAAATTTGGAGGAAGCCCATGCAGCCCAAGGCACAGTACAAAACCAAGCAGCGTGATGAGCTGCGCGCATTTCTGGAGCAGGCTCCCGGCAGGCACATCACCGCCGGAGATGTCTGCGAATACTTCCGGCAGGCCGGGCGGCCCATCGGCATGGCCACGGTTTACCGCCAGCTGGAGAAAATGGTGGATGAGGGCATCGTCACCAAGTACAGCATCGACGCCAACACCCCCGCCTGCTTTGAATATCTCGGAACACACCTGAACGAGGACACCTGCTACCACTGCAAATGCCAGGTCTGCGGGAAGCTGATCCACATGCACTGCGAAGAGCTGCCGGAGCTGGAAAAGCACATTCTGGAGCACCACGGTTTCGCCATCGACCCCATTCGGACGGTCTTCTTCGGCGTCTGCCGGGAATGCCGGGAGGGCGCCTGATGAAAAAAAACATTGCCATTGTGCTCTGCCTGCTGCTGGTCTGTCTCACCGGCTGCAGCGCGGCGCCGAAAAACGACAAAATCACCGTGGTGGCCGCCATTTTCCCGGAATATGACTGGGCGCGGCAGATCATCGGCAAAAACAGCAACATCGAGCTTACGCTGCTGGTGGACGACGGTGTGGACCCCCACAGCTTCCAGCCCTCCGTGGGGGACATGGTAGCTGTGGCGAATTGCGACCTGCTGATCTACGGCGGCGGTGAATCCGACGGCTGGCTGGCAGACGCCTTGAAAGGCAGCCGCAAGGAGCAGACCGTTCTGGAGCTGATCCCGCTGCTGGGAGAAAAGGCCCACACCGAGCAGATCGTGGAGGGTATGCAGGCGGAAGCGGAGGAGGAAGCGGAAACCGACGAGCACGTCTGGCTCTCCCTGCGCAATGCCGCCGTGTTCTGCCGGGCCATCGCCGACGCCCTGTGCCGGCTGGACCCGGCAAACAAGGATTCTTATCAGGCAAACCTGGAAAGTTATCTTGCCAGGCTGAACGCGCTGGATGAACACTACACCCAGACCATTGCAAACGCCCGCCGGGACACCATTGTGGTCTGTGACCGGTTCCCCTTCCGCTATCTGACGGAGGACTACCATCTCAGCTACTACGCCGCCTTCCCTGGCTGCTCCGCCGAGTGCAACGCCAGCTTTGAAACCGTCATCTTCCTGGCTCAGAAGGTGCAGGAGCTGGGCCTTCCCGCCATTCTCGTCACCGAGACCACCGACGGCCGCATCGCCCGTTCCGTTGCCGAAAACGCCGGGCAGGAAAGCATCGATATCCTCACCCTGGACGCCATGCAGTCCGTCTCCCTGAAGGACGCGGCCTCCCGGGATTACCTTGCCACCATGGAGCAGAACCTGCAGGTGCTGGAAACCGCTCTGAACTAACGAAAGGAGGCTCCCATGCCTCAGATTATCTGCGAAAACGTCTCCCTGGGCTACGAAAACCGCCCGATCCTGAAGGATCTGAGCTTCACCGTCAATTCCGGGGATTACCTGTGCATTGTTGGGGAAAACGGCTCCGGCAAGTCCACCCTGATGAAGACCATGCTGGCTCTGACGCCCCCGCTGGCAGGCTGCATCCGCATGGAGGAGGGGCTGACCTCCACCCAGATCGGGTATCTGCCCCAGCAGACCCAGGTGCAGCGGGATTTCCCGGCATCGGTGCGGGAGGTGGTGCTCTCCGGCTTCCAGGGCCGGTGCGGCCTGCGCCCGTTCTACACCAAAGAGGAGAAAAAGGCTGCGCAGGAGAACATGGAGCGGATGGCAATCTCCCAGTTTGCCCGCAAATGCTACCGGGAGCTCTCTGGCGGTCAGCAGCAGCGGGTGCTGCTGGCCCGGGCCCTCTGCGCCACCCGGAAATGCCTGCTGCTGGACGAGCCGGTCTCCGGCCTGGACCCCAAAGTCACCACGGAAATGTACGAAATCATCCGCAGTCTCCACGCGGAGGGCATCACCGTCATCATGATCTCCCACGACATCCACGCCGCCCTGGAATACGCCACCCACATTCTCCACATCGGGCAGCAGGTGTTCTTCGGCACCCGGGAGGAATACATCCGCAGCGGCATCGGGCAGAGCTTCCTGTCCGGAAAGGAGCAGCCATGATTCAGACCCTTTCCCTCTACTTCTCCTACCCCTTTGTGCGCTACGCCATGGTGGTGGGTGTGTTGATTGCCCTGTGTTCCTCCCTGCTGGGGGTGACGCTGGTGCTGAAGCGGTTTTCCTTCATCGGCGACGGCCTGTCCCATGTGGCCTTCGGCGCCATGGCCATTGCGGCGGTGCTGAATCTGACGGACCGGATGCTCATCGTCCTGCCCATCACCGTCATCTGCGCGGTGCTGCTGCTTCGCACGGGGCAGAATGCCAAAATCAAGGGGGACGCCGCCATTGCCATGATCTCCGTGGGCGCACTGGCCTTCGGATACCTGCTGATGAGCATGTTCTCCACCTCCTCCAACCTCTCCGGCGATGTCTGCGGAACCCTCTTCGGCTCCACCTCCATCCTGACGCTGACCAAAACCGAGGTCTGGGTCTGCACCATCCTCTCGGCGGCGGTGCTGGTGCTGTTTGTGCTCTTCTACCATCGCATCTTCGATGTGACCTTTGACGAGAGCTTCGCCCAGGCGGCGGGAACCCATGTGGATGCCGTCAATCTGATGATCGCGGTGATCACGGCGGTGATCATCGTGCTGGCCATGAATCTGGTGGGCTCGCTGCTGATCTCGGCGCTGATTATCTTCCCCGCCCTCTCCGCCATGCGGATTTTCCGGAGCTTCCTCTCCGTCACCGTCTGCGCAGCGGTGGTCTCGGTGGTGTGCACGGCGGCGGGCATTCTGATTTCCATTCTGGCGGGGACCCCCGTGGGCTCCACCGTGGTTGCGGTGGATGTGGCCGCCTTTGCCCTGTGCTCCCTCACCGGAAAATGCCTTGGCAGATAATATTGCCACGCCATTGTAAGGGAGAATAGCAGCCTCCCGGGAACACGCATAAACGGCAACCTGGCGGGAGGATGCTATCTTCCCTTACAAAATTGGCTTGTACGTTAATGAACACCCGAAGGGCTGGCCTTCGGGTGTTGTTCTATGGCAACACCGCATAATGGGAGCTGCGGGCTTCGGCGAATCTTTTGCCCCAATCGTGCAGTATGAAAAATGGGAAATACATCCAGTATTCCCGCATTTTCCATACTTTCGCTTGGGTCAAAACACTGCCCGAATCTCCTTGCCCCATTATGCGGTGTTGCCCTATATCAGGATTCCATTGCAGTGGTCGATTTCATGCTGGATGATCTGGGCGGTCCAGCCGGTATAGGATTTGAGGCGGGTCTGGAATGCCGCATTCTGGTAGCGAACCTTGATTTTCCGGTAGCGGGTGGTCTTTCTTGTGCCGTTCAGGGACAGACAGCCCTCCTCGGCCTCGTAGGGCTCCGACGCTTTGACGATCTCCGGGTTGTACATCACCGTTGGGGTATCGCCATCCAGAAACACAATGATCCGCTTTGCCCTGCCGATCATATTGGCCGCCATGCCCACGCAGCCATCCCGGTGGGCATTCAGCGTATCCAGCAGATCCTGTCCGATGAGAATGTCCTCCGGCGTCGCCGGTTCGGACTTCCTGGCCAGAAAAATCACATCTTTGCAAATGGGCTGAACCATAGGGTTCCCTCCTTGTCTGGGATGGAATGATTATAGCACAAGCCGTCATAATTGCAAGAAGAATGCGTTTTTATAAATTCAGAATTGGAATTGATACTTGACAAGACTCTGCATGAAAGATACAATAACAAGAATTCCACCCAGTGTTTTGAAACGAGGTTTTTTCTATGTGTGGTATTGTAGGTTTTTCCGGCAGGCACAGCGCCGCGCCGATTCTTCTGGAGGGTCTTTCCAAGCTGGAGTACCGGGGCTATGACTCCGCCGGCATCGCCGTCCGGGACGGGGATAAGGATCCCGTCGTTGTCAAAGCCAAGGGGCGGCTGAAAATTCTTTCCGAAAAGACCAACGGCGGTCTGGCTGTCCCCGGCACCTGCGGCATCGGCCACACCCGCTGGGCCACCCACGGTGAACCCTCCGAGGACAACGCCCATCCCCACTGCAGCAACGACATGACCGTTGTGGGCGTGCACAACGGCATCATCGAATCCTATCAGGAAATCAAGGCCAAGCTGACCCGCAAGGGCTACCATTTCTACAGCCAGACCGACACCGAGGCCCTGATAAACTATATCGACTACTATTACAAGAAGTACCGCATGGGCCCCACCGACGCCATCGCCAAAACCATGGTGCGCATCCGCGGCTCCTATGCCCTGGCGGTGATGTTCAAGGATTACCCCGGCGAGATTTTTGTCGCCCGGAAGGACAGCCCCATGATCATCGGCGTGGAGGACGGTGAATCCTACCTCGCCTCCGACGTGCCCGCCATTCTGAAGTACACCCGGAATGTCTATTACATGGGCAACATGGAAATGGCCAGGCTGTCCGGCGGCGACGTCACCTTCTACAATCTGGACGGCGACATCATCGAAAAGCCCCTGACCGAAATCAAGTGGGATGCCGAGGCTGCCGAAAAGGGCGGCTACGAGCACTTCATGATGAAGGAAATCCACGAGCAGCCCCGAGCGGTGCAGGACACCATCCGCAGCGTCTGCAAGGACGGACAAATTGATCTTTCGGGCATCGGCCTTTCCGAAGAAGAAGTTTCCGGGCTGGACACGGTGCACATTGTGGCCTGCGGCTCTGCCTACCATGTGGGCGTGGCAGCCCAGTATGTGCTGGAGGATCTGGCAAAGATCCGGGTCCGGGTGGAGCTGGCATCGGAATTCCGCTACCGCAAGCCCCTGCTTCGCAAGAACGACATGGTCATCGTCATCAGCCAGTCCGGCGAGACTGCCGACAGTCTGGCGGCGCTCCGGGAGGCAAAGGAACAGGGCATCCCGACTCTGGGCATCGTCAATGTGGTGGGCAGCACCATCGCCCGGGAAGCCGACCATGTGTTTTACACCCTGGCAGGGCCGGAGATCGCCGTGGCCACCACCAAGGCCTACTCCGCCCAGCTGGCGGCCTGTTATCTGCTGGCGGTGGAGTTCGGGCGCATCCGTCAGACTATTGACGAAGGGGAATACGCCCGGCTCATCGGTGAAATCCAGGAGCTTCCCAGCAAGATGGAGCGGGTTCTGCAGGATCAGGAGCGCATTCAGTGGTTTGCCAGCAAATTCGCCGCCGCCCGGGACATCTTCTATCTGGGCCGGGGACTGGACTACGCCACCGGGCTGGAGGGCAGCCTGAAGATGAAGGAAATCAGCTATATCCACAGCGAGGCCTACGCCGCCGGAGAGCTGAAGCACGGCACCATCAGCCTCATCGAAAACGGCACCCTGGTCATCGGCGTGCTGACCCAGGGCCGGCTGTACGAAAAAATGCTGAGCAATCTGGTGGAGGTCAAGAGCCGGGGCGCCTATCTCATGGGCCTGACCACCTACGGCAACTACAACATCGAAGACACGGTGGATTTCACGGTCTACATTCCCAGGACAGACGAGCATTTCACCGCTTCCCTGGCGGTTATCCCCCTGCAGCTGATGGGCTATTACGTCAGCGTAGCCCGGGGTCTGGATGTGGATAAGCCCAGAAATCTTGCCAAATCCGTCACCGTGGAATAAACAAAAACGCAGAGGCATCGAAACCTCTGCGTTTTGTTTTATGTGCTTATCGGGTTAACTCAGCAAATTGCAATTTGTCTATACGTTGCATGGAACCGAGTAACGAACAGCGTTCACCAAGGCTCCCTCTGCGAGGGAGCTGTCAGCCAAAGGCTGACTGAGGGAGAGAGCCCCGGATTTTTTGATGCGGTATCGTATGAAGCGCTGGTGATCGACCAACGCTCTCTCCCTCAGTCCGCTTCGCGGCCAGCTCCCTCGCAGAGGGAGCCTTTGGTGCACACCGCCAAATTACAATTTGTCGAAATGCTGAGTCAAACCGATATGCACATTGTTTTATGCGTTTGCCTTGTTTCCTGTCTTGATGGTGGCAGCGTAGGCGCTGTTGCAAAGGCCCAGGACAGCCGACAGGATGAACAGTGTCTCGATGCCCAGAGTCTGCCAGATCCAGCCGCCGAAGAGGGCGATGAGGATCGTGATCATATGGTTGACGGAAATGCCGGTGGAGATGGTGGCGCGGACCTCCTCCGGGCTGTCAGAGATGTCCTGGACATAGACGTTGGCTGCCATGGAAGCCAGTGAGATCACGCTGTCCAGAATGTAATTCACGCAGCATACGATGAAGGCGATGTTCTTGGGGAACAGATGGTGGGCAAAGCCATAGAAGAAGCAGACGATGACCAGAATCAGGGTGTCCGCCACCATGATCACCTTATAGCCCAGCCTGTCGATGAGCTTGCCCACAATGGGGGAAGCAAAGAAGCTGCACACCGCCGCCACCGCAAACAGCAGGCTGATGGTGGTGGTTCCGGCGCCGTAGAACAGGATCAGCACATAGGGGCCAAAGGTGAAAAAAACCTGCTTCCGGGCGCCGTAGAACACCTCCAGCAGATAGTACTTGGTGTACTTCTTCCGGAAATAGAACCGCCGCTTATTGGGGTCGGTCCGGCTGCTGCCGGTGAGCCGCAGGGACACCACCGCGCCAATGAGCAGCATGGCTGCCGCCGCCCAGAAAAAGCCCCGGAATGCCGTCACCCCGGAGACGAACAGGAACGCCACCATCACCACCAGATACCCCGCCAGCGTACCCACCTGCAGGATGGCATTCTGCAGGCCCAGTGCCGTACCGCCGCAGCCGGGCCTGGCGTAGCCCAGAGTCAGAGTGTTGCGCATACCCAGCTGGATGTGCTCGCCGGTGGAATAGATAAAGATGGCAATGGTCACCAGAATCCGGTCCGAAGGAAGTCCGGCCAGCAGCGCCACGCCCAGCACCATGATGAAGCCGCCCAGACGGAACATGGCTTCGGCGGACAAGGTGCTGAACACCGCCAGCAGAAACACCAGCAGCAGTCCCGGCAGCTCCCGGAAGAACTCCGCCACGCCCCGGTCGAACTCCGTCATGGTGACGATCTCCGCCAGGTAGTTGTCAATCACGCCCTTGTATAGTCCATAGGCCAGGCTGACCACCAGCACCGAAACAATAAACTGCCGGTAGCCGGACTCCTCCCGGAACGCCTCGCGTATTTTCTTTCGCATAATGCTTTCCTCGCTCTCTTTCTTCCTGATAAAAAATTATGTGCATATCGGTTTGACTCAGCAGTGCGGCAAATTGTAATCTATCTATTTATCTTCTTCGTTTAAGCCTAATTCTTCACAAAGTTTATCTGTTTCGATCTCTTCTGCTGTTTCTTTTCCTGTGATATCCGTATAGGCTTCTTTTATTCCGTTCTTTACAGCCCATTTAATAATAAAATACAAGGCAATCAAAATTATTAATGCTGTACTAAAACTTATTCCTAATTCTTCTAACATCTTTTTCCTCCATAAATTCAAATTTGCTGCGTTAACCCGATAAGCACATAAAAATATTTATTATGAAGACACCGCCTAACGGCGTTGTCGATTCCATGATTTTCGAGATAGAAAATCATGGAATCCCGTCTCATTATGATCTTCCTGTTAAAAACTTCAATTCTGGCGAATTAGAGTTTTTAATGAAATATCAGTATGACGGCTCCTATCTTACCGCATGGATGGGCAAAATACAACATGCTTTGCCTGTATTTGAAAAAAAGAGCATCGGTTTCAGCGCACAAGCCGTTGATACCGATGCTTTTTGCTGATGATCTTTCCGCTGCCTGCAAAATTGGAATTTGCAGAGCAGATTTTTGGACAGCCCACTGTAGGGGAGGCTATTAGCCTCCCGCCACGTTGGTCGACTGCGTGTTCCGATGAATGGTATTTTGTTGGACATGCTACGGAGTGAAGCGACCTTGGCTCTCCCTTTGGGAGAGCTGGCTGCCCCGGAAGGGGCAGTCTGAGAGGGTCCCACGCCTCAATATACGTTTCCAAACCTCAAACGTGGTGCCCTCTCAGTCAGCCTGTTCGGCTGACAGGTCTCCCAAAGGGAGAGCCAAGGGCGCTGCCGCGCCAGCCTGCCAAATTGCAATTTCATGACCGGCGTATAAAAACCGATGACCAAAATTCCGAATTGCAGGTCCATACCATCGCATAGCAGGCGAAAACACATGCTTATTTGCCGAATTCCCCGGCGGCTCGCTTCATCATCCGGCGGATGGGCAGATGATAGGGGCAGCGGGTCTCGCAGGCGCCGCACTCGATGCATTCGGAGGCGGTGTGGGCCAGGGTGGCATAGCGTTCCCTTGCCCAGCCCTCCAGACCGTAGCGGGCCAGGTAGCCCTCGAACAGGAAGACGCTGGGAATGCCGATGCCCACGGTGCAGGGGGCGCAGTAATTGCAGCGGCGGCAGAACTGGGTGCCCAGGGAGTCCTTCACCTGCTGCATGGCGGCCTTCTCCGCTTCTGTCAGGGGCGTGGTGTCGTTCATGGCGGCGATGTTCTGCTCCAGTTCCTCGGGAGCCGCCATGCCGGGGATGATCTCGGTGATGTGATCGTTGGCGGCCACATACCGCAGCGCCAGACGGCCATCCTCAATGGCGCCGCCGGCCAGAGGCTTCATGCAGATGAAGCCGATACCCTTTTCGGCGCACTTTGCGATGAGCTCCTCCGCCTGATTCTCCACGATGTTGTAGGGGAACATGATGGTCTCCACCCAGTCCATCTCCACGAACCTGGCAAACAGCTCCACGGAATGGGTGGTCACGCCGATGTGACGGATCTTGCCTGCCGCCTTGGCTTCCAGCATTCCCTCCATAGCCCCGCCGGGGGCAAGGATCTGCTCCAGCGCCGCAGGAGAGGGATTGTGGAACTGGTAGAGGTCGATGTAATCCGTGCGCAGGTTGTGCAGGCTCTTTTCGATATCCGCCAGCATGTCCTCTTTGGTGGTGGCTCTGCCCTTGGTGGCCAGGATGAAGTGCTCCCGGATACCCTCCAGAGCGTAGCCCAGGTATTCCTCGCTGACGGTGTAGCCCCGGGCGGTATCAATGTAGTTGACGCCGGCCTCCAGCAGCCGGTGCATGAGAGCTTTGGTGCCCTCCGCGTCGATGCGCTGGATGGGAATGCCGCCGAAGCCCAGACGGGAGACCTTCATTCCGGTTCTGCCGAGAATGCGATATTCCATATTCTTACCTCATTTTCCAAGTTTTTGATTTTTTTCATAGGCCGCCGCCACGCAGTCCATGACGGCTCCCCGGAAGCCATGCTGCTCCAGTGCCCGGACACCGGCAATGGTGCTGCCGCCGGGGGAACAGACCGCATCCTTCAGCGCGCCGGGATGCTGACCGGTGGTGAGCACCATGGATGCCGCGCCGATCATGGTTGCCGCCGCGTACTCCATGGCCTTTGCCCTGGGAATGCCGCAGGCCACCGCGCCGTCGGCGAGAGCTTCCAGGAACATGTACATATAGGCCGGGCCACAGCCGGAGAGGGCGCTGGCAGCGTCAATGAGCCGCTCCTCCAGCTTATCCAGCCTGCCGGAGAACCGCATATCCTCCAGGAAGGAGCTTTCCTGCTCCGGGGTGACCAGCGCGTTGCAGCAGTACTGGGTCATCCCCTGCCCCACCGCCACCGGCGTATTGGGCATGATGCGAATCACGGCGATATTTCCGCCTGCCAGCTCCTCGATGCGCTGGGTGGTCAGTCCCGCCGCCATGGAGATCATCAGCGGCTTTCTCTCCTGCAGCGATTCCTGCAGGGGTTCCAGCACCTCCGGCACCATGTGGGGCTTCACCGCCACAAAAATCCGGTCACAGTCTGACGCCACCTCCTGTGCCGTACCATACCGAATGTCCAACTCCTCCGCAAGCTTCCGTGCCTTGCCGGAGCGGTCGGTGATCAGAATATCCCCGGTGGCCGTTCTCAGCGCCCGGGCAATGGCGCCGCCCATGTTGCCGCAGCCCAAAAATCCATACTTCATGGCAGCCTCCTTCAGCGGATGTGTCCGTTTCCGCGGACCACATAATGATAGGTGTTCAGCTCCCGCAGTCCCATGGGGCCTCTGGCGTGGAGCTTCTGGGTGGAAATGCCCATTTCGCAGCCCAGGCCGAATTCACCGCCGTCTGTGAACCGGGTGGAAGCGTTGACGTAAACCGCCGCGCTGTCCACACAGGCGGTGAACAGCTCCACAGCGGCATCGTCTTTTGTGACGATGGCCTCGCTGTGGCCGGTGGAATGGGCGGCAATATGGCAGATGGCCTCCTCCACACCGTCCACACATTTCACGGCCAGAATGTAGTCCAAAAATTCCGTGTCAAAATCCCGCTCTCCCGCAGGGGTGCCGGGAATGATGGCCCGGGCATATGCATCCAGGCGCAGCTGTACGGGCTGCGCCCGGTCAGTGACCAGGCGTTTCAGAAGCTTGGGGAGGAATTCCCCGGCTATAGCCTTGTCCACCAGCAGCACCTCCTCGGCGTTGCAGACGCTGGGGCGGCTGGTTTTGGCATTTTCGATGATGTTCAGGGCCATCTCCTGATCGGCAGTCTTCTCCACATACACATGGCAGATGCCGGTGCCCGTGGCGATGCAGGGGACGGTGGCGTTGCGGACGCAGGCGTTGATGAGTCCCGCGCCGCCCCTGGGGATCAGCAGATCCACATACCCCGTGGCAGTCATCAGCGCAGTGGCGCTCTCCCGGGAGGTATCCTGCACCAGATTCACGGCGGTTTCGGGAACCCCTGCCCGGGACAGTCCCTTTTTCAGCGCGGCAACAATGGCGTTTGCGGACCGGAAGGCCTCCTTGCCGCTGCGCAGGATGCAGACATTGCCGCTCTTCAGTGCCAGCGCCGCCGCGTCGCTGGTGACATTGGGGCGGCTTTCATAAATGATCGCAATGACGCCCATGGGGACGGAGACCTTTTGGATCACCAGGCCGTCGGCCCGGGTGTGCTCCTCCAGCACCTTCCCCACCGGGTCCGGCAGCTTCACCACATCCCGGATGCCCTGGGCCATGCCGGAAATGCGCTCCTTCGTCAGCCGGAGCCGGTCCAGCATCACCTCGGAGATATGATCCTTGGCCGCCTCCAGATCCAGATCATTTGCCGCCAGGATTTTGTCCTGTTCCGCTTCCAGCGAAGCCGCCATGGCTTCCAGCGCCGCATTTTTCTGCTCCGTTCCCAGTCTGGCAACGGTATTCTTTGCCGCTTTTGCGGCGAGAAACAGTTCATTCATACGTGTACCTCCTTTTTCGCCAGGAACCGGGTGCCCACCGCGCCGCCGTCCAGAATGGTATACAGGTGGTTTGGCTCATTTCCGTTGGCAATGACCATATCGCAGCCGCAGTTCATGCAGATTTCGGCGGCCTGCAGCTTGGTGATCATGCCGCCGGTGCCCTGGTCACTGCCGCTGACGCCTGCCAGGGCTTTGATGCTGTCATCCAGCTCCGGCACCACCGAAATCAGCCTGGCATTGGGGTCTACCCTGGGGTCGGCGGTGTAGAGTCCGTCGATGTCCGACAGCAGCACCAGCAGGTCCGCCTTGACGCTTTTTGCCACAATGGCCGCCAGGGTGTCGTTGTCGCCGATGACGATCTCCTCGGTGGCAACGGTATCGTTTTCATTGAGGATGGGCAGCGCCCCCAGCTCCAGCAGGCGGTTCAGGGTGTTGCGGAAATTGTTGTGCCGCTTCTGCGAGGCCACATCCTCGCCGGTGATCAGCAGCTGGGCCACGGTGTGGTGATAGTCGCTGAACAGCTTATCATATGTATACATCAGCTCACACTGACCCACAGCAGCCGCAGCCTGCTTGGTGGGGATATCCCTGGGCCGCTGGCGCAGGCCCAGCTTGCCAACCCCCATGCCGATGGCGCCGGAGGACACCAGGATCACCTCGTGCCCGGCATTTTTGATATCACTGATGACCCGGCACAGCGATTCCACCCGTCGGATATTCAGGTGACCCGTGGCATGGGTCAGAGTGGACGTTCCGATTTTCACGACCAGCCGCATACTGTTCGCCTCCATAAGAAACAAAGGATTTTCCTTATTATACACGTTGGGTTTCCGAAAAGAAAGAGGGAACGGAAAAAATCCGGCAAAAAAACGCTGATGCCGGGGCTGTCGGCTGCCTGCATGAATCCGCAATTCGCGGATACAATGAAACCGGGCGGCCGCTTCTTTTCATTTGTCGAAATATGCCAAATATTCGTTGACATTACACGGAAGAATCAATATAATTAGTTAAGGCAACACCGCATAATGGGGCAAGGAGATTCGGCAAGAGATTTTGCCCCAAGCGAAAGTATGAAAAATGCGGAAATACTTTGTGTATTTCCCATTTTTCATACTGCACGATTGGGGTAAAAGATCTGCCGAAGCCCGCAGCATCCATTGTGCGGTGTTGCCTTAAAATGGCAAATTGGAGTCAGAAGGCGGTGAGGGCATAATGGCCAATCTCAAGTGCAAATACTGCGGCGGCGACGTGGAACGGAACCCGGACGACGCTCTGGGTGTATGCGGCTCCTGCGGCGAGGCGCAGACCATGCCTCTGACCTCCGACCCCCGGAAGATCGCCGCCCACAACGCCGGCAACTATTTCCGCCGGATCGGGAAATTTGACAAAGCCGCCGCCCTCTATCAGAAGCTTCTGAAGGAAGACCCCGATGACGCTGAGGCCGCCTGGGGCTGCTGTCTTTGCCGGTACGGCGTCCTCTATGAGCAGAGCGACGCCAGCGGAAGGTATGTCCCCGTGAGCCGGACTGCCTCTTCCGGCAGCATTCTGGAAGACGAAAACTTCCTTTGCGCGGTGGCCCACTCCGAGGGCAGCGTCAAAATGCAGTATCAGCAGGAGGCCACCAGGATTTCCCAGCTTCTGGAACCCACCATCGATGTTGCCGACCGGCCGCCAAAGGACTCCGACTACCTGCTCAGGCAGGCCTACCTGTTTCTGGATCAGGGAAAATGGTCCGAAGCGGATGCCTGCTGCGACAAATTCCTCAAATATCACCACGACAGCGCCATGGCCTGGATCGCCAAGCTGCTGGTGGAAGTTAAGCAAAAGAAGCCCAAGGATCTCATCAACTGCACCCGAACCTTTGAGTACAGCCCCAACTACCAGAATGCCCTGCGGTATTCCGACCCGACTCTGCGCAAAACCCTGCAGACCTGTCTGACCCAGGTGAAAAAGCGCAGCCGGCAGCGGGAAACCGAGGATCTGTACCAGAGGGCCTGCGCCGCCGCGAAAAATGCCACCACGAAGGAACAATATCAGCGGGCCGCCGCCATCTTCGCCAAGCTCTCCGGCTACCGGGATGCAAACATGAAATACGCCGAATGCATCCGCAACGCCGAGGTGGCCGAGGTGGACGCCATCTATCTGGCCGCCGTCTCCGCCGCATCCAACGCCAGAACCATCGCGGATTACCGCAAAGCCGTGGAGATGCTGGAGCGTACCCGGGGCTGGCGGGACACCGACCAGCGCATCACCCAGTGCATCCAGCGTCTGGAAGCTCTGGAATCAGCCGCCGCGGAACGAAACGAAAAGGCTAAGCAGGCGGCTGAGAAGTTCAAAAAACACATCGGCTGGAAAAAGGTTCTGGCGGTGATGTGCGTCATCGCGATTCTGGCTGGTGTCTCCGGCTATCTGCTCTACACCCGCTATCTCGTCCCCGAGGGGAAATACAAGGCAGCCGACGCGCTGCTGGCCGCAGGCCAACGGGAGCAGGCCATCTCCGCTTTTCAGGAGCTGGCGGACTACAAGGACGCGGCGGACCGGGCGCTGACCATCCAGCAGGAATGGTACGCAGAAGCCCAGGCTCTGCTGGATCAGGGCGATCTGTACCGCGCCGCGGCTTCCTTCGGCGGCCTGAAGGATTACGCGGATGCCAGAGAACGCTGCCTGAATCTCTGGGATTCCATCGCAGTCCGCACCACCCTCTGCGCCGGCGGATGGTACACCGTGGGCCTTCACACCGACGGAACCGTGTGCGCCATCGGCGACAACCGGGACTACCAGTGCGAAGTGGAAACCTGGCAGGACATCACCTGCATCGGCGCAGGCTGGAGCCACACCGTCGGCCTTCGCTCCGACGGCACCGTCGTTGCCGCAGGCTACAACGGCGACGGCCGGGCCGATGTGGCAGATTGGGAGGGAATCGTCTCCCTCTGTGCAGGCCAGTGGCACACCGTTGGGCTGAAGCTCAACGGCACCGTGGTGGCAGTGGGCTGTGAAAATGACGGCAGAATCGATCTGGACGACTGGAAGGAAGTCATTGCCATCTCCGCAGGCCGGAACCACACCGTGGGTCTGCTGGCCAACCGGACCGTGGTCGCCGCCGGAGACAACACCTCCGGCCAGTGCAACCTCAGCGGCTGGACAAATATCCTTGCCGTCTCCGCAGGCGGCAGCCACACCCTGGGCCTGAAGGAGGACGGCACCGTCTATGCCACCGGCAGCAACGAAGAAGGCCAGTGTCTGGTCAGCCGGTGGGAAAACATCACCTCCGTTGCCGCGGGCTACTACCACAGCGTGGGCCTCCGCTCCGACGGCACCGTGGTTGCCACGGGTCTGAACAAGGACGGGCAGTGCAACGTCAGCGGCTGGAAGGACATCGTCGCCATCGCCGCCGGCGGCTGGCACACCGTGGGTCTGAAAAAGGACGGCACCATCGTCTCCACCGGCAGAAATGTCACCGGCCAGTGCGGCACCGGCCAATGGACGGACATTCGGCTCCCCGGATAAATCAGCAGCAAGCATACCACCCCCTGATGCGAAAAACGTATCAGGGGGCTGTTTTATGACTGTAAGCGTAAAATCTCCCCGCGTTTTACGCAAATCATCCTCGGAAATCTTTGTGAGCTTTTCATCAGAGACTAGGGAAGCTCTGATGAAATCGGCAAGAGCTGACAGCGAGAGATTTTGATTCAGCC
>CALYTP010000015.1:0-28042 GCA_945486915.1 uncultured Clostridia bacterium | reverse complement strand
ACTATATTATACAAGGGGAGGATATCATCCTCCCGCGCAGTGTAAGCCCTCAAAAGGCAATCACGTTGGGCGAATTCGTATTGATGTCCAACATTTTCCCATTCAACCGAACACTCAGAAACCGAAACCTGGCGGGAGGCTAATAGCCTCCCCTACAATGGCCTGAGCAAAAATCTGCCCGCCAAATTACAATTTGTCGAAATGCTGCGTCAAACCGATATGCACATTCTATAAACCAATTCTCAAAAAGCGCATTGCTTTTCTCTCTCTTTTCTTTGTTCTTTATTTTCTTTGTTCTTATGTTCTTTGTTTGTGTGCGATTTTCCGATATCGGTTTTTCCGATGACGGTTTTTCCGATGACGGTTTTTCGGATCACGGTGAACATGAAAAAAAGCCTGCTTCCTTTTTGGGGGAAGCAGGTCTTCTTTATTTACTGCATGGCTTCCAGGGCCAGGGCGTTCTGGGTGCGGTAGAGCTGGGCGTAGACGCCGCCTTTTTCCAGAAGCTGGGCATGGGTGCCGCATTCGGTGATGACGCCGTCGGCGATGGACACGATGCGGGTGGCGTTGCGGATGGTGCTCAGCCGGTGGGCAATGATCAGCGTGGTGCGGCCCACGGACAGCTGGTCAAAGGCCCGCTGGATCCTGGCCTCGGTGACGGAGTCCAGGGCGGAGGTGGCCTCGTCCAGAATCAGGATGGGCGGATTTTTCAGGAAAATCCGGGCGATGGCAATGCGCTGCTTCTGACCGCCGGAGAGGAGGGTGCCCCGCTCTCCCACATAGGTATCAAAGCCTGCGGGCATGGCGAGGATGTCCTCATAGATCTCCGCCTTCTTCGCGGCCTCGATGACCTCCTCTTTCGTGGCATCGGGACGGCCGTAGCGGATGTTCTCGAAAATCGTGTCGGCAAAGAGGAACACATCCTGCTGCACAATGCCGATGTTCCGGTGGATGCTCCTCTGGGTGACGGAGCGGATATCCTGAGAGTCGATGCAGATGCTGCCGTCGGACACATCGTAGAACCGGGGGATCAACTGGCACAGGGTGCTCTTGCCGCCGCCGGAGGGGCCGACGATGGCGATGGTCTCCCCGGGCTGCACATCCAGCGTCACGTCGTGGAGCACCGCCAGGTCCCCGTCATAGGCAAAGGACACATGGTTCACGGTGATGTGACCCTGCACATCCTCCAGCTCTTTGGTGCCGGGGGCATCCTGCACGGTAGGCTCGGTGCGCATGATGTCCACGAAGCGGTTCAGGCCCGCAAAGCCGTTGGCGAACAGCTCCGAGAAGCTGGAGAGCTTCCGCATGGGGGAGACAAAGGTGGCGATGTACAGGCTGAAGGTCACAAGATCCCGGTAGTCCAGCCTGCCCTTCATAATCATATAGCCGCCCAGGGCGATGACCACCACGTTCAAGCTGGTGAGGAAGAACTCCATGGAGCTGTTGAACATGCCCATGGCCTGATGAAATTCCCGCTTGGAGGTCTTGTAGATCTCGTTGGCGGCGCGGAACCGGGCATTTTCCACTTCCTCGTTGGCAAAGGCCTTGGCGGTGCGGATGCCGGAGAGGCTGGACTCGATTTCCGTATTGATGTGGCCGGTCTTCTGCTTGACGGTGACGGAGACACGGCTCATCCGGCTGCGCATGGAGAACACCACCACCAGGAAAATCGGGATCAGCAGCGCCACCACCAGCGCCAGCTCCCATCGGATGGTTGCCATGACGATCAGGGCGCCGATGATGGTGATGGTGGAGGTCAGCAGATCCTCCGGGCCGTGGTGGGCCAGCTCCGTCAGCTCAAACAGATCGGCGGTGAGGCGGCTCATCAGCTGCCCCGTCCGGTTGGCATCGTAGAAATCGAAGCTCATCTCCTGCAGGTGCCGGAACAGATCCGCCCGGATATCCGCCTCCACCCGGATGCCGAAGGTGTGGCCAAAGTAACAGACAATGTAATTCAGGAACGCCCGAACCACGTAAAATGCCACCACAATGGCCATAATGGCAAAGAAAACGCCGTATTTTTCATTGGGCAGCAGGTCGTACAGCGCCTTCCGGGTGGCCAGCGGGAAGCTCAGGTCGATGGCCGCGATGCCCAGGGCGCAGCAGATATCCAGCGCGAAGAGCCTCCGGTGGGCGCGAAAATAGCTCAGGAAGATCCTGAGCGGTGATTGATTCTGATAATCTTTCGTCGTCATCTGATTCCCTCCAATCTTGATTATTATACAGGAAATCTTCCAAAATGCAATGGTTTTCCCGGGTATTTCTTGCCATGTTTTGTTTTTTCTGATATACTGGCACCAAATGCGTCAAGCAAAGGAGATGATCGTCATGGAGCTGCTCTATTCCGATCTGCAGATCGTGGTGTGCATTAAGCCGGTGGGGCTGGATTCAGAAAAAGAGGTGCCCGACGCCATCCGGGAACAGCTGGGCGGGGAGATCTTCCCCATCCACCGTCTGGACAAGAACGTGGGCGGCTGCATGGTCTACGCCCGCACCCGGCAGACCGCAGCAGCGTTGTCCCGGGCGGTGCAGGAGGGAACCATGGTGAAGGAATATGTGGCCATGGTCCACGGCACCCCGGAGGAAATCGGGGACTGGGAGGACCTGCTGTGGAAGGACAGCGCGAAGAACAAGGTATTTGTGGTGAAGCGGCAGCGCAAGGGCGTGAAGACTGCCCGGCTGGAGTACCGCCGCCTGACGGATGGGGACCCCAGTCTGGTGCGCATCCGGCTCCACACCGGAAGAAGCCACCAGATCCGGGTGCAGTTTGCCAGCCGGGGGTATCCCCTCCTGGGCGACCACAAATACGGCGCAAAGGACGACTGCCCCGCCCCCATGCTCTTCTCCTGTGCCCTCACCTTTCCGTACCGGGGAAAGGAATACCATTTCGAAACCCTCCCCCATTGGGCCAGGGGATAAAAACGGAAATTGTTCGCACCATGTTCCCATCATTGCCTTCCCTGCAATAGCCGGGCAATCATTTTGCTGCGATAACGCCAAAATCCAAACCCGCCTGCGTTTTGGCGCAGGCGGGTCTGGTTTGGAAAAGAGGCATCAAAAAGAGGGGACACAAATCGAAAAGGTGTTGGGTCGAGAGCGATCAAAGACAGGAAGCTTAGGAAGCTCTGATTAAATCGGCAAGAGCTGGCGGCAGAAGATTTTGGCTCAGCCGAAAGTTCTGAAAATGGAGGAATACTGTATGTATTTCCCATTTTCAGAACTGCGCGGATGGGGCAAAAGATTCGCCGCCCAGCCGCAGACGATTTATTCAGAGGTTCCCTTATTCCACATCCTGCAGGGCGTCGTAGCCTTCCTCGCCGGTACGTACCTTGACCACGTTCTCCACATCGTAGACGAAGATCTTGCCGTCGCCGATGTGGCCGGTGTAGAGGACCTTCTTGGCGGTCTCGATGACGCTGTGCACGGGAACCTTGCTGACCACGATGTCCACCTGGATCTTAGGCAGCAGGCTGGCTTCCACAGGAACACCACGGTAGTACTCGGGCTTGCCCTTCTGGGCACCGCAGCCCATGACGTGGGAGACGGTCATGCCGGTGATGCCGAGGGCCATCATGGCTTCCTTCAGCTTCTCCAGGCGGGCTTCCTTGCAGATGATCTCGATCTTGGTGAACTTGGGGCCGGTGCCTTCCTCGAAGGAGGGAACCTTCTTCACAGGGACAGCCTCGGCAACAGGCACATCGCCGGAGACGATGACGGGAGCGGCATCCTCAGCCACCATATCAGGCAGCATGGCAAAGCCGGCATAGGCAGAGGGCAGGCCGTGCTCGGTGGCATCCAGGCCGATGAGTTCCTCCTCCCGGGTAACACGCAGGCCCACAACAGCCTTGATAACCAGGAAGGTGATGGTGATGGTCACGGCGGTCCAGGCAGCCACGCTGGCGAAGCCCAGCAGCTGCAGACCCATCAGTTCGAAGCCGCCGCCGTAGAACAGGCCGGTGAGGGTCCTGCCGGAAGCATTGGCGATGGCATAGCCGGGAGCGCTCTCGGTGGCGAACAGGCCCACGGCCAGGGTGCCCCAGATGCCGTTCATGCAGTGGACAGCCACAGCGCCCACGGGATCGTCAACGTGCAGCACATTGTCCAGCAGCCACACGCCGAAGACCACCAGCACACCGGCAACCGCGCCGATGATGCAGGCGCCCAGGCAGTCGGTGACATCGCAGGGAGCGGTGATGGCCACGAGGCCGGCCAGAGACGCGTTCAGGCACATGGAGACATCGGGCTTGCCGTACTTGACCCAGGTGAAGATCATGCACACCACGGTGGCAACCGCGGGGGCAACGGTGGTGGTCAGGAAAATGGAACCCAGCTGCGCCATGGAGGTGGCAGCGGCACCGTTGAAGCCGTACCAGCCCAGCCACAGGATGAACACACCCAGGGCGCCAAGGGCAATGCTGTGACCGGGGAAGGCGTTGACCTTGACCACCTTGCCGGAGGCATCATGCTGGAACTTGCCAATACGGGGTCCCAGAATCTTGGCGCCGATGAGAGCGGAGATACCGCCCACCATGTGGATGGCGCAGGAACCGGCGAAATCGTGGAAGCCCAGCTGAGCCAGCCAGCCGCCGCCCCAGATCCAGTGGGCCTCGATGGGGTAGATCAGTGCGGAGATCACACCGGAGTAGATGCAGTAGCTCAGGAACTTGGTGCGCTCCGCCATGGCGCCGGAGACGATGGTGGCGGTGGTGGCGCAGAAGACCAGGTTGAATACGAAGCTGGAGAAGTCGAAGCTTTCGTAAGCGGTGAACAGGTCAAACCCAGGCTTGCCGATGAAGCCCAGCAGATCCTCACCCATCAGCAGGCTGAAGCCGATGAGGATGAAGACCACGGTGCCGATGCAGAAGTCCATCAGGTTCTTCATGATGATGTTGCCGGTGTTCTTGGCCCGGGTAAAGCCGGCCTCCACCATGGCGAAGCCCGCCTGCATCCAGAACACCAGTGCCGCGCCGATCAGGAACCACACTCCGAAAACCTCACCCGTTACGGTACTCGTTACGGCGCTCATAATCTCTTCTGTCATTTTTCATTTCTCCTTTCAGTGGATACCCGCCCTTTTGCAAAAGCAGGTATAATACTATTCTTCGATTAAAACCTCACAATCTTTCCGGTCTGATTTGTGTAAAACTGCGTTGTCGTCTTTGCTTGGCGTCAGCCAAGCTGCATCCTCCGCCTTGTTTTACGCAAATCATCCTCGGAAATCTTTGTGAGCTTTTAATCAAAGACTAGTTAAAAAAATCGGACAAGGCCAGTTTGCGCGTGATCCGCAGAACGTCCTTGTCCTTAAAAAGAGAAAAGCGTCTGAACCGGTTGCCCGATTCAGACGCCTTTGTCTTATGGGGGTATTATAGTCAGATTGGATAAATTTGTCAAGCGTTTTTTATGCGAAATGACATTGTCTCTCTGCACAAATAACCTTTCGTCTCAGCCGCATCATTCGGCGTTCCCTACAAATTACCACCCAGCTATGTAGGGGAGGATATCATCCTCCCGCGCAGTGGGGCTTCCCAATCATGCACTTTGTTGGGCGAATTCGTACAAAGCTGGACAATTACCCATTCAACCAAACACGCATGTGACCTGCGTGGCGGGAGGATACTATCCTCCCCTACAGCAGCTGGTCAATTTCGTTACATAGTGCCTTTCAGCCAACCCGCCAAATTACGTTTTCGCTTTTCCGGCAATTCCCGTTTTACAGCATATTGCTGTAGCCCATCAGGAAGGCATCCACCTCTTTGGCGCAGGCGCGGCCCTCGGTGATGCCCCACACCACCAGGGACTGGCCCCGGCGGCAGTCTCCGGCCGCAAAGACCTTCTCATTGGGGGTGTGATACTCCTTGGTCACCAGGCTGCCCCGGTTGTCTCTGGGCAGGCCGAAGGCATCCGCCACGTAGCTTTCGCAGCCGATGAAGCCGGCGGCAATCAGCAGCAGGTCGCAGGGCAGCTCTTCCTCGCTGCCGGGAACCTCCACCATGCTCATGCGGCCGTTTTCCATTTTCGGCTCCAGATGGACGATCTGCAGGCCGCAGATGGCCCCTGCCTCATTGCAGCGGATCTCCTTCACCGTGGTCTGGTACAGCCGGGGGTCGCTGCCGAAGACGGCAATGGCCTCCTGCTGGCCGTAGTCGGTCTTGAGCACCCGGGGCCACTGGGGCCAGGGGTTGGAGGGAGTGCGGCTGACGGGGGGCTTTCCCATCATCTCCAGCTGGGTCACGGAGGCGCAGCCCTGGCGGATGGAGGTGCCCACGCAGTCGTTGCCGGTGTCGCCGCCGCCCACGATGACCACGTGCTTGCCCTGGGCGGTGATGGCAAACTCCTCGGTTTCCCCGATGACCTTCTTGGTGGCAGCGGTGAGGAAGTCCACGGCGAAATGGACGCCGTCCGCTTCCCTGCCGGGCACCTTCAGATCTCTGGGTGTCTTGGAGCCGCAGCAGAGCACCACGGCGTCAAATTCCCCCAGAAGCTCCTGGGCGGACACATCCACGCCCACGTTGGTATTGCACCGGAACTCCACGCCCTCGGCGGTCATCAGGTCAATGCGCCGGGCAACGATTTTCTTATCCAGCTTCATATTCGGAATGCCGAACATCATCAGGCCGCCGGGTCTGGACTCCCTCTCAAACACGGTGACGCTGTGGCCCCGGTGGTTCAGCTGGTCGGCGGCGGCCAGTCCCGAGGGGCCGGAGCCGATGACGGCCACCCGCTTGCCGCTGCGCACTGCGGGGATCCGGGGCTGCACCCAGCCGTTGGCAAAGCCTTTTTCGATGACGGCCAGCTCATTGTTGTTCACCGTCACACTGTCGCCGTTCAGGCCGCAGGTGCAGGCGGCTTCGCAGAGCGCGGGGCACACCCGGCCCGTGAACTCCGGGAAATTGTTGGTCTTGGTCAGGCGGGACAGTGCCTCCCGCCAGTTGCCGTTCCAGATCTCGTCGTTCCACTCCGGGATCAGGTTATGCAGGGGGCAGCCGCTGAACATGCCGCCGAAATTGGCGCCGGACTGGCAGAAGGGCACGCCGCAGTTCATGCAGCGCCCCGCCTGGCGGATGCGCTCCTTCTCATTCAGGGCCGGATGAAACTCCGAAAAATTGCGGATGCGCTCCATCGGCTCCACGCTGGGATTTACACAGCGTTCAAATTCCAGAAATCCTGTCGATTTTCCCATTTTGCGCACCTCCTTATGCCCGGCTGACCGCATAGAATGCTTCCAGCGTGGCCTGTTCGTGGGACATTCCCTTTTCCTCCATCTGGCCGATGGCGGTGATCATCTTCTGATAATCCATGGGAACGATTTTCTTGAATTTCGGCAGATACTCGTCAAAGTTTGCCAGGATCTCCCGGCCCAGCTCGGAGTCGGTGGCCTCCACATGGGCCTGGATCAGGCTCTGCAGCTCGGCGGCGTCATGGCGCTCGGTGATGGCAGACATGGTGACCATCTGCTTGTTCAGCCGCAGGTACAGGTCGTGGTTTTCATCCAGCACATAGGCGATGCCGCCGCTCATGCCGGCTGCGAAGTTCTTGCCGGTGCGGCCCAGAATGGCCACCCGGCCGCCGGTCATGTACTCGCAGCCGTGGTCGCCGCAGCCCTCCGCCACCGCGATGGCGCCGGAATTACGGACGCAGAACCGCTCGCCTGCGATGCCGCTGATGAATGCCTTGCCGGAGGTGGCGCCGTAGAGGGCCACGTTGCCGATGATGATGTTGTCCTTTGCCGCAAACTGGGCGCCCTGGTTGGGCTTTACGATGAGCTTGCCGCCGGACAGGCCCTTGCCAAAGTAGTCATTGGCGTCGCCCTCCAGGCTGATGGTCAGGCCCTGGGGGATGAAGGCGCCGAAGGACTGTCCGCCGCCGCCGGTGCAGCAGACCTGGTAGGTGTCTTCCTTCAGGCTGTCGCCAAAGCGGCGGGTGATCTCGCTGCCGAGAATGGTGCCCAGGGTCCGGTTGACGCTGGAGACCCGGATGGACTCGGTGTGGGGCTTCTTCTTCCGGAAGCTGGCCTCAAAGGCGGGCAGCAGCACGCTGACGTCCAGAGTCTTCTCCAGTTCGAAATTGTACTTGTCGGCCTCGCAATAGTGGGTGGCAGGCAGGTCGGAGAGGATGCCGCCGAGGTCAATGGTGTCCGCCCGGTGGGTGATGCGCTGCTGGCGGGGGCGGATCAGGTCGGTGCGGCCCACCAGCTCATCCACGGTGCGAACGCCCAGCTTCGCCATGATCTCCCGCAGCTGCTCGGCGATGAACAGCATGAAATTCATGACGTACTCGGGCTTGCCGCTGAACCGGCAGCGAAGCTCGGGATTCTGGGTGGCGATGCCCACAGGGCAGGTGTCCAGATTGCACACCCGCATCATGACGCAGCCCATGGTGACCAGGGGCGCGGTGGCGAAGCCGAATTCCTCGGCGCCCAGGATGCAGGCGATGGCCACATCCCGGCCGCTCATCAGCTTGCCGTCGGTTTCCAGCCGCACCCGGGAGCGCAGGCCGTTGCGGATCAGGGTCTGGTGGGCCTCCGCCAGACCCAGCTCCCAGGGCAGACCCGCATTGTGGATGGAGCTCTTGGGGGCGGCGCCGGAGCCGCCGTCATAGCCGGAGATCAGCACACAGCCCGCGCCCGCCTTGGCAACGCCGGCGGCGATGGTGCCGACACCGGCCTCGGAGACCAGCTTGACGGAGATTCGGGCATCCCGGTTGGCGTTCTTCAGGTCGTAGATCAGCTGGGCCAGATCCTCGATGGAATAGATATCGTGGTGGGGCGGCGGAGAGATCAGGGAGACGCCGGGGGTGGAGCAGCGGGTCTTGGCGATCCAGGGATAGACCTTCTTGCCGGGCAGATGACCGCCCTCGCCGGGCTTTGCGCCCTGGGCCATTTTGATCTGGATCTCCTTGGCGCTGTTGAGGTAAGCAGAGGTCACGCCGAACCGGGCGGAAGCCACCTGCTTGATGGCGCTGTTCTTATCCGTACCGAACCGGGCAGGATCTTCGCCGCCCTCGCCGGAGTTGGACTTGCCCCCCAGGGTATTCATGGCAATGGCCATGGTGGTGTGGGCTTCCTCGGAGATGGAGCCGTAGGACATGGCGCCGGTTTTGAAGCGCTTGACGATCTCGCTGGCGGGCTCCACCTCCTCCAGAGGCACGCCCTGGGCGGGGAAGTTGAACTCCATCAGGCCCCGGAGGGTATGGGGCTTGCGCTCGTCGTCCACCATGTCGGTATACTGGCGGAACTTCTCATAGCTGCCGCTGCGCACGGCCTCCCGCAGAGCCACAATGGTCTGGGGATTGTACATATGGTCTTCGGCCCCCGCGCCGGAGCGGAGCTTGTGGGCGCCGGTGGAATCCAGGGTGGTGTCCACACCCAGATCCAACAGGTCGAAGGCATGGTTGTGCCGCCACTGGACGCCCTCGCCGATCTCCTTCAGGCCGATGCCCTCCACGGGGCTGACGGTATTGGTAAAGTACTGGTCGATGACCTCGTGGCAGATGCCCACCGCCTCAAAAATCTGGGCGGACTGGTAGGACTGAAGGGTGGAGATGCCCATCTTGGAGGCGATCTTCACGATGCCGTGGAGCACGGCGCTGTTGTAATCGGCGATGGCCTGATGGGTGTCCTTATCCAGCCGGTTCTTATCCACAAGCTCGGTGATGCACTCCTGGGCCAGGTAGGGGTTGATGGCCCGGGCGCCGTAGCCCAGCAGGGTGGCAAAATGGTGGACATCCCTGGGCTCTGCGGATTCCAGAATGATGGAAACAGCGGTGCGCTTCTTGGTGCGGATCAGGTACTGCTCCATGGCGGAGACGGCCAGCAGCGACGGAATGGCCACATGGTACTCATCCACGCCCCGGTCGGACAGGATAATCACGTTAACGCCGGAGCGGTAGGCCCGGTCGCATTCCACGAACAGCCGGTCCAGAGCGGTCTTCAGGGAGGAATTCTTATAGTACAGCAGGGAAACCGTCTCCACCTTGAAGCCGGGCCGCTTCATATTGCGGATCTGCATCAGCTCCACGGAGGTGATGATGGGGTTGTGGATCTCCAGCACCCGGCAGTTTTCCGCCTTCTCCTGCAGCAGGTTGCCGTCGGAGCCGATGTACACGGTGGTGTCGGTGACGATCTCCTCCCGGAGGGCGTCGATGGGCGGGTTGGTGACCTGGGCGAACAATTGCTTAAAGTAGTTAAACAGAGGCTGGTGCTTTTCGGACAGCACCGCCAGGGGAATATCCGTGCCCATGGAGGTGATCTTTTCGGAGCCGGTGCGGGCCATGGTCAGGATGGCATCGTTGATATCCTCATAGGTATAGCCGAAGGCCTTGTAGAGCTTGTCGCGCTGGGCCTGGGAGTACATGGGCACCTTCTTGTTGGGCACCGGCAGGTCCTCCAGAGACACCAGATGCTGATCCAGCCATTCGCCGTAAGGCTGACGGGCGGCGTAGGTCTGCTTGCACTCCTCGTCGGAGATGACCTTTTTGCGCTTGGTATCCACCAGCAGCATTCTGCCGGGCTGGAGCCGGGACTTGCAGAGGATGTTCTCCGGGGGGATATCCAGCACACCCACCTCGGAGGACAGCACCAGACGGCGGTCCTTCGTGATGTAATACCGGGCAGGCCGCAGACCGTTGCGATCCAGCACGGCGCCCATGATGTCGCCGTCGGAGAAGAAGATGGCGGCGGGGCCGTCCCAGGGCTCCATCATGGTGGAATAGTAGCGGTACAGATCCCGCTTGGTTCGGGCCATGCCGGGGTCGTTGCGCCAGGGCTCGGGGATGGTGATCATCACGGCCAGCGGCAGGGGGATGCCGTTCATCATCATGAATTCCAGGGTATTGTCCAGCATGGCGGAGTCGGAGCCCGCCCGGGCGATGACGGGCAGCACCTTATCCATATCCTCTTCCATGATGGCAGACTCCATGGTCTCCTCACGGGCCAGCATCCGGTCGGCGTTGCCCCGGATGGTGTTGATCTCGCCGTTGTGGAGGATCAGCCGGTTGGGGTGGGCACGCTCCCAGCTGGGGGTGGTGTTGGTGGAGAACCGGGAGTGGACCATGGCGATGGCGCTGTCGTAGTCCTCACTGCGCAGATCGGCATAGAACTTGCGCAGCTGGTGCACCAGGAACATGCCCTTGTAGACCACCGTCCGGGAGGAGAAGGAGCAGACGTAGGTCTCGTCGTTGCTCTGCTCAAAGACCCGGCGGATGACATAGAGCTTCCGGTCGAAGTCCAGTCCCCGGGCGATGTCCCCGGGGCGGCCCACAAAGCACTGCCAGATGCTGGGCATGGATTCCCGCGCCCGCTGCCCCAGAACCTCCGCGTCCACAGGCACCTCACGCCAGCCCAGGAAGGGCACCCCCTCCTTGGAGCAGATGACCTCAATAAGCTTCTGGGCCTGACGGCGTTTCAGACCGTCCTGGGGGAAGAAAAACATGCCAATGCCGTAGTCCCCGGCATCGCCAAGGGAAAAGCCAAGCTGAGAGAAAAATCTATGGGAAACCTGCACCAGCACGCCGACGCCGTCGCCCACCTGTCCGGTGGCATCCTTACCGGCCCGGTGCTCCAGCCGCTCCACGATGGACAGCGCGTCATCCACAATGGCGTGGCTGGCAATGCCGTCGATGCTGACAACGGCACCGATACCGCAGGCGTCATGTTCAAAGTCGGTGGAATACAGGGGATACTTTCTTTGGTTCGTTTCCATAAGAAACCTCCGTTGATATAATACTATTCTTCGATTAAAACCTCACAATCTTTCCGGTCTGATTTGGGTAAAACTGCGTTGTCGTCTTTGCTTGGCGTCAGCCAAGCTGCATCCTCCGCCTTGTTTTACGCAAATCATCCCCGGAAATCTTTGTGAGCTTTTAATCAAAGACTAGTATAAAAATCCGAGGCTGCGGACCCCGGATTTCCAGATGATGGGAATGCCATTGCAGCTGCCGGAAACGCTTCTGCAATGGTTCTCTCTCAATATCCGGTGCCTCACTGCACCATTTGTTTGCCCAAAACGGGCGCCTTCCTCCCCATGACGGGGCTGTCCCGTCATGGGAAGGGATTGGAAATTGGGAATTATCTGACGCCGAACAGCAGCTGGCCGTAGCTGGGAACGGGCCAGTACTCGGCGGAGGCGATGGACTCCATGGAATCCACGCTGATGCGCAGAGCCGCCATATCGTCGATGATGGTGGTCTTGAAGAAGTCGGCCAGCTCCACGGAATCGGAGATGGACTTGCTCTCCAGCAGATCCCGCTCCAGCTTTCCGGCTGCCCGGTGGGCGGCGCCGATGAGGGCGCTGAGGCTCTTGACGGTGTCACGCTCGTAGCTGCAGTCCAGATCGGGCACTGCGTCCAGCTTGGCGGAGATACCGGCGCTCATGTCTGCGGTGAGGTTTGCCATGGCGGGGAGGTAGTCCTTCCGGGCCATGTCCAGCATGGTCTGGGCCTCGATGTTGACGATCTTGCAGTAGTTTTCCAGCTTGACCTCGTGACGGGCAGTCAGCTCTGTCTCGTTGTAGACATTGTGCTCCTTGAACAGGGCGATGTTCTTGGGATCCAGCAGGTGGGCCAGGGCATCGGGGGTGGTTCTCAGGTTCAGCAGACCCCGCTTCTCAGCCTCTTCCACCCAGGCATTGTCGTAGCCGTCGCCGTTGAAGATGATGCGCTTGTGCTCGGAGATGGTCTTGCGGATCAGATCATGCAGCGCGGCCTCGAAATCCACAGCACCCTCCAGGATGTCGGCGAACTGCCGCAGCTCCTCGGCCACAGAAGTGTTCAGCACGGTGTTGGCGCAGGAGATGGACTCGGAGGAGCCCAGCATCCGGAACTCGAACTTGTTGCCGGTGAAGGCAAAGGGGCTGGTACGGTTGCGGTCGGTGGCATCCTTCTGGAACTTGGGCAGGGTGTGCACGCCGATGCGCATCACATCCTTCTCGCGGCTGTCATAGGGAACATCCTTCTCGATGGCCTCCAGGATCTCGCTGAGGTCGGAGCCCAGGAACATGGACACAATGGCCGGAGGTGCTTCGTTGGCGCCCAGACGGTGGTCGTTGCCGGCGGAGGCAACGGTGATGCGCAGCAGATCCTGATATTCATCCACAGCCTTGATGACCGCGCACAGGAACAGCAGGAACTGGGCGTTTTCATAAGGAGTCGTTCCGGGGTCCAGGAGGTTCACGCCGGTGTCGGTGGAGATGGACCAGTTGTTGTGCTTGCCGCTTCCGTTGACGCCGTCGAAGGGCTTCTCATGGAGCAGGCACACCAGGCCATGGCGCTTGGCAACCTTCTGCATCATCTCCATGGTCAGCTGATTGTGGTCGGCTGCGATGTTGGTGGTGGTGAAGATGGGAGCCAGCTCATGCTGAGCGGGGGCCACCTCGTTGTGCTCGGTCTTGGCCAGGATGCCCAGCTTCCACAGCTCGTCGTTCAGCTCCTTCATGTAGGCCGCCACCCGGGGCTTGATGGCGCCGAAGTAATGATCGTCCAGCTCCTGACCCTTGGGGGGCTTGGCGCCGAAGAGGGTGCGGCCGGTGTAGATCAGGTCCTTGCGCCGGTCAAAATCCTCCTTGGCCACCAGGAAGTACTCCTGCTCGGGGCCGACAGTGGTCTTGACGGAGGTCACATCGGTGTTGCCGAAGAGCTTCAGCACCCGCAGGGCCTGACGGTTGATGGCTTCCATGGACCGCAGCAGAGCGGTCTTCTGGTCCAGAGCCTCGCCGCCGTAGGACAGGAACACGGTGGGGATGCACAGAACGCCGTCCTTGATGAAAGCATAGGAGGTGGCATCCCAGGCGGTGTAGCCTCTGGCCTCGAAGGTGGCACGCAGGCCGCCGGAGGGGAAGGAGGAGGCATCAGGCTCGCCCTGAATCAGCTCTTTGCCGGAGAATTCCATGATGACCTTTCCGCCGGGCTTGGGGGAGATGAAGCTGTCGTGCTTCTCGGCGGTGACGCCGGTCATGGGCTGGAACCAGTGGGTGAAGTGGGTTGCGCCCTTCTCGATGGCCCAATCCTTCATGGCGTTGGCCACGACGGTTGCCACGCTGGGGTCCAGGTGCTTGCCCTGCTTGATGGTGCGCTGCAGCGCCTTGTAGGTCTCCTTGGGAAGACGGGCTTCCATTGTCGCATCATCGAAAACCATGGACGAGAAAATATCTGTTACCATACAAATTCTCCTTTTCTGATAAATGAAAAAAGCGACAGGAAACACCGGTGGCGGAACCACACGTGACATCCTTGTCGCTTTCATTTTATGATTTTGCTGCCCGGATGGGGCTTTCTTTGTTTGGGAGGATTGTACCGCGGCTTTTGGCCAATGTCAACAGGTTTTTACCCCTGTTTGGGTGATTTTGTAGGCTTCCACGATAGTCAGCAAAGGCAAATCGAAAATTTTGTTGTATTTGATGTCAATTTTCAATGCACCCATTCTTCCACCGCCCAAAGACAAACGCCCGCACAGAAAAAACGTGCGGGCGCTTGGGAGGTATTTCAAAAAAACAATTTGGCGGTGCACTGAATGGAACCATGTGACGAAACCACCCAGCCACTGTAGGGGAGGATAGTATCCTCCCGCGCAGGATCACCCAACAGGACAGAAAAGGTTGGGCGAATTCGTGCCATGTCGGGCATGATTCCATTCATCGGAACACTCAGGCGACCAACCTGGCGGGAGGCTGATAGCCTCCCCTACAGCAGCTGGGCAATCATCGTTCCTTTATTCCATCACCAGCTCGCCATCCCGGTAATCCACGGTGACGGTCTGGCCGGGAGCGATGTCGCCCCGGAGAATCCGCTTGCTGAGCATGGTCTCCACGGTATGCTGGACATACCGGCGCAGGGGACGGGCGCCGAACTCGGGGTTGTAGGAGGCATCCACAATGGCATTCTTGGCATCGTCCGTCAGGCGGCAGGTGATCTGCTGCTGAGAAAGCCGCTGATTCAATTTGGCAATCTGCAGGTCGATGATCTTCACCACGTTTTCCCTGGTCAGGGGCTTGTAGAACACGATCTCGTCCAGCCGGTTCAGGAACTCCGGACGGAAGGACCGCCGCAGCAGCGCCTGCACCTGGGCCTTGGCCGATTCATCGATGGTGCCGTCCTCCCGGACGCCGCCCAGCAGATACTCGGAGCCAAGGTTGGAGGTCAGGATCAGGATGGTGTTCTTGAAGTCCACGGTGCGGCCCTGGGAATCGGTGATTCTGCCGTCGTCCAGCACCTGCAGCAGGATGTTGAACACATCGGGATGGGCCTTCTCCACCTCATCGAAGAGGACCACGCTGTAGGGCTTCCTGCGGACGGCTTCCGTCAGCTGGCCGCCTTCCTCATAGCCCACATATCCCGGAGGCGCGCCGATGAGCCGGGAGACGGAGAATTTCTCCATATACTCGGACATATCGATGCGCACCATGTTGTTCTCGTCGTCAAACAGCGCCTGGGCCAGTGCCTTGGCCAGCTCGGTCTTGCCCACGCCGGTGGGACCCAGAAACAGGAAGGAGCCGATGGGCCGGTTGGGGTCCTGGATGCCTGCCCGGGAGCGCTGGATGGCCTCGGTGACAGCGGTGACGGCCTCGTCCTGGCCCACCACCCGCTTGTGCAGCGTCTCATCCAGGGTCAGCAGCTTCTCCCGCTCGCCCTGCACCAGCCGGGACACGGGGATGCCCGTCCAGCGCTCCACGATCCGGGCGATCTCCTCCTCGGTGACCCGATCCCGGAGGATGTTGTTCTCCCTGGCGGCATTCACCTTCTGCTCCTCTTCGGCCAGCTTCCGCTGGGCCTCGGGCAGACGGCCGTACTTCAGCTCGGCGGCCTTTTCCAGATCGTACTGCTGCTCGGCGGTCTCGATCTGGCGGTTCAGATCCTCGATGGTCTCCCGGAGCTGCTGGACCCGCTGGATCGCGTTCTTCTCGTTCTCCCACTGGGCTTTCATGGCGTTGAACTTGTCGCGTTCCTCGGCCAGCTCCTTCTGCAGCTGGGCAAGGTTGCCCTTGGACAGCTCATCGTCCTCCTTCTTCAGGGCGGCCTCCTGGATTTCCATCTGGATGATCTTCCGGGACACGGCATCCAGCTCCGTGGGCATGGAGTCCATCTCCGTGCGGATCTGGGCGCAGGCCTCATCCACCAGGTCGATGGCCTTATCCGGCAGGAACCGGTCGGTGATATACCGGTGGGACAATGTGGCTGCGGCGATGATGGCGGAGTCGGTGATCTTCACGCCGTGGTAGACCTCGTAGCGCTCCTCCAGGCCCCGGAGGATGGCGATGGTGTCCTCCACCGTGGGCTCATCCACCTGCACCGGCTGGAAACGACGGGCCAGAGCCGGGTCCTTTTCGATATACTGGCGGTACTCATCCAACGTGGTGGCGCCGATGCAGTGCAGCTCGCCCCGGGCCAGCATGGGCTTGAGCAGGTTGCCTGCGTCCATGCTGCCCTCGGTCTTGCCTGCGCCGACGATGGTGTGCAGCTCATCGATGAACAGGATGATCTGTCCTTCGGAGTCCTTGACCTCCTTCAGCACGGCCTTCAGACGCTCTTCAAATTCGCCCCGGTATTTTGCACCGGCAATCAGCGCGCCCATGTCCAGGGCGAAGACAGTCTTGTCCTGCAGCGACTTGGGCACATCCTTGCGGACGATTCTCTGGGCAAGCCCCTCCGCAATGGCGGTCTTGCCCACGCCGGGCTCGCCGATGAGCACGGGGTTGTTCTTGGTCTTCCGGGAGAGGATGCGGATCACATTGCGGATCTCCTCATCCCGGCCGATGACGGGGTCGGTTTTCTGCTCCCGGGCACGTTTTACCATGTCCGTGCCGTACTTTTCCAGGGCCTCATAGGTTCCCTCGGGGCTGTCGGTGGTGACCCGCTGATTGCCCCGCACCGCCTGCAGCGCCTTCAGGGCGTTTTCCTCGGTGATGCGGTACATGGAGAACAGATTCTTCACACTGCCCTCGGCGGTGGCCAGCAGTCCCAGGAACAGATGCTCCACGGAGACAAAGTCGTCCTTCATGGCGTCGGCTTTCCGCTCGGCTTCATTGAAAGCCGCGTCCAGCGCACCGCTGATATACATTCTGGAGAGGTCTCTGCTTCCGGTGACGCTGGGCAGCTTCCGAAGCTCCGCATTGGCTGCGGCCTGGAGGCTTTCCACGGTGACGTCCATCTTCCGCAGCAGCTGGGGGATCAGTCCCCCGTCCTGCTGCAGCAGGGCCACCAGAAGGTGAATCTGCTCCAATTGCTGATGGCTGTTCTGGATTGCGAGATTCTGCGCTGCCTGGACAGCCTCCTGTGATTTCTGGGTATACTTCTGAAAATTCATAGCTATCCTGCCTTTCGTCTTTAGCACTCTCGCATCGAGAGTGCTAATCTATTTGTCTTCACTATACACCTTTTGCGCAAAAAGTCAAGAGCCATTTCCCGCCGCAACAAATATTTAACATTTGGCATACTGTGGATCAAACCACCCCACCACAGCTGGGGAACCTGTCTTGTATAGGGAAGTCACATAGGTAACAGTCAGGGAAGAGACATAGGTAACAGACAGGGAAGAGACATAGGTAACAGTTTTTGCCGGTATAAAGGCGCAAAAACCGCAGCCATTTCTGACTGCGGTTTCAAAATAGTGCTTATCGGGTTAACTCAGCAAATTGTAATTTGGCGGGCAGATTTTTGCTCAAACCATTGTAGGGGAGGCTATAGATACCCGCCAGGTTTCGATTTCTGAGTATTCGGTTGAATGGGAAAATGTTGGACATAGATACGAATTCGCCCAACGTGATTGCCTTTTGAGGGCTTACACTGCGCGGGAGGATGATATCCTCCCCTACATTGGCTGGGTGGTAATTCGAACCGCCAAATTACATTTTGCCGCAATGCTGAGTCAAACCGATATGCACATTACATTTTTTCATCTTGCCAAGCCATGCCGATATGCGCATTGCAAATTATCGAAGGGTAAAATCGCTGCCGGTGGTATGGATTTCGCCATTATCGGTGACGATATAGGAGATTCCTTCCAGCATTTTTTTATCCAGGGTTTCCGCGGCAAAGGCTTCCGCTGCTTTCAGCGCCAGGGAAGCCGCACTCCCCTGCCGGTCAAGGGCCGTCAGGCTGGAGGCAGCGGTGCGGAGCAGGCCGTCCCGTCCGATGTAGGGGGCGCGCAGGCTGCCGTCGGCATAGCAATGGTAAGTGAACTGCTCCAGGGGATTCAGCGGGAAGCTGCGGCACACCACCAGGGCGGCAGGACCATGGTAGACGGCTTCTCCCGTTCGGACGATCTTTCCATCCACAAGGTCATAAAGGGAAACCGCCAGTTCCTCGTCGCAGAGGGCGCGGACATACCCGTCGAAGCTGGAGATAATGCCTCCCGTATAGCCCTTTTCCGCCAGGGCATCGGCAGCGGCATCACAGAGGAAGGCATTGAGCAGATACCCAAAATCCACAAAGGTGGTCAGCTCGTTTTCCTCGGCATAGGCCAGGTATTCTTCGGAGACATCCAGCCTGACCCGGTTCCCGGGCAGCAGCGTGACCTGGATCATGGCCGGATCGTTTGCATAGGCGGCAAGCTCCCGGACATACTCCCCCACCGATTCCGTCAGATAGGGATCCCATTCCGCTGCCTCTTCATCGGTATCGGCGGTAAAGAGGCTGTTGTACTGCTCGCGTAACGGTGCGAAATAGAGCTGACGGCTCCCGGCCTCCTCCACCGTCCGCAGTGCCCCATAGAGCAGCGGATCCACGGTGATTTCCCGGTTGGGACTGGCATTGAGCGCGGCAAGACCCGCGTCCTGCGCGTCCTCCCGGCTGCTCAGCACCCGGTAGGCATGATCCAGCGACTGCGTGTAGATGGCGGAAACCGCCTTGCGCTCTTTGGTGGCGTTTCGGCCATCAGCGCCAATATTGTAGTTCAGGGTGAAATACTGGGTGATGCCGGTTTTCGAGCTGCCCGCCTCCACCGTCTGCCAACCGGTGGGAGCCTGCAGCATATTGTTGATGGCATAGCCGAAGGCCAGAGCAGCCACCAGAAGGGCCGCGCCAAGGCCCAGCAGCCGCAGGGTCATATGCTCCTGCGACACCTCCAGCCGTTCCTTTCCGGGGACGTAAGGCTCTCGTCTTCTCGCGTTTCTGGACATGGGACGCTCCTTTCATCATACTATTTCTCGATAAAATGGTTAATACCATTTTATCCTGCGCTTATCGCGCAGACCGCCAGTGGCGGTGAGAAATGTATGGACTACGTTTTTTAGCGGCGATGCCGCTGACCGCAAGACTGCGGTCTCATAAAACGGTATTTAACCGTTTTATGAAAAACTAGTATCAGATTTGTTCAACGCCCCCTCAACTGAGGGGGCGTTGGAAAGCGGCAAAAACTAAATGACGGCAAGCACCAACAGGAGGACAAACAGCACGATCAAAACCAGGCGGAAGATCAGGCCGGTGATGGCGCCCTTCTTCAATGCTCTGAAATTGCGAATGTAGTTGTTCTTCTTGTAGAAATGGCCTGCGATCAGACCCAGAATGGGCAGGAAGAAGGCCAGGAACTTGAACCAGAAGCTGCCGGTATCGTGGACAGGGGCAGCCAGGATGGCCGCTGTACTCGTTTCGGTCTCAACTGTGGCGCGCTGGGCATCCTTCTTTGCCTTCTCCTCGGGGGTGAGGATGGTGATGGACTTCAGCTTCTTGCCCTCCGCGCGCAGGCGCTTGTACTCCTCAATCTCCTTCTTGTTGCCATAGACGAAGTGGTTGTGGCCGATGTCCACCATTTCGGGCTTGTCCTCGCTGTAATCGTGGACGGAGGGATCGTAGGTGAACAGCTCCTTGTTCTTTTCCAGAACCGGGTCGGGAATGGGAATGGCAGAAATCAGGCTGCGGGTATAGGGGTGCATGGGGAAGTCAAACAGCTCTTCCGCCTCGGCAACCTCCACGATGTCGCCCTTGTAGATGATGCCGATGCGGTCGGAGATAAACCGAACGATGGACAGGTCATGGGCGATGAAGAGATAGGTGGTGCCCTGCTCCTTCTGGAACTTCTTCAGCAGGTTCAGAACCTGGGCGCGGATGGACACGTCCAGAGCGGAGATGGGCTCATCGGCCACCACCAGCTCCGGCTCCATGACCATGGCCCGGGCCAGGCCGATTCTCTGACGCTGGCCGCCGGAGAACTCGTGGGGATATCGGGTCAGGTGCTCAGGCAGCAGGCCGACCTCGTTGATGATATTCTCCACCTTGCGGACCCGGTCAGCTTCGTCCTCATAGAGGTGGAAGTTATACAAGCCCTCGGAGATGATATAGTCCACGGTGGCGCGCTCGTTCAGGGAGGCGGCGGGGTCCTGGAAGACCATCTGAATGTTGCGGATGACCTCCCGGTCCAGGCTGTGGGGGATTTTGCCGGAAATGCGGACGCCCTTGTACAGGATCTCACCGGCAGAGCAGGGATTGACCCGGATGACGGCACGGCCGATGGTGGTCTTGCCGGAACCGGACTCGCCGATGAGGGAGAAGGTCTCGCCTTTATAGATGTCGAAGGAGGCATTCTTGACGGCCTTGAAGGCCTTGTCGCCCTTGCCGAAGGTGATGTCCACATTCTTCAGAGAGACCAGGACTTCCTTGCCGGTGTTGGGGTCAATGGGGCCATGCTCCGGAAAATGTCTGGCAGTTGCCTCTTGTGCATTACTCACGATCGCATAACCTCCTTGTCAGATATTGAATGCTTCCAGAAGCTTTTCATGCAGGTTCTGGATGGCTTCGGGCTTTTCGATCTTGGGTGCTCTGGGGTCCAGAAGCCAGGTCTTGGCGAAGTGGGTTTCGGAGACCTGGAACATGGGGGAATCCATCAGGGTATCGATCTTCAGGCAGTAGGGATTCCGGGGTGCGAAGGGATCGCCCACAATGGTGTTGTACAGGGACGGGGGCGTACCGGTGATGGAATACAGCTGGGTGTTTCTCTGCGCCAGCTGGGGAAGGCTGGACAGCATTGCCCAGGTGTAGGGATGGCGGGGATCGTAGAAGACCTCCTCCACGGTGCCCAGCTCCACGATCTGGCCTGCGTACAGCACGGCAACCCGGTCGGCGATGTTGGCGACGACACCCAGGTCATGGGTGATGAACACGATGGTGTAGCCAAACTCCTTCTGAAGGTCCTTGATGAGCTTCAGGATCTGAGCCTGAATGGTCACGTCCAGAGCGGTGGTGGGCTCGTCGCAGATCAGGATCTTGGGCTGGCAGGACAGGGCGATGGCGATGACGATTCTCTGGCGCATACCGCCGGAATACTGGAAGGGGTAATCGTCAAACCGGTTCTCGGCGTTGGGAATCCCCACCTTCTTCATCAGCTCGATGGCCCGGGCCCGGGCTTCGCTCTCGGAGCAGTCCTGATGCTTCAAAATGATGGAGGTGATCTGTTCTCCGATGGTGAGGATGGGGTTCAGAGAGGTCATGGGGTCCTGGAACACGGTGGCGATGCGCTTGCCGCGAACCTGGGACAAGTCCTTGGGATACTTCACATTGGCCAGGTCGAAAATGCACTTGCCATGGAGTTTCTCTGGGGTCTCATCCAGCAGCTTCACCCGATAGATGGCGGGGGCAAAGACATCGTTGCGGACGGTATCGTCGTCCAGGTCCAGACCCTGACGCATGGCCTCCTTCAGGCAGGACATGAGCTTGATGAGGATCTTCTGTCTGGTGATGAAGTCATAGCGTCCGATGGACAGATAGACCTCCTTGGCCAGCTCCAGATTCCGCTCCTTCTGGCCCGCGGTGATGGGCGCGGCGCAGAGGGAATCATACTTGGCCTTCAGCTGGGCCATTTTCCTGGAATATTCTTCCTGGTAGGCAGTGTCCTGCTTAGCCTGGGCAGCGCGGGCCTTGATGGTTTCCTTTTTCTTGGCCTCCATGGCCTTGATCTGCCGATCCAAATCGGAAAGCTTGGCGCTGGTTTCCTTCAGCTTCTCCCGCTCGGTCTTGGGGTCGATGGTCTGCTTCAGGTTGAAGGCTTCGGCCCGCTGGTAGTTAAGCTCTGACAGTTCCTTGTCCAAAGCCTCCTCTTCCTCGACGGAGAGGGAGGCCTTTCTCTTGGCCTCGGATTCCAGGCATTTCATCTGTTTGTAAATATCCGCGCCGTTTTCCAGCTTGGCGTATTCGTCCAGCTTGGCGGCAATGGAGTGAATCTTCCGATTCTGGGCATCCCCCAGCCTCACGGTGAAGTCGGCCAGGGACTCATCAGAAAAGATAATCTTGCCCTGATCCACAAAGCCGTTGGAATCCAGCATATTGGCGAAGGTCTTGGTGAACACGCTCTTACCGGAACCGGACTCGCCCACGATGGCGATGGATTCATTTTCATAGATATCCAGGGAAATGCCCCGGATGGCGGTGAGGGTTCTGCCGCGGACATGGAATTTTACAACCAAATCCTGGACGGACAGCAGTACTTTTTTCTCCATATCTGCTCCCCCCTTACATCATGTGGTTTCTGGGGTCGGATGCGTCACCCAGGTTCTGTCCCGCCACATACAGTACAATGGCAATGATGGAGGCCAGGATTACCGGGCTCCAAAATTCCATCTGCCAGCCAGGCGTGAGCATGGCGCTCTGGGCGTTGGTAATCAGCTTGCCCAGGGTGGTTTCGGTGAGGCCCAGGCCAATGAATGCCAAGAACACCTCCATGCCGATGTAACTGGGAATCTCCACGGCAGCCTGGGTAACGATGATGGAAGTCAGGAAGGGCAGCAGGTTCTTGGTGGTGATCCGCATGGTGGGCGTACCCAGGCAGCGGGAGGCCAGGTTATACTCCCGGTCTCGGATAATCAGCACCTGGGTGCGGAAGAAATGGGCAATGGGCAGCCATCCGGTGACGGTCAGGGCGAACACCATGGTCCAGAAATGGGGGCGGAAAATCAGCACCAACACGGAACATAGCAGCTGATAGGGGATGTTGCCCACAATGTTGTACAGCTCCAGCATGAACTTGTCCGCCCGCTTGGAGTAGCCCCACAGTGCACCCACAATAATGCCCACGGTCAGGTTGATGAGGGCGCAGACCAGGGCCAGGGCAATGGAGATTCTGGCACCATGCCACACAGCGTCGAAGGTGGAGCCACCAGAGGCACCAGTGCCAAGGATCCAGTGGATATTATAGCCGAATTTCTCCATGGCGGCCAAGGGGGACAAATGCTTGGCAGAGGAGTCCATCAGGTTTGCGAACTCGTCATAGCCGGACAGGGGCGGATAAATGAACGCGAAGCCGATGACCACCGCCAGAACAATCAGGACGATGATGTTGATTTTCTTACGGAAAAACACGCGGAACACGGACTTCCAATAGGAGTACCGGGGAGCCGTGATGCGCTCTGCCTCCTTGTCGCTATGGGGCTGGATGGAGAAAAGCTCCTCCTCACTGAAGCCCAAATCGTCTATTTTAACTTTTTCTTGACTCATCTTGGCTCACCTTGCTTTCGTGTTAAAGGAAATTCTCGGGTCCACCATGGCCATCAGCACATCACCCAGAATCAGGGATACCACGCTGAGAATTCCATAGAACAGGCAAACGCCCACGATCACATTGTTGTCATAGGACTGGATCGCCGTGACCATCAGGCCACCGGTGCCGGGGATGGAATAGACCCGCTCGGTGTAGAAGGCGCCAACCAGGCTGAACAGCACGCTGGCGGGGATACCCTGGACAATGGGCACCACTGCGTTGCGCATAATGTGCTTGCGGAAGATCTCGCCCTCCACCAGGCCGTTGGAACGGGCGAAACGGACATAATCGGAATTCTTCTGGTCGATCATATACCGGCGCATCCAGCGCATCAGCCGGGCGATGCTGGGCATCGCCAAGGAGATAATGGGCAGCAGGTACATCATTTTGCTGGTGGATTCCAAATCGAAGGAAGTTGGAATACCCAAGGCGTAGCCCAGGGTCTTGACCATGAAGATATAGGACAGGGCGGGCACTGCGGTGATGAACACGATATAGAAAGTGCCGATCTTATCCAGCAGCGAATCTGCTTTCTGTGCCATGAGCACGCCCAGGGGCAGGCCGATCACATAGGCGAGGATAACTGCCAAGATACCAAACAGGAAGGAATATCCCATCTTGGAGTTGCCGTTCTTTACAGTGCTGGTCTGGGTGTAGTCGTCAGTATAGCGGGGACTGTAGAGCAACTCGCCAGCCTCCAGAGAACCGGGGACATAGGTGGCGGTATGGAGGTCGTCAGCACTCTCCTCCACCAGGCCCGTGGGATAGGTAATGGTGGAAGGAACGTAAGCGCCCTGAGATCGGGTCATTGTATCAAAAACATCGATTCCCTGGTTCACCACAAAGGATTTACCCAGGTGAAGGGTGAGAAAATTCTGATGGATATAGGGGAATTGGTTGTCACAGTACAAAAGGTACTTGTGGTTTGTGCCGTTGCCCATGATCGCAGGGGAGAATTTTTCGCCGCCGTACATCGGGTCATAGAGCGTGAAGGTAAGCTTTCTCTCGCCGATATCACCTTCCACCCGATTCACATTGTCAAATTCCAGTAAGCCGGTGAAATAGTGCAGCGCACGATCCCAAATGGGCTTATCCTTAAAAGCAAATAAAGCCGCCTGGCCACCTTGGGCAACCTTCTTGCCGTTCATCTTGGTGTCCAGCCGCCTTACTTCATACCCACGGGAGGTATAGTAGTCTTCAAATTCCTGAACATACTGGGCGGTCAGATCGGAATCCTTGTCTGCGGTTTTGCCCAGCTTGACGGCCTCCGCCCGGGTTTCCTCGGTGATGGTGCCGTTCTTGGTCAGCTGAAGCAGGTAGTCAGCATAGGTAACATAGTCCAGATACCCATACTCCTCCCACTTGCTGTACATATAAGTTTCCTTCGCGTTAGAGGTTTTCTTGCTGAACATGGGATCGGAGGCAAAGATCAGCTGGCGATCCATCAGCGTAAAGATCATCACCATCACAATGATAATCATAATCGCAACCGAGAGGAAGCCGCGAAGGAGTCGATTGATTACATATTTCGTCATATTATCACTCTCGCTTTTACTGGCCAATCGGGGGACGGATTGGTTGGAATCCGTCCCCCGACCTGACTTTTACTTCTTTGGAATCGGAGCTGCGCTAACGATGATTAGAACAGGCCGAAGCTCTTGGTCATACCGTTGGCGCCGGGCAGCATGGTGTCCAGGTAGGACTTGGGATCGCCGTAGTCGGGGCCCCAGCCGCCGTTGTTGCCGATGTCGAAGTTCATCTCGTCACCGGTGTTGGGATAGTAGGTAGCATTGTACCAGTCCATAGCGGTCTCGCAGGGAACGATGTCCACGATGACCACGCCGCCCAGCACTGCCTCAACGCTCTGCTTCATAGCCTGATCCTGGTTCTTGAAGCTGTCGTTGCCGGTGAAGCTGGCGATGTCCAGACGGACAGGGTTCTCAGCGCTGATCTCGTAGCCCTGTTCGGCCAGCTCAGCGATGGCGATCTCCAGCTCGGCCACAGCGACCTCGGGGTTGTACCAGCCGTCGAAGCCGGTGCCCAGGCCGGTCTCCTCGTCGAAGGACTTGATGTGGCTGCCATCAGCCTCCAGCTGAGCCTGACGGATGGTGCCGTAGGCGGTGCCGGCGGGGAAGGTGACGGACTCGCCGTTGATTTCAACGGTGACATCCTTGCTGAGGTAGACGAAGTTGCCGGGAACGTAGGCGTTGATCATGGAGTTGTACTTCAGATCCTCGCCCTTGCGCTGAGCGACCATGGTGGCACGGTCGATGGCATAGTGAACAGCGCGGCGGAAGTGGACGTTCCGCATAGCAGCCTGAGCCAGCAGCTTCTGATCCTCGGTGTGGGTAGAAACGCCCAGGTTGGCATCGTTGAAGTTGGCATAGGCCTTGCGGTCGATGTTCATCCACTCAACGAAAGCAGTAGCGTCGGTCTCGGAAACATAGGCGTACTCGTCGAACAGGCCGTCAGCCTTGGCGATCTCCATGGTAGCGGTGTTCAGACCGGCATTGGTGATGTCACCGGCCACCATGTCCTTGTAGGTCTTGGTGTTGTCGGTGCCGTCGTCATACTTCCAGGTCAGGGTGTGAACACCCAGGATCTCGGGGTTGTAGTAGGAGGGGTTGGCCTCGAAGACGATGGTGTTCTTTTCGGTGAAGCTCTTGATCAGGAAGGGGCCATTGTAAGCGATGGTGTCGGGGGAGGTACCATACTTATAGTTGGAGGACTCCTTGGCAGCGGCAAACTCGTCCACACCGAAGGCACCGCCCTGGCTCAGGAAGTAGGCGCGGTTCATGGGGAAGAAGATGTTGTAGCCCAGCATGGTCAGGAAGTAAGGAGTGGAATCGCACAGGGTGTACTCCAGGGTGTAGTCGTCCAGAGCCTTGACACCCACGTCGGCGAAGTCAGTGGTCTCGCCGTACATATACTCGTTGGCGCCCACGATGACACCGTCAACCAGCCATTCCAGACCGGCCTGGCAGTCCAGCATGTGCTGCATACCGGCAACGAAGTCGTCGGCGGTAACCTCGCCGATCTCACGGCCCTGGGAGTCGACCCACTTCACGCCCTGACGAATCTTGAAGGTGAAGACGGTCATATCCTCATTGGCCTCATAGCTCTCGGCCAGGGCAAACTGCTGGACGTTCTTCAGATCATACATCATCAGGCCGTCGCACAGCTGAACCAGAGGACGGGAGTCGGCCTGCAGGTAGGTGTTCAGAGCGTCCCAGGTCTGAGGATCGGAGGAGGAGGGGTACTTATACTCATCCTCCAGGGTGTAGCCGTTGTCAGCCAGATAAGCCTTGGCTTCGGCAACGTAAGAAGCAGCATCGGCAGCTTCCATCCACATTGCCTTCAGAGCATCACGGTCGGAAGCCTTGATCAGCTCCTTGGTCACCAGCACGGAGTACTGACGGTCGGAGTCGTTGCCCCACAGGGTGCCGTTGGCAGTCTTGGGAACGGTACGGCCAATGGCGAAGTTACCATAGTTGGAAGTAGTGGGCAGCAGCACGCTGGACTGCAGGAGCTTTGCCTCGGCAAGAGCCTCCAGAGCGTAGCGCTGATCTACGTCCATGCACTCCAGGGCTTCCATGTACATATCATAGAATTCGCCCAGGTTTTCATCGTAGAGCTGCTGGTCATCCTTTTCTTCCAGGGCAGGATACTGAGCAGCAGATGCACTCAGCACCATCGGAAGAACCATGGCCAGAGCCAACACGATTGCGAGAAGTTTCTTCATTGGGAATTTCCTCCTTAAATATTTTTGCAGGCTTCCGTGCAATCGGAATCGCCGGTTTCCTGCACAAAACCATTTATGTACAAATGATTTTGATTTATGGTATCATAATTCCCCGGCAAAATCAACCCTCAGTTAATTTTTCAGTTACATTTTCAAAGCCTTCTGCGAAATGCACAACTAATTGTTTGATTTTACTCTGTTTTTATTCATTCTCACAACTTTCGCTTCCAAATGCTCTCCGCACAGGACGGACACTTGTTCTGATATGCACAATTATCCCCACAAGTTTTTGTTAAAAATGACACTTTTTTGAAAGAAATCCGAAAATCGAGAAAACCAATTGTCCGCTGCGCAGGAACATGTTTGAATTGCAGGATCGGCTTTCCTGCACTTTCCGCGATTCAGCCCACAGTTGGACTGCCCCCGCGTCGAAGGGATATATACATTATAATATAGACGTATCCGCGCCGCTGCCCGCCGGATCCCAATCCGACAGGCAGATTTTTTGGCAGGTCATTGTAGTAGGTTATAACACATAAAAACTATAATTTTGCGGTTTCGTTTGCGTGGAGCGAAGCGACCTTGGCTCTCCCTATGGGAGAGCTAGCTGCCCCGAAAGGGGCTTACCTGAGAGGGTGCCGCACCATAGAGATGCACTTTTTTCCGACTGCGGTACCCTCTCAGTCAGCCTGTTCGGCTGACAGCTCTCCCAGAGGGAGAGCCAAGGGCGCTGCCGCGCCAGTGCGTTTAATAACAATTTTTCGTCCTGCCGAGCAAAGATAAGCACAAATTCCAATTTAGGTTATCGGCTTTAGTAAGCACAACACAATATGTTGTGAAGTGTCCGA